>CAYFJO010000057.1:0-36735 GCA_964343305.1 uncultured Pirellulaceae bacterium | reverse complement strand
CGGTCTGGAACCGGGCACGTTTGACTTGAAAAACTATCTTCGCCGTAGGGATGGCTCAGCGACGGACGATCTTCCTGCAATCGTGGTGGACGTCAAACCAGTACTGCCGCCAGGCCAAGTAGAACCGAATCAACTTGAGTCCAAGGCATCGCCCAAGCTCGGTGGTTATCGCACGTTGCTAATTGTTGGTGGAATCGTGTGGTTCATCGGGATCTTTGTCATCTTGTTCGCGTGGCGCGGTAAGGCGAACGATGTCGAAGTAGCGGAAAGCCATCGTTTGTCACTGGCAGATCGTTTGCGGCCCATGGTCCAAAGTGCCATGAAAGGCGAATTGGATGAAACCCAGAAGGCCGAACTTGAGAGAATGCTGCTCGCGTTTTGGCGACGTCGATTGAATCTCGATGAACTCAAAGCGATCGATGCAATCGCAAAACTCCGCCAGCATGAAGAGGCTGGCGTGTTGTTGCGGAAACTCGAAGTTTGGCTCCATCGCCCTGGGCAACACGACGAAGTTGACATTACCGAATTACTCAAACCTTATGAGGCTGTATCGCCGACGCAAGAATGAGTTTCACGACACCAAACTTGTTGTATCTTCTGGTCATCCCCGCGCTGCTGTTGGCATGGACCTGGAACCGGGATTCGCGGCGGGTCGCATTGCCGTTTGACTACGGACGTCAAAGCCGCGGACTTGGTTGGTGGACGTTCGTCAGTCTGGCTGAATCGATGCCGCCACTCCTTTTGGCCGTCGTTTTGTTCATGCTCGCCGGGCCGTCAATTCTTGGCCAGCCGAAAGATCGACGAGCACTCACGAATATCGAATTCTGTGTCGACGTCTCGGGCAGCATGACTGCGAGTTTTGGAGAAGGCACACGTTACGATGCATCGATGAAAGCGATTAATCAATTCCTGGATTACCGGGAAGGTGATTCGTTTGGCCTCACATTCTTTGGCAACGAAGTGCTTCATTGGGTGCCACTGACGTCCGACGTGTCGGCGTTTCGATGTGCCCCGCCATTCATGAATCCGAAGAATCCCGGTCATCCACCGTGGCTGGGCGGCACGATGATCGGCAGGGCACTAGTGGCATGTAAGGATCAATTGATTCAGCGCGACGAGGGCGATCGAATGATCATCCTGGTTTCCGACGGCAGCAGCTTCGATATGCGTGACGGGCGAGACGTTCAAATCGCCAAGATGATGAAAGACTATGGCATCACGGTGTTTGGCATTCACATCGACAATTCGGCAGTTCCCGATCCCATTGCCAACGTCACGGGCTTGACTGGGGGTGCCGTGTTCAGTCCGGGTGATCCCGCCGCCTTGACGACCGTGTTTCAACGAATTGACGAAATGCAGGAAACGAAAATTGAAAAGACCGCGGCCGAAATGATGGACTTTTTCTTTCCATTTTCGATCGCGGGACTTTCGTTGCTTGGAGTTGGTCTCTTGTCCCTGTTCGGATTGAGATACACACCTTGGTAGACGTTGTAGCCGAAGTCGCCAAGACTTCGGGGATTTGCTTGTTGCGTCCGAAGTCTTGGCGACTTCGGCTACGAAAAATCAAATGATTGCGGAACTGATAACGTGCATCGTGATCATCTTGGCCGCTGGTGCCGAGATGTTGCACGCGCTGCGCGTCCGCCGACTTGCTCCTTTGGCGTTTGGTCCGAGTCGTCAGCCGGCTGCGTGGGCTCACTCGGTGCCAATGTGGCGCGTCGCAGCGATAGGTGCATTGTGCTGGGGTTTGGTCACACTGTTGATTCTCCCGCCGAAAGTTCACTTGGGCGACGAAATCCCCGAACACAAACGCAAGCACGTGGTGTTGGTGCTCGATGTGTCGCCAAGCATGAGATTGCAAGACGCTGGACCAAGCCACGAACAAAGTCGCATGCAACGAGCGGCCGACGTGTTGGAGTCGTATTTTGATCGCGTCGGCATCGGCAAGTATCGCATCAGTGTGGTCGCGACGTATAACGGTGCGAAGCCTGTGCTGATCGACACGACCGATGTGGAAGTTGTGCGAAACGCTTTGACAGACCTGCCTATGCACCATGCGTTTGTCGCAGGCGAGACGGACATCTTTGCTGGATTGGAAGAAGCCGCGCGGATCGCTCGTCCGTTTCAACCCCGCAGCACCACGGTGATCCTGATTAGCGACGGTGACACGGTTCCAGCAACTGGAATGCCGCGAATGCCGGCATCGGTCAGTGGCGTGTTGGTGATCGGCGTTGGCGACTCACGCTCAGGGAGTTTTATTAACGGACGACAATCGCGACAGGACTCATCCACACTAAGACAAATTGCGGCCAGGCTCGACGGTTTTTATCACAACGCCAACGAAAAACACATTGCAACGGCAACGCTCGAAGCCCTCGACGGCGGAGACAGCGAAAGCGTTTGGGAAGAACTGACGAGACGTGAATGGGCGATTGTTGCTTGTACACTGGGATCGTTGGCTTTCGCATTTTTACCTATGCTGCTCCATTACGCCGGAACCATGTGGCAACCGGGCGTCCGTCAAGAGGAAGTCGTCAAAGAAAGTGTTTCAACCGCTGTGTCGGAAACACTATAATCGTTTGGTAGCCGAAGTCGCCAAGACTTCGGGCGATGCACAAAGACTCCCGAAGTCTTGGTGACTTCGGCTACAAGAATGCAAGTACTACAAAGGAATCGGCATGCGAAAACTCATTCTGCTCGGTTGGCTCCTAATCCCCCTCGTGGCGCTGGCCTATCACAAAGGTCCGGGGCAACGAAAAATGCGTCTCGACCAAATCGATCGTATTCTCGCCCAAGCCGAAGAACACGCGGCAAGCGAAGAGTGGTCCGAGGCCGAGTTGAAATATGAGGACGCACTCGATCGCCTGCCTCAAGATCTCGTCAACCAACGACGACGCGTTCGCCTGGAACGCGCCAAAGCACAGATGTTGGCCAGGAAACTTCCCGATGCTCATCAGGATCTCAAAGGTCTTGTTGATGAAATGAAGGAAGATGAAAACGCCGACCAAGACCTGCTGGACGAAACACGAGCGACGCTGGCCAACTCGCAGTACTACCTCACATGGCTGATGCGACTGGAAGGTCAGCCGGAAGAAAAATGGAAACCGGAAATCGAAGCGGCACGACAAACGTTCCGGCTGCTCGCGGAAAAGTCAGAGACTGCTGGTGACGATGCGTCGAAAAAAAGGAACCAAGAAGATCTTGAATCCGCGATTCGTCTGGCGCGTATGGACCTGAGCGAATTGCAAGGCCTGCCATTGCCGAGCCAGTGAGAGGGCTGCTGTAGTGGCCGCGGTCGCGGCAAAGGTCGTAAGCCTTCAAAGAAACCTACAGACGCTCGCGGAGCCAGTTCCGGTCCACCACCCGATGGTCGTGGATCGTAGAGTCGTTTTGTTTTTCTGCCCGAAAGGGGCCAAACATACCAGCCCAGGGCATCGCCCTGGGAATACTGTCCATCTCGCGTCGTCAAAGCCCTGAAAGGGCGACACAATTATTGTCAAGTTGTTTCGCCCTTTCAGGGCTTTCCATTCCATTTTTGATCTACCCCAGGACGTTGCCCTGGGCTGACATGTTGGTGCCGCGTTGCGGCGGAAGATTAGTCGCGAACAGGTGCTAGAAATGAAGTCCCAATCGATCGTCGCGTTGTTTGCCGTTCTCGCTTCTGCGACGTCTGCTTTCGGTCAGACCGCCGCACGCCCCGCTGCGCCACTCAAACCAGCGACTTCCGCGCAACCGGCGGACTCATCCACGCAACCCACCGAGTCAGAACCAGACGATCCTGAGGCAAAACGCAAAGCTGAAGAGGAAGCCAAAAAATCTGCGCGGATGCAGAAGATTCAGCAGTTGCGATTCGATCGCCGTCCCTCAGTCATTCTTCGCGCCTTTGCTCCGAAAGTGGAAGAGGAAGAGAAATCTACCAACCCAGACGAGAAAAAGCCGGAGCCCGATCCGTTCGCCGATAGCCTGAAACTCTTTCAGCAGAATGTGACGATGGGCAACTGGCGGGATGTGAAGACGCTTCTCACGGAACTCGAAGAAAAAGAAGGCAAGGCACTTTATCAAAAACTGCTGACAAGCTTGCGCGGTACTGCGCTGCCGCCAATGGAAAACTTGCCGCCAGAGATTCAAGCCCAGTTGAGGAAAGTTCAGCAGTTACAACAGCAACAAGGCCGCCAGCCGGAGAAGAACACGTTCTCGTTTGAGGATGTGATTGCACTTGCGGATGCGGCTCCGACTGAACTGGACAAAGAAACGATTCCGATGCTTGGCACGATCTTGCGTCTGGCCGTCGATAGCGGCGGCGTGGTCCAAGCGTGCGTCGAGCGCCTAAAAACGGAGATCGCTAAACCTGCCGACGAAGCCGCGCTAGATCGTCGACAAGTTGCGAAGATCCTGGTGGCAGCGAATCTAACCGTTCAAGCCGGCAAGTTTTTACCCAGTGTCAGCCAAGCGAAGGAGCACAACGATTTCGACGCACTCAATCTATTGTCGCGGCATTTTTCGGCACTTCACGCAACGGAAAAGAAGAGCGAACATCTCGAACAAGCATGGGACGTTACCCAATCGGTTTTGGCGTCCGACGAAACGAAAGCCATTCAGCGTGAACAAGCATTGAAGCGAGCCGTCGAACTTTCACCAAAGATTCGCGAAGAATTAGGCCAAACGTGGCTGGAAGAGAGTTTTACAGGACAGCCGCATCGAGGCATGGAGATCCTGTCGACCATCGGTTCGACGGCAGCGATCGGTTTACACTCGCGACCGACCGATCCGGTGACGCGATTGAAGGGCCTTGAATTACAAACCACGGCCGTTGAAGCGCTGTTGAAAGCCGCGCCTGAGCAGGCGACGAAGTGGCAGAGCACGGTGAACTTGTTGGCAGGCAATTGGCTGAAGGAAGCCGTCGCTGCCTATCGATACGGTCAGTCGAGCAGCCGCAGTCCCATGATGCGACGCGATCCGTTCGGAAATCTGTACTACATCGATGAAGATGAAATGTACAGACGGCAGTCATCCCAAACCAGCCGAATTCGCGCGATTGGGACGGGTGATCTTCTGGAAATCCGCCCAAGCGACGAGTGGCTCAAGCTGGTCGATGGAAGTTTGAAACCCAAGTTCGATATGGTGTTTGCTCAGCTCTATCTCAAAGTCAACGAAGAGGACGAGGCATTTCCGTACATCGAAGAACTCGCCACGTCACACCCGGACTTGGCCGAAGATCTGGTCGAGGAGTTTTTGCGAGTTTGGACGAACAACCACGATCCAAACGCGCGGCGCAACCGCACCAATTACTACATGTACATGTATGGCTATGAGCGCAAAGCCGAGAGTATTCCGCTCACCCGATCGAAGCAGCAGCGCAACCTGGTTGAACTGTCGGAACTGGTCAAGCGATTGCGGGCCTTGCCGCTGAAGAAACTGAACGAAACACTTCTGGCCCGAGCGTTCACCACTTGCCATAGCAGCGCAGAAGTCTATCAGCTCAAGGCTATCGAAAAGGTGTTCGGTTCACTCGACAATCTGGAACCGAAGACGCTCTCCGAACTGATCCAGCAAATGCGAGGAAACCTGGTTAGCGTCTGGCGTGCTCCGGCCATCCAAGAGCGAAACAAAACCAAACGCAATCAGAAGGACATCGAGGCGGAAATCCTGCGCGGCTATGCAGTCGCCCGCTCGGTGATTGATCGTGCCCTGGAGAAACATGCAGACGATTGGTCGCTCGTGCTGGCCAAGGCATCGATTAGCCATGACGAAAACAATTACAGCAAAGAACTCGCTCCAAATTCTGAATTCTCCGATGCACGCAAAAGCGCGTTCGCACAGTTCGAGCGAGCTGCCAAGCTATATGCCGCCAAAGTGCCCGAGCTTGCTGAAGACGAAGAGGCAACCCAGGTTTATGAGATCTGGTTCTACGCCAGCCTTGGTGCCTGTGACCTGGGACACATTCGCGAGGAAAATGTGCCCGACGTGAAGCAACCGGCACGGATCCGCGAAGCAATCCTTGCGTTGCCCGGCGAAGCGGCCGAGCGACACATGGCGATGTTTGCCAATTCGCTGTTCACACGGATGAGCGCCGCCAAACCGGCTGTGAAATTCAGTTACTTGAAAAACGGTTTCAAAATTGTCGGCGATCACAAACAGGCCGCCGATGCACGCAAGGTCTTTGACTACTACCACGATCTAGTCACCGAAATCAAGTTGGAGTCGGTAATCGATGGCAGTGATGTAGTCGGACACGGCCAGCCGTTCGGCGTTTTCATCAATTTGCGCCACACCCGCGAAATCGAACGCGAGTCAGGCGGGTTTTCACGCTATCTGCAAAATCAAAACACGGGTCGATACTACTATTACAACTATGGCCGACCGACGGAAAACTACCGCGACAAATTTGAAGAGATCGTGCATCAGGCGATGGACCAGCAATTTGAAGTTCTATCGGTCACGTTTCAAACCGAAGATGTCACTTCGAAAGCTGTCGCAGAATACGGCTGGCGCGTAACGCCGTACGCCTATGTTTTACTCAAGGCTCGCGGCCCGGAAGTGGACGCAATTCCACCCGTGCGATTGGATCTCGATTTCCTCGACACATCCGGCTACGCGATCATCCCGGTAGAAACGCCAACAGTCCCGATCGACGCATCATCCAAGGCCGCCGAACCGCGTCCGATCAGCAATCTTACGATCACGCAAACGCTAGACGAGCGCCAGGCCGACGAAGGCAAGCTGATACTCGAAGTCAAAGCGACGGCACAAGGTTTGGTTCCAGATCTGGGCGAAGTCCTCAAAGTTGCTCCCGATGGTTTTGAAGTTGTCAGCACGGATGACCAGAGTTTGTCCGTCGATCGTTTCGACCCCGAGGCCGACGATACGGTCGTTCAATCAACCCGAGAGTGGATCATCAATCTTCAAGCTAAAGAAGGTTCAGCGTCACGCCCGAAGTTATTCACCTTTGGCACGGCAAAGCTCGACACCAAGGAAGTCGTGTATCAACGCTACGTCGACGCCGACCTACTCACCGTCGAACAAAAAATCTCGCTTGAAGAGCAATACGGCAACACAAGCTACGCGTGGCTGTGGATTGTGGCGTTTGTCTCTGTCGGCGGAGTTGCTTGTCTCGCCTTGGTCATCGCGTTGACTCGTCGCAACATCGACGCCAAGTCGGTAGTCCAATTCCAAATGCCTGAAAACGTCACAGCCTTCACCGTGCTGGGGCTTCTGAAACAGATCCAAGAAAACAACGGTCTCAGCGACGACGGCAAAACGGAACTTGTCACGTCGATCAACCGACTAGAACGTTACTATTTCGGCAACGGCCACCCAAGTAACGATGGTGAGAATGTCGAGCCAAACCTGCGGGAACTGGCCGAACATTGGCTGAACCGTACGACAACTTCGTAGCGTTTGAAGTTGCATCTCACGATATACGATGGGGCACGATGGGTTTGATTTTCTGACACACGCATCGGCCACTCAGAAAACGTCCCATCGGGGTTTCTGAACATCGGATTATTGAGAATCGCGGAATCGCACAGATTGCCGCCGAAGAAAGCGAACGATTAAGTGTCATTGCCAACAGCGTGTGTGACGGACCTTCGGCCTATGGAGCGACCACGATGCGATCCGCGAGCAATTGTTGACGGTATCCCGGCTCTTGGGAATTTACTTGGATCTTGTTCACGGATTTTGTGATAATCCTGGAATAGCAACGACACAACAGATGTTGGACCGGCTTCTACGTCGAACGAAATGAGGGCCGAACAATCATGAGAAATGCAAGCTTTATGTTTCCATGTGCGGTCGTCTTGGGTTTCGGACTGGTCGCAAACTCTCAAGAACATCCGCGCACGGACCGCTACGGTGATTCGCTGCCGCCCGGAGCCGTCGCCCGCCTGGGAACCGTGCGACTGCGGCAGAGCGACATCGTGTTCGACGTGGCGTTTTCACCGAACGGCAAGATCGTTGCGTCGGCTGGCGAGGACTACACGATTTGTCTTTGGCAAACGTTGACCGGAAAAAAATTGCATCGCTTGAAAGGCCACACATGGACCGTCCGCTCGGTCTCTTTTGCGCCGCACGGCGAGCGGCTGGTTTCAGCGGCGATTGACGGTACGATCCGCGTCTGGAATGTGGCGACCGGACGGCAGCTCAAACAATTCGAGGCGGATGCTGTTAGATCGGTCCAGTACACGCACGATGGCGCGAAGCTCGTTGCCACTTGCGGCATGTACAGCACCCGCGGTCAAAAGATGGCGAAGTCCAACGGACTGCTGCGAATACTGGATGCGAAAACGGGGAAGGAACTTAGCCAAATCACGGGCCATCAGGGATACATTACCTCGGTTTCGCTGTCGGCCGACGACAAGACACTGGTCACCGCGAGCCATGACAATACGGTGCGTTTGTGGGAGTTGGCCGGCGGCAAGCAGCTTCGCAAATGGACCATTTCGCAAGACCTGAAAGAAAAGTGGCAGGACTACAACAAGCAGAGCTACGCGGCTCTCGCACCGGACGGCACGAACTTGGCATTCAGTCGGCCGGATCGCACGGTGGGCATCTTTGATGCAGCAACCGGACAACAGCTCCGAACGCTCAAGGGACACGACAAAGAGATCGAGTCGCTAGTCTTTTCTCCCGATGGGCGGACACTAGCGACAAGCGGGCGCGATGAATTATTGCGATTGTGGGACGTCGCCACGGGCAAAGAGTTGCACCGATGCAAAGGTCATGAGAGTTGGGTTGAATGCCTCGCCTTTTCTCCGTTGGGCACGACGGTCGCGTCCGGTTCGCAAGACTATACGATCCGTTTGTGGGACGTTGCCACTGGGAAGGAAGTTCACCCGTTTGAAGCGCATCAACACTGGATATTCACTGTTGCTATGTCGCCGGACGGTCGGCTGGTGGCCACCGGCGGGTGCGATGGATTGTATCTTTGGCAGGCGGCGACCGGAAAACTACTCCATCGGCTCGACGGTCCGACCTGGGTCCGCTCGATTGCATTCTCTGCCGATGGCAAGACGCTGGTTGTCGGCAGCAATGATGCAATGATACGCCAGTTTGACGTGACAACCGGTGATCAGATCCGTCAGTTTGAAGGAAGTGAACGAGGTACGGCGTTCGTCCGCTTGTTGAGGGACAGCAAGACCCTCATGTCGATCTACAACTCCAAGAATGTGTGGCGATGGGACATTGCATCAGGCAAATTGCTTCAAGAACCTTCCGTCAGCTCGGGCGCAGCCTGTCGCGCGGCGCTCTCTGGTGACGAAAAGTTGATTGCGGTGATCGACAGTAGGTTGCGTTTGTTGGACGCCTCGACCGGCGATTTGCTTCGCTCCTTCGAGCATGATCGCGCGAGGATTGGCGCCACAGCGTTCTCGCCGAACAGAAAGTATATCGTGACGGCTGGTGACGCTCCGTTGCACACTCGCGCTCCAGGAATCCTCGGCGCATGGTCGGACGCCCCGTCGACCGCCACGGCTGTTCGCTTGTGGTACTTGAAGTCGGGCCAGGAAGTCCGTCGCTTCGATCGTGATCCACGCACATTTGGCCGAACCGAACACAGGTGCCGCGAAGTGACAGATGTGCTTTTTTCCCCAGACGGCAAAATATTGGCAACCGCCGAAGTGGACGGTGTCGTCATGTTGTACGAAGTGGCCACGGGCGGCATTCGTCGACAATTAAACGGCCACGAAGGTCGCGTCCGGGGACTTGCCTTCTCTGCTGACGGCAAGCGGCTGGCCACGGGCGGTGGTGTCGACCTGACTGCGTTGGTCTGGGACCTGACGAGCCGCAGTGATGGTCTCACGGTACGCGATCTCTCGCCGGAGCAACTCAAATCGCTGTGGACCGAACTGTCCAGCTCCGATGCGACGAAAGCATACCACGCCATCGTCACACTCGCTGCCGCGCCCGATCATAGCGTTGCGTTTCTTGACCAGGTGTTGCAACCAGTAGCGAAACCCAGCCCGCAGCACCTCTGGGAGTTGATCAACAAATTAGACAGCAAACTGTTCGAGGAACGCGAACAAGCGACCCAACAGTTGGCAGAACTCGGCGGGGTCGTGGCCACGCCCCTCAAAGAAACACTGAAAACGACATCATCCTTCGAAGTTCGCACCCGTGTCCGACAACTCCTGGCAAGACTTGAAGGACCACCCAAGTTGTCTAAATCCGAGCTACGAAACTGCCGGGCCATCGAGGTGCTTGAGCGAATCGCCAATCCCGCCGCCCAACGATTACTGTATAGACTGTCTCAGGGAGCACCGATGGCAGCCATGACCGAAGAAGCCAACGCCGCGCTCTCACGCGTGCAAATTCACTAAACTTCGCCTGCGAGCAAGATTCCATGCCACTGATCAGAACCTCTTACTCTCCCCGTCGAGGCCAGACGATGAATCGACCTGAAGTGACTGTAGTTTTTGTTTGCTCGGTTGTGTTTTGCCAATTGCTGATCGCTCAGGAGAACGGGGCTGCCAGACCGCCCAAAAACGCGGTCGACAGGATCGCGGACAAAGCGAGTCTTAGCTTGGTTTTGGCCAACAAGGCCCAACTTTTGAAAAACGTGGGCCAGCTACTTCGCGACGTTGGTAAAGAATCGGCCATTCCCTTTCTCGGTTTTCCGCACGCTAGTCTTGCGTCCCGCGGAATCAGTGATGAGCAAGCGTTGGTTCTTAATGATTTTGAAAATCGCTTTAATTCCGGCGCGCTCTTGGTCGACCTCAAAGATCGAGCCAAGTTCATAGAAACATTAAACGTGACTGCTGCACAATTGGACTCAGGAAAGCCGTTTCAACTTGAGAAAGAGCCCAATTTCATCTTTTCGAACTTCTTGTGGGTTGCTGGCCAGGGCGATTCGGTGGTGCTGGGAAAATCGGCGGAACATGTCCAGGCGGTCTTGGATCGCGATCTGGATTTTCCGAACACGTTGGCGGCAAAGAGTCGCGAGATTCTCAATCGATGTGACATCGGGTTGACCGTGGATATTCAGAAAGCAAACGACAAGGATGCGAACGCAAAATGGACAAGCGATCTGAAAATAGAAGTCAGTAAGGAAGACGAACCGACCGTGGAGTTGCTTGGCCAGGCGATGACTTTTGCTCGACGACTGGCGACGGCGGCGCGCTATGAGAATCATGAATTGCGCTGGGAAACAGAATTGACCTTCGCCAAGAACGGCGCGATTTCACAGTTGCTTCGCACTCGCAAAGACCCTTCGTTTTCCGGCACTGCGGGGTTGCCGCGCGAGGACCTGATTCTATCTTTTGGGTTCGATAGCAATCATTTCAAAACCGAATCGGCGGCCAGAGTTTTTGCGAGGGCCTCTTTCGTGGGCAATCAAAACTGGTCCATGCTGCCTGGATTTAGCCGCGAACTGTACAGTCGCTTGTTTGGCAGTTTCTGGCGGCATGTCGAAGCGTCTCGCCTAGGCCTGTATTCATCGAGCAATCCCGACCACGCTGGCCAACTTTGCTTGTTGGGAGTGGTGGATGCTCGTGATCCCGATGCGCTTTTGCAGGAGTTTCAGGATCTCGTTCATGTCGCCCGGGTGGCGGAAGAAACGGACGAAGATGCTCGGGAATTGATCGAGCGTTTGATTGCCCAATTGGGCGACACGAAATTCAAGGTCCGCGAAGCTGCATCACTAAGACTTGCCTTGCTGGGAAAGAAAGCGATCAAGCACTTGGAAGCCGCCAAAGAGTCCAAGGATTTTGAAATCTCGTATCGAGCCAAACGATTGCTGCGATCGTATCACGGAGCGTCGAAAGTCAATGTCGAAAAAGTGGTTGGCGACAAGTCGTTTTGGATGAATCTCAAACCGCAATTTCAATTCGAAGAGACGACCGAAAAATGTTTGGAGTTTCCGTGTATTGTCGTGCGGATGAGGTTGCCCGAGGAGCAGCAAAAAGTCATGTCGTCCGTATTCGGAGACCAATCGCATCGAATTCGCATGGTCCGAATTGAAAGGCAATTCGTCGTGATGGTCGGATCGGACACAAAGCGGTTGGAGCGAACGGTTCAGAATGTCGTGGACGGCAAGGATCCCGTCGCTGGCGTCGAGCAAGTTGCTAGCCGCAAACTTGGCGGCAGCCAGTTGCAGATCCACTTGTCCGTGGCGCGACTGAACAACTTGTTGTTTCACAAAGAGCCGGAGTCACTGATCGAACATCCTGGCGGCGATTTGACATCGCTGGGAATTTCTTTTGAAGAGCATCACTGGGGGCTCGACCTGTTCATGCCGGGATCAGAATTGAAAGTGATTGTGGATAATCCTCGAATGTCACTCCTGCGATAGCCCGCAAAGATAAGAGGTTAAGATTTGACGACACAACGGACGACTTTACGTTTGTGACGTCGATAGCGACATTCGAGATAATCATGCGAGACTCAAAGCGTATCGGCGCAGCCAAATTCGACTCCGTTCTGGAGGCTGCAAAAACAACAGGTAGCAATTCAACGATCCCTACCGTGCTACTGGTTGTGTCACTTGTCGAATCGTTACGACTTGCTTGTTTCTCACCTCGGGTCGAAAACTCAGCAACACCCCACCGTTGTGTTCGCTCAACTCCCTGACCGAAGTGAATCTCGACGTACGCTCCCTACTAATGGTTGGTACGGCCACGCAAGAATTCCAGATTTGGCTCGTAAGGACCGCGAAAAACCTTGCAGCGTCAGCACCGTGCTCTATATACTCTCGTCCCAGATTCACCTCGCTTATCTGATCTTCGGTTGCGTTCGCCGGCCAACTCAGAGGGCTTTTGTATGAATTGAAACGGAATCACGTTGTTTGAATCTGGAGCCTAGGTTGTGTTGAACAAAATCGATTGGCGTTCTCTTTTCGCTCTTTTCGAATCACAGAAACGCAAGAATTCACAGGTTCGTAATCGCAACCAATTCAAACGACGTCTTCTGGGGCCTGAGCCGCTCGAAGGACGTTGCATGCTGGCTTACGCCGCATTGTTTGCGGACTCGGCTGCTGAGAATGACGCTATTGACGGCATTGCCCTTCTTGCCGAGAACGTGCCCGGTCGCGCTGTAATTGCCGAGGACGCCGCTCGCGAACCGCGGGGGCCGCAGATTATTCCGCCGTTGCCGGATGCATGGGCGCAGCACGCTCAGGGCGGGCCGTTTCTGTTGGGCAATGCACGTTTCCAAAGCGACGATGAGCAGGAGATTCCGCTCGATGATCCGTCGGCCATCCCGCTCGGGCCGGGACTCGTCGATGCGGCGCAGACTTTCTTACTGCACAGCCGGCCTGACGCGGATCACACGATCTATCTCGACTTCGACGGGCACACGACCAGCGGTACTTCGTGGAACAACTATTACGGCATCGATCCAATCGTGACGCCGGCCTATACGTTTGAAGGAGACTCCTCGTCCTTTACGGCCAACGAACTGGCGCGAATTCAACGCATCTGGTCGCGTGTGGCAGAAGATTTCGCTCCGTTTGACGTCAACGTGACGACCGAAGAACCCGGTGTCGAAGCGTTGCGCAACGCCGGCGGCGGCGACACGCAGTGGGGGATCCGCGTCGTCATTGGCGAAGATACCTGGCGCGGTTCGGGCGGCGGCGTGGCGTACGTTGGTTCGTTTGACTGGAGCAGCGACACGCCCGCCTTCACCTTCAACAACAGTGAGTTGGGCGTCTCCGAGACCTCATCTCACGAAGCCGGACATGCACTCGGGCTGAGCCACGACGGCACCAGCTCAGTCGAATACTATAGCGGTCACGGCAGCGACCCGTACGACTGGGGTCCGCTGATGGGCTCGACGTTTACGCGGGAAGTCACTCAGTGGAGCATCGGAGAATACGCGGATGCCGATAACACCGAGGACGATCTGGCCATCATCTCGTCGCAGAACGGCTTCGGTTATCGGGCCGACGATTACGGCGACAGCTTCGGCGCAGCTCACGATATCAATCCGGGCGGCGCGACCAGCTTCTCAACGGTCGGTGTCATCGAGCAGAACACCGACATGGACGTGTTCTCGTTTATTACGGGCGCGGGGACGGTTTCAATCGACATTGACGGCGTTTCGTATGGGCCGAACCTCGATATCAAAGCCGAACTGTTCGATTCGTCGCAGAACCTGATTGCAACCAGTAACTCGTCGAGCACCGTGCATGCATCGTTGAACATGACGCTCGCGGCCGGCACATATTACATCTCCGTGACCGGCGTCGGGAACGGCAATCCGCTGACCGATGGTTACAGCGATTACGCGAGCATCGGTCAGTACTCGATGACCGGTTCTACCAACGCGACATTCAGTAACACCACCAGTGTCGCGATCAGTGCCAGCGGGACTCCAACGATCACATCAGATATCGTCGTAAGCGGCCTGAGCGGGGCCATCACCGACGTCAATCTGGGACTGGACATAACGCATACGTGGGATAACGACCTCGATGTCACCCTCATCGCCCCGGACGGAACTCGCGTCGACCTGTTTTCGGATATCGGGAGTAGCGACGATAACTTCACCAATACGATCCTCGACGACGAGGCTGCCACTTCGATCGACACGGCAACGGCTCCCTTCACGGGAACGTTCCGTCCGGAAAATGACCCTCTGTCACTGCTGGACGCCAAAGCGCCCAATGGCACGTGGACACTGGAGATCTTTGATGACACCGCCAATGACGGCGGCTCGCTGAATGAATGGTCGATTACGATCGCTGTGGACGGCGGCTCCAATTCTCCGCCAGTGGCAAACGATGATTCCGCTACCACAACTGCAAATACAGCAGTGATCGTCTCGCCCCTCGACAATGACACCGACGCGGACGGCGATGCCTTAGACATTATCAGCATTAACGGGGTTGATAACGGAACCGTCACCGACAGCGCCAACGTGTTGACGTTCACTCCGAATGCCGGGTATACGGGCACTGAGGTCTTCACCTACACGATTTCTGACGGCAACGGCGGCACAGACGTTGGTTCGATCACCATCGTGGTCGGGGCTGTTACGACGCGCGAGGTGATGTCCTGGGTGCCGCCGTATGGCATCGCCAACAGTCAGGCCGCGGTTCAAGCGGACTTTGGCGCCTATGACGCCGTCGACGGATTGACGCGAGTCGGTCTGCAGTTCTGGGTTCCGCAGACCAACGGCACGATCGGCTACACAACCGACTATCAGGCAATCACTGACGCCGATGTCGCATGGTGGACCAACTGGGGTGACGCCAACGGCATCGAGACCCTGCTGACCGTTGACAATGCTGTCGGCGGCGCCTGGAACTGGAATCTCGCTCGCTCGGCGTTTGACACCAACCGCACGACCTTCGTCAACTCGCTGATTGCCGAGATGGACCGGCTGAACCTCGACGGCATTGATATTGATCTGGAAGGCATCGGCAGTCTCGACGCCGATCGAGCGGCCTTCGATCAGTTCATTAACGACCTTGCCGTCGAGATTGATGCACGCGGCAAGGTGCTGACGATCGACACGTTCCACTACATCTGGAATGCACCGAATCAGAACTGGTGGTCCGACTGGGTTGGTGACGTCGACGCCATCCACGTGATGGGATACGACGATCTCTACGAAGGCGGCACCAACTACCAGCCGTATTCCTTCCAGCAGAACACGGGGATTGCCGCAGGGTATGGTGCCCACGAAATCGTCATGGGCATGCCCGGCTGGCTCGATTCATGGGGAGTTTCTTCCGGACGCGGCACGTCGGCGCTGGCGCACGTTCAGGAAGTCAAATACGACATCCCGGAACCCGCCGGCATCGCGATCTGGGATCTCCAGCTTTCGGCTCCTGCATGGCGTGACTCGAATCTCTGGGAGGAAATCGCGGGCTTGAAGGGCCCCGGTAATAACGCCCCAGATGCGGTCAATGATTCCGTCACCACCGGCGAAGACACAGCCGTTGTGGTGTCCGTGCTGAGCAATGATAGCGATCCTGACGGCGACACGCTCAGCATCAGCTCGTTCACTCAGGGAGCCAACGGAGCAGTCACGGACAACGGCAACGGCACGCTGACCTATACACCCAACAATGGCTATACCGGCAGCGA
The DNA here is from genome assembly GCA_964343305.1 of uncultured Pirellulaceae bacterium. Classification (GTDB taxonomy): domain Bacteria; phylum Planctomycetota; class Planctomycetia; order Pirellulales; family Pirellulaceae; genus CAYFJO01. The sequence continues at coordinate 20,710 of CAYFJO010000057.1, read as the reverse complement.
CTCCTTTGCCTACACAATCGACGACGGAAACGGCGGTTCCGACACAGCAACTGTCGATGTGACAGTCGGCACGGCCAGCAAGTCGCTCGTCATCATGCTCGACGGGCTGAGGTCCGACGGGATTGTCAGTGCCAATACTCCGAACATCGACAGCCTGATCAATGGCACGTTCGGCGGCGGTGCCTACCAGGGGGCTTACGCGTACTATGGTCAGACGATTCAAGACGCGGATACGTCCAGCGCCTTCAACCACGTGTCAATCATGACCGGCGTGAACGGGACGAAGCACGGTGTCGCCACGAACGACGGCGCGGGCATCGCGTCCGTGGACTACGGGACTTATCCGACTTACCTCTACACGCTCGAACAGAACGACCCCACGCTGAATACCGCGTTCCTGTTCTACTGGTCCGCGGACCAGTATCTGGTCACGGGAGCTGATTATATTCAATCTGGATCGGACGCCACGAACGCGTCGCGGGTCGTCGATATTCTCGGCGGTAACCACTCGGACAACTCCGGCTACGAAGGAACCAGTTGGTCGACCGGCACCGATGTGGACGTCATCACGTTGTTCATGGACGACATTGATGCGGCCGGCCACACCACGGGATTCGACCCCGGAAATCCGGCTTATCTGGCCGAGATCGAATCGGTGGATACGCAGATCGGGCAGATTCTCGCGGCCATCGAAAACCGTCCCACCTTCGCCAGCGAAGACTGGCAGATCGTCATCACCTCCGACCACGGTGGAGACGGCACTGCGCACGGTGGATTGTCTCCCAATTCCGAAACGATTCCGTTCATCGTCGCCGACAAGTCTGTCTCGCAGGGCCTGCTGGACGGTCGAGTGATCAACTACGACACGGCGCCGACCGTCATCGAACACTTGCAGGGAGCCGCTGCCTTGCCGGCTCATTACGACGGAGTGGCACAGGGCAGCAGCGTCATCGCTCCACCGCCGGCCAACCTCACCGACGATCTGGTCGTGTATCTGCCGTTCGATGGCGATTACCTCGACGATTCCGGACAGGGCAACGATGCGTCCATCGGACCTGATTCCGACCACGACCCGATGGTCTATGCAAGCGGCGGCAAGTTCGGCGGTCATGTCGAGATCAACGACTTCGGCGGCGGAACCGCGAACTCGTCGTACCTGACACTAGGCAATCCTGTTGATCTGGACTTCGGAGCTACCACAGACTTCACCGTCACCACGTGGTTCCGGGCACAGGCCGACCAGAGCGGCGACTCGGTGATTCTCGGGAACAAGGACTGGGTCAATGGTTATAACGTCGGCACGCTCTTGCTGGCGAACGAGGGCAACGGGGACGATTTCGGCTTCAACATCTCCGACGGAACGCTGCGGCGGGACGTGGAAGAGATCGACTACAACCTCAACGAGTGGTGGTTCCAAGCCGCTTCGGTCGATCGGGACGGCCACGCTGTCATGTTCGTGGGCAACACGACCGGTGTGATGTGGGTGATCAGTGATTTCGCGGACGATATCGGCGACGTCACCTCGGCCCTGCCGTGGAACATCGGTCAGGACGGCACCGGCAGCTATGCCTATAACCTCGACGGCGATGTCGACGAGACCGCCGTCTGGCGCCGTGCGCTCACGCTCGCTGAGATTCAGCAGCTTTATAACAGTGGCAGCGGACTCGACCTGACGACACTGCTGAATCCGAACAATCCGCCGGTCGCCGTCGACGACAGCGCTACCACCGATCAGGACACGCCCGTGGCTGTGACAGTGCTGGCCAACGACAGCGACCCCGACGGCGACGCATTGAACATCACCAGCTTCAATGGCGTTGACAATGGCACGGTGGTCGACAACGCCAACGTGCTGACCTTTACACCGAACGCCGGATTCACCGGCGTCGAGGCATTCACGTACACGATCAGCGACGGCAACGGCGGTACTGATACCGCCACAGTCACTGTCACTGTAAACTCGACATCGACCGCGGCTCGTCCGTTCCCACAACACACGACGTACGCATCAGGCGTGATCCTGCCGAATCATCGGACCCAGGTGCAGCTCGATCAGGACGTCCGCAACTATTACGACTCGTGGTCGTCCAGCTATGTCGTTTCGGCAGGCACCAGCTCGCAGGGCGCGCCGATGTATCGCGTGACGTTTGGCTCGAACGAGCCGGACCAGACCGTTTCCGAGGGACAGGGTTTCGGGATGGTCATCACCGCGCTATTGGCTGGTCACGATCCGAACGCCCAGGCGGTCTTCGACGGGCTCTGGGCGTTCTCGCGTGAACATCCCAGCACAATCGACTCGCGGCTGATGGACTGGAAGGTGCCGCAGACTGGCGGCGACGACAGTGCCTTCGACGGTGATGCCGACATCGCCTACGGACTGCTGCTGGCCGACGCGCAATGGGGCAGTTCCGGAGCCGTCGATTATACCGCAGAAGCCAACACGGTGATCGCGGGCATCCTGCAATCGACGATCGGACCGGCCAGCCGCCTGCCGATGCTCGGTGACTGGGTCGACCCGAACGGCGCAACGTTCAACCAATACACGCCGCGGTCGTCGGACTTCATGCCGGCTCACTTCCGGGCGTATGGAGCACACACAGGCGATCCCGTCTAGAATCAGGTCATCACCAGCACACAGTCGGTCATCGACAGCATCCAGACCAACTATAGCTCCACGACTGGCCTGCTTCCTGACTTCATTGTCTCCGCGGATACGACGCCGCAGCCGGCAAGCGGCACGTTTCTCGAAGGACCGAACGATGGCGCCTATTACTACAACGCTGGTCGCGACCCCATGCGGATTGGCATCGACGCGATCCTCAACGGTGACTCCAGTTCGACCGCTCACGTGCAGCAGATGGCCACTTGGATCGCTTCGGCCACGGGTGGCAACGCTCTGAATATCAAGGCCGGCTATCAGCTCGATGGCACGCCAATCAATAACTACTTCACGTCGTTCTTTGCCGCTCCGTTCGGAGTCGCCGCGATGACTGACGCAAGTCATCAGTCGTTCCTCAACAGTGTGTACGACTCGGTCTACAACCGGTATGAAAACTACTACGGAGACTCGGTCAACCTGTTGTCGCTCATGGTCATGTCCGGCAACTTCTGGGACCCGCTGAGCGGTAATCCCAACAATCCGCCGGTCGCCGTGAACGACTCGGTCTCCACCAACGAGGACGCTGCGGTAGTCGTCTCGCCACTGACGAACGACAGCGACCCGGATGCCGATACGATCAGCATCAGCTCGTTCACGCAGCCGACCAACGGGGCCGTCACGAACAACGGCAACGGCACGCTGACCTACACCCCGGACGACGACTACAACGGAGCCGATTCGTTCACTTACACGATCAGCGACGGTAACGGCGGCAGCGACACGGCGACGGTCAACGTCACCGTCAACCCGTTCAACGACGCACCGGTTGCTGCTAACGATTCGGCCACGACCGATCAGGATGTGGCGGTCGTTATTTCCGTACTCACCAATGACAGCGACATCGACGGTGACTCGCTGAGCATCAGCGCGTTCACTCAGGGATCGAACGGAGCAGTCACGGACAATGGCAACGGCACGCTGACTTACACGCCGAACAACGGCTTCAGCGGCAGCGACTCGTTCACGTACACAATCAGCGACGGCAACGGCGGCTCCGACACGGCGTCCGTCAATGTGACCGTCACCGCACCGCCGCAGGTGTTCCAGTACGTCGATATCGCGGCATCGACAAGCAACGTCTACGGCACATCCAGTGGTTCTTACACGAACACGCACGTGGCGGACGGGACGTCGCAGTCAATCACCGAAGAGCTGTACCAGCGGAACAAGCGGTCGCGAGGCGAGCAGCTTTGGACATTTGACGTTACCGGCGGTGACATCGGCGTGAGCTTCCATGCCACGGCCGGCCACAACAGTTCCGCCGAGACGTTCCAGTTCGAATACGACGCCGGCTCCGGCTGGCTGCCACTGTTCACGCTATCGTCGCAATCGCTGACCAGCTACTCGGCAACACTGCCGACATCGGTCAGCGGCAGTGTGACCGTCCGCGTCTACGACACGAACCGCTCCCGCGGAGAAAACGTGGCAGACACGGTGCAGATCGACGAGATGCATTTCCTGTCGGAACGCTCGACGGCATTGCCCCCGCGCGTGTCAATCACAGCGTCCGACGCAAGTGCCTCAGAAACCGGACCGGACTCGGGCGAGTTCACCGTCTCCCTGTCGGACGGCATCGCACAGGCGACGGACATCACCGTCAACTACACCGTCAGCGGCTCGGCCAGTTCGGCTGACTATGCGGAAACACTCAGTGGCACCGTGGTCATCCCGGCCGGTCAGTTAAACGCTGCGATCGACATCACACCGATTGACGACGCAGCACAGGAACCGTCCGAAGAATTGACGCTCACACTGGCGTCCGACGCCGCCTACATCCTGACAGCGGCCAATAACGCCACGGTCATGATCGCGGACAACGACACAACCGAGTTCTTCGCGAACTCGGAAACCAGCGTCTTCGGCACGCAGAGCGGCACGTACACCGACACGCACGGCGACGATGGCGTGTATCAGACGCTGACCGAAGAGCGTTACACCGGCGGCGGCAAGAAGAGCCGACTGGAACACCAGTGGAACTTCGACCTGTCGGGTCTGACGAGTCTCGAATTCGTGCTCGACGCCGAGCACCTGTCTCCGAGCGATCCGGACAACTTCCAGTTCCAGTACACACTGGACGGCGGAGCGACATGGATCAACCTACTGACGGTGACGTCCTCCACAACCGGCGTTCAGACGGTCTCGCTGACCCTGCCGCAAGGCACGAGCAACGTTACGATCCGAGTGATCGATACCGACGACTCCAAGGACCGCAGCTCGGCATCACTGCGCATCGACCAGATGCTGTTCCGTCTCCCGTAAGCGTCGTCGTCAGCCGATGGACGATTCTCAGCAGAATCCGAACAGATTCGCTTATCGAACGATTAGTTCCCACCAGTCGCTGTCGCCAAACATGTTCTTCGACATAGGTTCTGGAACGATTTCGTAGTCCTAGCACTCGTCCGAGTGGCTTGAAATCAACAGCGGACGGATTGGCGGTTTGTTGGCAATACTCGCCATTACAGCGAACTAGCTCAATGATTCGGCTTGGCCAGCAACTGCTTGTTGCACGTACAACATGATGCCGAGTGAGTCACAAAAGTATCTTCATGATTTGATTCGCGCCAGAAATGCGCGATAATGCTCGTCACCCAGGAGAATCGAACATGACAAGCAAGTTGTTTCCCACGACGGTGATCGGCAGTCTGCCGAGGCCAGATTGGATTCGTGAACTGATTCTTGATCGAAAATCGGGACAGATTTCCGAAGGTCAGGCCGACGAAATGCTTGACCGCGCTGTTGAGTCGTCGATCATTCTGCAAGTGCGCGCCGGTCTCGACGAAATCACCGACGGCGAATGGCGGCGCGAGAGTTATGTCAAGGTTTTTGCCGAGCGGGTGCGTGGATTCGAACACGACTTGAATGTCAGCGGTGATTTGAAATACCCGGCCGTTGTCGCGCCAATCGAGTATTACCGACCAATCGCCGCGACAGAAACGGAGTATCTCCGGGCGCGAACCGATCGACGGGTCAAAGCAACGATCCCATCGCCGTACATCATTGGCCGGCGGATGTGGCACCCCGAACATTCGCGCGCGGCGTATCCAACTTGTGAAAAGTTGATGCAAGATTGCGTGCCGATCCTGCGTCGAGAAATCGAAGCCGTTCGCGCAGCCGGCGCCGATACCGTGCAACTAGACGAACCTTGGCTGTGCACACTGGTCGATCCCAAGTTCAGGGAAAAAGAAGGCGTCACCGACGTTCAATACGAAATGGACTTGTGTGTCGACCTCGTCAATCAAACGGTCGATGGCATCGACGGCATCGACACGGGAATGCACCTCTGTCATGCGCATTTTGATCGCAAACACGGCAGCCAAGGCCCTTATGATCTGATCATGCCAGCGCTTGCCAAGGCGCGCGTCGGCACGATCTCGCTCGAATACGCCACGCCCGACGCCGGCGGAATAGAGTCGCTCGCGGCGTTTCCGAAAGATGTGCGATTGGGTCTCGGTTGCATCGATCATTGCGACCGCAAAATCGAAACGCCCGAAGACGTGATCGCGCGCGTCGAAGCCGCGATGCAATACGTCGAGAAGGAGCGAATTACACTTCATCCCGATTGCGGCTTTGCACCGTCTGTCCAAAATCCGATGGACCTGGACGAGGCGTATCAGAAACTGAAAGCCATGTGTACCGCCGCCGAAATGCTGCGCAACTCGTAAACACAAATTCACTCAAGGAGATTTTGTCATGCGCCGAATCATGCTCGCCTGGATCATAGCTGTTTTCGTGACGTCGTCCGTCTCGGCGGAAAATTGGCCAGCTTGGCGCGGTGCGGACGGAACCGGCATCAGTCAGGAACGCAACCTGCCGTTACACTGGAGTGACAAGGAAAACATTCGTTGGAAGGTGCCACTGCCCGAACCGTGCAATTCAACGCCAATCATTTGGGAAAACCATGTCTTCCTGACGCAAGGCGTTGACGGCGGCAAGCGGCGCGTATTGATAGCGATTGATCGAACTTCAGGTGAGTCACGATGGCAGCGCGAGTTGGTCTGCGAAACCGAAGAAACGTCGCATCGACAAAACCCGCCGTGCAGCAGTTCGCCAGTGACCGACGGCAAGTTCGTCTATGCCTACCTGGCGTCCTCGGGAGTGATCGCGTTTGATTTCGCGGGCAAGGAACTTTGGCGGCGCGACCTCGGTCCCGTGCTGCATCGCTGGGGCAACGGCGGAAGTCCCGTCATCTACAAAGACCTCTTGATTCTGTTTCACGGACCTGGCGACCCATCCATTCTGTACGCCCTCAATCGGCAAACCGGCCAGACGGTTTGGACGTCGCAGGAAACCGACATCAACAGTAACATCTTCGGCTCCTGGGGCACGCCGTTTGTCTTGCACACGGACAAACGCGACGAATTGATTCTACCGTTGCCCGGCGCGAAAATCGGTGGAGTCGGCTGGTTTAAGGCGTACGACCCCGACAACGGCAAGATGCTCTGGCAATGCGACGGCTTGGGCAACGAAGTTTATGCGATGCCGATCGTCGGCAAAGCGGGCGATGTGATCGTCGGCATCTCGGGACACAATGGACCAACGCTTGCTGTTCGCCCCGGCGGAATGGGCAACGTCACCGAGTCGCATCGCCTTTGGAAAACGGAAACCAAAAACCCGCAACGAATCGGCTGCGGCATCATCCATGGCGACCACCTGTTCATTGCCGACGCGACGGGCATCATGGAATGCCTCGTCGCGAAGACGGGCGAACTGGTCTGGAAAGAAAGAGTCGGCGGCAACCTATGGGGCTCGATCCTGTTGGCCGACGGCAGACTTTACGTGAGCAATCTCGAGGGCGACACATTCGTGGTCAATGCGAGCGACAAGTTTGAAGTCGTTGCCAAGAACAGCATTGCAGAGCCGACATACGCAGCGCTGGCGGCGAGCAACGGTGAGTTATTCCTGCGAACGCACGAGAATCTGTACTGCATCTCTAACACCAACGACAAGAAATAAACCGGCGCGCGAAGGCGGAGTATTCAACTGACATTGCATCAAGGATTCGATGTCGAACCTCTGTGGCGTCCCCGATGGAAAGCTCAACGCGTTTATTCGCGGACGAAGTTCCTTCACAGACTCGTTAAAGCCGATTGACGCGACCGATGGCAAACCGGTCAAACTTGCTTCGGACAGCAACCTAAAGACAAACTTCTTTCGGTCGAGATTGCCCAGAAACCGTTAAACCTGACGAGCGCCAAGAAACGAACCTTTTTCTGACTTGCCCTAATCGACGCTTCGGTGCGTCGGTCGATTTCACCGACGCGCGCTAGGTCAGATGCAAATCGCTCAAATCTGCGGCAATTTCGTGGCTCGCGGCCGTTGCGAACACCGCTCGCCTGCCGTCGATGTTCAGCCAATGGCGTCAGCCAGTTCGCGACGCTTTGTCTTTATGTCCAACGTTATGCAGATCCTTAACTCGATCGAGCAAAGCGACGCGGAAGCATCCGATCGGTTGCTACCATTGGTGTATAATGAATTGTGACGACTAGCCTCGCAAGAACTCAACAACGAACCAGTGGGACAGACACTGCAACCAACCGCACTTGTTCACGCTGGATGAGCAGGCAACGCAATGAATCGTCTGGCCGTAATCCTGTTACTCGTGATCCTCGTTGTGGTCATCGGCGCACTCAGTTTTGTCGGCCGGTCGCGGGTGACGGGCGAGTCGGGAAGAAGCCGCGCCATGACAGAATTCTTGCCGGCTGCGATCTTCGGTGCTCTCATGTGCGGCACAGTGGCGATTGCCATGCGGATGCCGATCCGCGAACTGCGTTGGCTGCCCGCTATCGCCGGCGGTGTTGGGTTTTGCGTCTTCTTTGTGGCAATCAAAATCTGGTGGCGCGGCCGCGAAGCTAAAATTCAGTTCGGCTTGCGAACTTTGCTGTTGATTCCAGTCCTTGTTGGGATACTGCTGGCCGCGTTCATGTATCTGCGCGGCTGGCGCGACCACCGCCCGGGGTACCAGCAATACGATGGCCAGCAGTATCAGGCCGCCTATCTCGAGTTTATTGGCCATGTCCAAGCTGGCCGGATCGATGCGGCGTACGACGTGACATCTGATGGCTTCAGGCAGCACATGAGCCGTGAGCAGTTCAAAGACCTGTTTCGCCGTTATCCGGAGATTCTGCGCGGCGAGCAAATGGGAGCGGGCGGCGGCGGACCGGCACAGGGCGACAGCGTACCGCTGGTCAACGGCACACTCTACAACCACAGTTACGAACTGACTCCCGGCGACCGACGCATCGGCCTTTGGATCTGGGTGGTAATGAGAGACAGCTTGTTCCACCATCGCCCGCCAACTCCGCAAGTCGAGGAAATTGCCGTGCGGGAAATCAACGAACGGAATTGGAATCAATGGCCCCAACCCACCTGGCAGGATTGGTAGATAGCACCAATCGCCAAACCACTTCGTGCACCGGGTGATCGCGACCGAAGCATCCAAGGTCGATGCGCAGCGCGCGGCGGTGTTCACGACCGAAGAGGTTTGCGCAGCCGGCGGTGAAGCATGCCAGAAACCTGTAGGAAGGCATTTTGATTGTTGGCGGTAGACTTTTGAACGACCCTTTTCCGGTCTTGATCGCTGCGTGAGATGCCCCTCTGCATAAAATGTCGAATCGCAAGTTTCTGCACTCGCCATCAACTCAACGTTTTCGAGAAGCGAATGGCGGAGCGATTTTCCGGCCTAAAATCACGGCGGACTCGCCTGCGTGTATTGACTACTCGGATAGTCTCTGCTATTGTACGACTATCTCAGTAGTCACGCGAGGTGAAAATGGCAAAACAGCCGGAACCGTTGGGACGAGTTCAGCTCGAAGTTCTGCAATATGTCGCGGACCATCATCCTGTGCGTGTCGGCGAAGTCGCGGATCATTTTGCGCGGACGGAGGGAAAAGCACGTACCACCATTCTCACAGTGATGGAAAAGCTTCGGGAGAAGGGGTATCTGGTCCGTAAGAAGCGCAAGGGGACCTTTCATTATTCTCCTCGTCTCACCAAGAGTGATCTGATGGCGAGCGTCGTCCAGCGATTCGTTGAGGAGTCTCTCGGCGGCTCCGTCTCTCCCTTTATTGCGTATCTGGCCAAGTCGGGGAAACTTTCCGACTCCGAAACGGCCCGACTTGAGGACCTTGTGCGTGATCTTGAGAATCGGGAAAGAGAGGAGCAGTGATGGACTTAACAATTACGACGATCAATGAGTTGTCTTCGCGCTGCGTGCCCCTTCTCTGGAGAGCGTCGTGGCAAGGCGGAGTTGCCCTGATCTTGATCCTGGTACTCTGCCAGGCTGTCCGAAAGATTCCCGCCCGCGTTCAGTGCTGGCTTTGGCGGCTGGCATTTCTCAAGTTGCTGATCGTGGGGCTGTGGATTGTCCCCTTGGAAATTCGCTGCCTGCCGCCCGTGGAACCGGTGAAGGTTTCCGGAGAGTCTGAGTTATCTGCGCCGGAGGCATCGTTCTACGTGCCCGCTGAAGCAACGTCACTTGCGTCCCCCCAGGTCCAAACCGAACCACGCGCGGAAACGAGGAGCCTGAGCGTTTTGAGTTGGTTGCTGGTCGCCTGGTCGTTGGGCGCGATGATTTCTCTTGCCAAGCTGTTGAAAGATTGGGTTGGGGTCCGACGAGTGAGGTCGATCCTCGCCAAAGTCACCGACGAGCGTGTGCTCAGCCGGGTCATTGAAAACTGTCGGCAATTCTCGATCAGCCGTCCGCCAGACGTTCGTCTTGTGCCGGATTCCGTCCGTCCCTGTCTCGTTGGCATTCTGCGACCTGTCATCGTTTTGCCATCTGCCATCGTGGAATCATGTTCCGCGGAACAGTTGGACGTCGTCCTGACACATGAGTTGGCGCACATCAAACGTCGCGACCTTCTCTGGAACTGGTTGCCGGTTTTGGCGGAAGCCGCATTCTTCTTCCATCCGCTGGTCTGGCTGGCTAAGCGGGAGTTGTGTCTGGCCCAGGAAATCGCTACGGACGAACTGGCGGTGTCCAGTTCGCCGGTGAACGTGGCGAGTTACGCTCGGTCGCTGGTCGATTTGGCTGCGAAGTATCCCCCGGTCGCTAGTCCCAGTCTGGCTGTCGCGGTCACCGAATCATATTCCCAACTGAGCAGGAGAATCATTGCCATGAAGACATTTCAAAAACTCACGGCTCGTCATCGCCTGACCCTGACAATCGCTGTGCTCGCGATCACAGTTGTTGGAATCGTGCCGTGGAAGTTGACGGCCCAAGAGGCGCAAGCCCCAATCGAAATCACCGAGATCGTCTTTCCGAAAGCGGGGCCAGCCGACGGCGATTACGTCAAAACTCATTGGAACGCCGACCCCTCAAAGGACATCTTTCGGATCGGTACTTTTAAGAAGGCCGACGAGGGCGGCCTGCCCGCTGGCTGGGAGGATCTGTCGGCTTTCAAATCAGGTTTTGCGCGGTTGGACACCGAGCGCAGGGGGATAGTGACCCTCATTGCCCCGATGGGCAAAGGCGAAGTTGCCATCCAAACCACACTCGAGCTGCCGCCCAAAACAGAGCACGTCAGTTTTATGGTTCGGCTTCGTGGTCCAAAAATCAAGCGTGATGAGAAAGCCGGCGCCGGTGGTGGTGTGACCTTCTCGTTCATTGACGCCGAAGGACGAAATCGCAATCTGCCGCGAATTGATCCCAGCTACGACGGTTATCGCAATTGGCTCACTCAGGTGCGAACCGCGCAAGTTCGTCCAGGTGAAAGCAAGCTCCGCGTAAGCATCGCGCTAAAGGATGCGACCGGCAACCTGGATGTTGACGATATCTTGATCGTTCCGTCCGATTCCGACGGTGAGGCAACCGCGGAGCAAAGAAGCGCATTGACCACCGCAATTCAAAACGACGACCCTGCGGCCATCGCTCAACTGATCAAAGAAGATCCGCGCATGCTCGAAATGCGCACCGGAGACGATGACAACGGAACGCCCTTGATTCGCGCGGCGTGGGGGCGGTCGACCAAGGTTGCGGCCAAGCTCATCGAGTTAGGAGCGAAGATCGAAGCCGTCGACTACAATTGGAGAAACACTCCGCTTAGGTGGTGTTGTTGGTGGGGAAATCACGAAGTTGGGGAAGTACTCCTCCGTGCTGGAGTCAAAACTCGTGGGGCCAGTCGGATGGCACAAAACGCAAAGACCGGCAATCCCTGGACGTCGCGCAGCAAGGAAGACTTCGACAAGCTTTCTAAACTCATCGACGACGACGAGGCAAAGCGCGCCCAAGACTAAAGCTGCCGCCCAAGAAACGCCCGATTTCGTCCTTGCGTAGCTTCGCACGGTTGGCGAGTGCTTCATCTCTGTGGACGATCGCACAGCACTGGCTCACGACGTCTCGAATGTTTCAGAAACGACTGTTTACGGCGCTCGGTTTGATGTCAGTTCCGTCTTTTTGCCAGTGGATAAGCTGGCTTCTAAACAACCCAACGGGTTAAAATAACCGAATCAGCAAGTTGCTCTGGTAACAGGAGATTGAGAGATGGTGATCCGTTCTATTGGAATCTTCAGGTTGCTGCCGGTCACTCTCGCAGTGATCTTTCCATGTGTTGTGCTTGCCGATCGTGATTTTACAAAGAGTCAACCGGATCGTGTCGATTTTGGCGCGGTTCGTGTTGGAGCGACGATTGAAGGCAGTGTCATGGTCTATGAAGATGGTGACGATGCGTCAAAGGTAAAGGTTGACTTGGAGTCGCCGGAGTTTGTCAGCACCAAGATCATCCGCAAAGGGGCCAAAACGTATGGCAAGTACGGTTCAAAGGTAAACGTTGAAATTGGTATCGTGATGGATGCCTCGAAGGCCGGTGAATTCAAGGGTGAATTGATCGCGACGATTGGCGGCCGCCGCGTGCCAATCCAAATCAGCGCCACGATTCTGGCACCGATGAAAGATTCTCGCCGAGTGCTCGTTGCGGAAACTCCGTTCGTCGCCACGTCGACCAGCGATGCCAGCCTATTCGACCCTTGGCGTCAACTCGTCCGATCGGCCGAGTTAAATGTTGATTATCTCATGGTCGACGGAGACAAGTCGGTACTTCGTGATCTCGACCTGTCCGGCTACGATGTGATTCTGCTGGGTCAAGGCGGCGTCTACTGGATCAAAGAGCCTGACATTGCTCGCTTGAACAAGTATCTATTTCGCGGCGGCCGCGTGATCGTGACGGCCAATCATTTCTTCAGTGGAATGCCGGCGAAAGCAAACAAGATCACATCGACCTTTGGCCTGGAAATGACGGACACCGAGCGAGGTGGATTGGCTGGTTATATTGAATTAGGCGATGACGACATCAAACCACATCCCCTGACGCAAGATGTCGGACGGCTAAGGTTCCGTCGAGCCTCGCCTATCATGGCGAAAGATCCCATGAATGGAAAGATCCTCGTCGCGGCACCCAGTTACGAGGGGCAGGGCTATGTAGCGTTCGCCCGCGCAGGCAAAGGCGAGGTAGTCATGCTCGGCCAGTCGTTGTGGTGGAATTGGATCAGTAAAGGGCAAGCCGCCGATTCACAGAACAGGCTTCTTCTTCGAAACCTACTGACAGTGCGAGTTGCCAACCAAGCCAAAGATGCTCGATGACATAATAACAAAGACGTGGTGATTCAACGAAACTCGCGCTTGCTTGGTCCATTTCTTTCCGCTCCTTCTGTTTCTGCGGAATGCCGAAACGCTCTGGCATTGTTCGGATTCCACCGCGCGTGCTCACCTGGCGGACGAACATCATGTCGAATGCCGCGCGCGTTTGCGCGAGGCGTATGATAACGATACAAGTGCGGAAACGATGAGGTTGGTTGCGACATATGCCGCAGCCTGTTGTTGGAGTCCAGGCTTTAGCCTGTCATTGCAGCGTAAAGGCGCCTAAAGGCTGTACTCCAGCGGACATCTTCAACTGGCGCGGTATAGTGGGACTTTCAGATTGCCTGGCAACACGCGCATCCGGAAAGCCGTTGCAACCCAAAGAGAACCTGTTCGATTCACTTATGCGAAGTTTCATCACCTTACTCATCGCGTCACTACTCGTTACGACCGTCGCGACCGGCTTGATGGCGTTTCTTCTCCCGTTCGACATCCGCGTGACGCGTATGCATGCAGTGGCTGCGCCCGTGTTCGGGCTTTTTGTCGTGTGGCATGCGTTTCACAACCGCCGGAGCCTATACCTGTACCTGTCGAGCAAGCACCACGTGCAGTTGCTGGCGGCTGCGGTTTGCACCGGCGTGCTGGCGGCGCTGCTCTACTTCAATGCATTTCCGGCTAGCGCGTGGATGAGCCTGAGCTACGAGCAGCGTCGGGCCGATGCGATCTTCCGACCGTCGCAAAGTGTCGTCACACGCCGATTGAACGGCCTGATCGATGTCAAGCGACTCGACGAACTTGTCGGCGTGCAATTGGCCGCCGATTTGACCGGCGATGCGACCGATCCGCCGGACTATACCGTAATCTGGATGGAAGACGATCAGGGCCGACTGCTCGACACGCTTTATCTGAGCGAGGAGTTGGCGTTCCGCGACACGATCGACGTCGACGGTGTGCCTACGTCGCGCCGTGACGTGCTGCCGGTGTGGTGGCATCGCTGGCAGACGCAGAAGGCGGCGGCCGAGGATGAACTACCCGACGGCGTTGATGCGATTGCGAGGCCGACAGTGAAAGTGGGTTTCGACTTTGCGGCGCTGGTCGAGAGCCAGCAGCCACGCTTTAATCTGATGCTGGAGATCAGCCGAACCGGGTCTGTTTCGCAGGTCTACGCCGCGATGGTCGATCTCGATCGTTTCAAGCGATACTACCTGACAGACCTGTTGGGTTTGGGCACGCAGCGCGGTACGCTGAGCTACGACACGACCGAATTGACCCTAAACGATCTGCTCGTCGACAAGGTGTTGATCACGATCGACGACAACAGGAGCGTTACGCCATGACGAGTTTTTTGCGCGGGGTGTTGATCGTCCTGATGACCGCTTCGGCAGCCGGTGCTCAGGTGATCTGGCAGGAGGCCGAGGCGTTGAGCGACATTGGCGGCTGGTCCAACGACTCGCAGCACGTCGACCTGATGGGCTCTCCGTACCTGTTGGCCACCGGAGTCGGCGAACCGGTCAAAGACGCGGTGACGACGGTGATCGTACCGCAGCCCGGCACGTATCGGCTGTGGGTGCGGTGCCGCGATTGGCTGGCGTCGTACTCACCGGGGCAATTCCAGGTGTCTGTCGGCGGAAAGGCCAGCGCCGTGACGTTCGGGAAAGCGAGCGACGACAAGTGGCGTTGGATCGACGGCGGCCAGTATGAATTGCAATCGGGCAAGTTGGAACTGCGGCTGCACGACACGACCGGCTGGTGGGGACGTTGCGATGCCATCGTGTTAGCCAGGAGTGATTTCAAGCCCGCTGAAACCGCCGGTGCACTGGCCGCGCAACGACTGAAGCACGCCGGAGTGAGCCCCACGATCAAAGAAATGGGCGATTACGACGTGGTCGTGGTCGGCGGCGGGTCCAGCGGTTTGGGTGCTGCAATCTCCGCCGCCCGCCACGGCATCAAGGTCGCGTTCATCCAGGACCGGCCGGTGCTTGGGGGCAACGGCTCGAGCGAAATCCAGGTCCCGCCGATGGGCATGATCGGCAACGCCCAGGACAAGGTGAACGTCACGGGCATCGCCGAGGAGATCTATCCGATCCAGGGATGGACCAACTTCGCCAGTTCGGAGCGCATCGAGAGAATTGTCCGCGCGGAAAAAAACATCGCGTTGTTTCTGAACACGCGCGCCACCAGCGTTGAGATGTCGAACAAGAAGACGATCGCCGCGGTCATCGCGACCGACGTGCGAAGCGGGCAGCAAATGCGCTTCAAGGCGCCACTGTTTATCGACACTACCGGGCACGGGTGGATCGGTTACTATGCTGGGGCCGAATACCGAATGGGCACCGAGGCCCGGTCGGAATTCAATGAAGCGATGGCGCCGTTGAAGGCCAATCCGCACACGATGGGCAATGGCATCTACAAAGCTGTGTACGAAGACACCGGCAAGCCTGTCGCGTTCGTGGCGCCGGATTGGGCGCATCAGTGGGAGAAACCATCGGACTTTGATGGCGTGCTCCCGCGGATCAAGAATCCGATCCGCCCGATCGAGTTCGAAAACGCCACGCGCGGCAAGGGTCGCCGGATCCCAAGCACCACGGGCCTGAAGCTGGCCGGAGCTTACACGTGGTACGTCGAGATCGGCGGGATGAGCGACACAATCCAGGACGCCGAAGAGATACGCGACGAGCTGTTCCGCATCCACGTGGGGCTTTGGAACTACGCCAAGAACCACGATCCGCGGACGCGCGAGTTCTGCGGCACTCGCCGACTGACATGGCTTAACTATGTGCCGGGTGTCCGCGAGAGCCGGCGGCTGATGGGCGATTACATCATGACTCAGAACGACTTCGACAACAGAATCGAGCACGCCGATAATGTCGCGTTCACCGACTGGGGCATCGACGACCATCACCCGCTGGGGTTCTGGACCAAGGGTATCGACGTCATGCACGTATACCACGGCCGGAGAATCAGCATCCCGTATCGCAGCCTGTACTCGAAGAACATCGACAACCTGTTCATGGCCGGGCGGTGCATGAGCGTGAGCCATCTGGCGCTGGGCGGCGTTCGGGTGCAGCGACCAATGTGCGCCACGGGGCAGGCCGTGGGCACCGCCGCGGCAATCGCGACGCGACACCGTGTGTTGCCGCGCGACGTTTACAAGATGCACATCCGCCAGCTCCAGCAGACACTCCTGCGCGATGGCTGCTACCTTGTTAAAGTGAAGAACGAAGACCCGGCGGACCTGGCGCTCACGGCAACAACGCGCAGCCCGGAAATAACCAACGGTTGGAACCGCGAATCCCACGGCCTGCCCGACGGAGCCGACTGGCGAGGCGCCATCACGTTGGAGTTGGAAGAACCAAAGACGATCCGCGAGATTCACCTGACCGTCAACCAGATCGAGTATAGCGCACGTTTCACAGTGGAGATCGAAACATCGACCGGGTGGCGGATGATCGCTGAACGAGAGGTCGGCAAGAAAACGAACAATCGGAGATTCGTATTCCGCTTCGACCCCACGCACGCAAAACAGGTCCGCTTCCGATTGCACGAGTCGGACAAGCCGCTTCGCATCTGCGAGACGCGGGTTTACGAATAGTGTTGTGGGCAAGCCGACCGTTTCGGTTCTCGCATACGTCAGCGATCTGCTGTCCGCTCTGGAGAATAGAAGTCTGTCGTAACTGCGCCGTCTGATCTCCACCGAGTCGAGCAAGAGCCTGGAACGGGGAAAACCTAGAATCGAAGGGCTGGGCATGTTAGGATTCGGAACAACTGGCCCAAAAGACGCATCTTGCCCACCGTAAGAAGGAGCAGCACGCGATGCGAAGAAACCTGTCGACGATCGTTTTCTTCTGGTCCGGCTGCGCAGTTATGCTGCTGGCGGTGGCCTCAGGGCAAGCAGCGCCGGAATTTGAAGCGGTCGAACCAGACTTTTCGTGGCGGCAGACGGAGACGTCGATCGCTTTGGTCAGCCGCGGCAAAGCCGTTTGGCGGCACGTACACGACAAGAAGATGGGCAAGCCGTACATGCGATTCGGTTTGATCGACGGGACGGAATTGACGCGACCCTGCCCGATGCCGAAAGGATATCCAAAGGCCGATCACGTCTGGCATCGCGCGCTTTGGTGGTCGTGGAAATCGATCAACGGCGTCAACTATTGGGAGGAGAACCGCCAGGGCACCGAACCGGTCGCGGTCAACATCACAACCAACAAAGACGGCTCGGCTCAGATTGATTTGAAGATCGCCTACCACAAACCAAACGAGCCGCCCGTGGTGAACGAAGAGCGAGAAATCCGCATCGGCAGACCCGACACAACGGGGACTTATCTGATCGCCTGGCGTGCAACATTCACGCCGGCAGGAAGCAAAGACGTCGTCTTCAATCGGAATTCGTACGGTGGTTTCGCGATACGCATGGCGGCCGAATTCTGTGGTGGCGTCGACGACGACATCGCTGCATGGAAGTTCATTCAAAGCGACGAGCCCAAAGGCCGCAAACCTCCGACGGCGCGTTGGATGGCCTACCACGGAGTTGCGCAGAACGGTCGGCCTTCGGCAATCGCCATCTTCACCCATCCCGACAACCCGCGTCATCCCTCAGCGTGGCAAACAAGAAACCACTATCCGTATCTGAATCCCTCGTTCACCTGCTACGAGGATTACACGCTGCCGGCCGGCAAGAGCTTGACGCTCCGCTACGGTGTGCTGGTGCTTGACGGAGCGGCTGATCCGTTGGTGATCGAACGAGCGTGGAACGCCTTCGCGAAACCAGCCGGGACCACTCAGTAAGCTGGCGGAGCAGTCAACCTTGTGTCTTCCTACCCGGTCGGTACGCTTCCGTGGGCAGGGACGGTGAGAATCTGATTGTCGAGCTGTGGGCCTGCACCGGTAATCCAGCTCTGCGCCTCGAACATTTTGGCCACGTCGACATCCTCGTGAATTACGCCGGCGTCAACCCCTTGTTACGGCCGAAGCAACCAGAATAAACGCCAGCCCCCCATTAGCGAACTCACGGCATCAGCCGAAGCAAGCGACGCTCTCGCCCATTTTAGTGAAATAAACAAGAGACGGCCAATTCCCGTTGAATCCGCTGTCTCTCATCGCAACCAGTCTTCGACTTGCAAATTCGGAACCTGCTGAAAGTCGCGAAGGTTTCCCGACAGCACCATAACTCCGTGAACCAGCGCCATGGACGCGATCTTCAAATCCATCGTCCCGATTCGGATCTTTTGGGCGCGCAACGCCTTGAATTGAGCTGCCGCCGCGTCGTCAAACGGCAGGCGATCCCAGCGGGAGAAGAAATCGACGACGGAATTCAGTCTTTCGTAGCCGGCAACCTGGCGGTGAGCATCGTTCCAGCGATTGATCAGCGCCAACCAACCTCGCATTTGCTCTTCGACCGTGACGACGGTCGTGACAAATTCCTGGTCGGACGAGACAGACATTCTGTCGGTCAGATTGCGATATTCGTTGCCGTGCTGGCTTTGCAGGATATTGATGTGGTCGGTGTCAAGAACAATCACGCTTGGCTTGCTCCCGATCGGCTTCGCGAATTTTGCGGCCTTCCTCTTGAATTTCGCGCATGACCGGATCGTCGGCAAACATGCCGACCGTGCTGCGCCAGTCCTTTTCCACGGCTGGCTTAAGCACGCGATGCATTAATTCCGCGACCTGCTTTTCCAGCGTTGCTACGCGGTCTTCTAATGTGGTTTGGGACATCGGACGCTCCAATTTATGTCATTGGGAAGTGGATTACTTTGTTTGCGAGTTACCAGTTCATTCTACCGTCAACGACTCGCTAAGCATGTATTATAGCAGGAGTGCCAACCTTCCGTCACTGCCGACCGTGCCAGCTTTGAGAGGCACATCGCGCATTGACGGCTACGACTCGCCGTTCGCGACAAGTTGCCGGGCTTGGCGGGCGATCATCAAGTCTTCGCGTGTGTGGATGACCAGGATTCGCGCGCGGGAATCGCCACTGGCAACGTCACAGTCGGGCTGGCACGTCTCATTGCGATGGTCGTCCAGATGCACTTCCAGGCACTCGAGTCCACGGCAGACTTCCCGCCGTAGCCACGTCGAGTTCTCGCCGATTCCCCCGGTGAAAACCAGCGCGTCCAAGCCGCCCAGACAGACGGTCAACGCACCAATCTGCTCGCGCACCCGGTGGGAATAAACGTCGAGGGCAAGCTGGGCACGACGGCTGCCGACGGCTGCCGCATCTTCGACTTTTCGAAAGTCCGAAGACACGCCCGAAAGGCCCAGCAGACCGGATCGGTGGTGCAGGACTTCGTCGAGTTCGTCGACGGTCAACCCGTGTTCGCGTTGCACGTGAAGCAGGATGCCTGGGTCAATCGTGCCCGATCGTGTTCCCATCATCAGCCCTTCCAACGGTGTGAATCCCATCGAGTTGTTGACAGCCACACCGCCACGAACCGCAGTCACCGATGCGCCTTGTCCAAGGTGGCAGATGATCAGCCGCGTCTCGTCCGAATCGCGATCGAGCAGCTCGGCAGCACGCCCGCTGCAATAGGCATGGCTGATGCCATGATATCCAAAGCGACGAATGCCCCACTGCTCGTACCACTGATAAGGAAGCGGATAGACAAATGCGGCGGGAGGGATGTGGGCGTAGAATGCCGTGTCAAACACTCCGACTTGAGCGACGTCGGGCAGAGCCGCCTCGCTGGCCGCGATGGCTTCCAACCCCGGTGGGATGTGCAAAGGCGCGAGTTGTGCGAATCCGGCGATCGTCTTCTTCATCTTGGCGTCGATCCGCACTGGCCTGCGAATCTCCTCACCACCGTGAATCAACCGATGCCCCACGACACGAATCGCAAACCCCGCTTCATCGACATCAACCAGCGCGTGCCGCAGCATGCTCAGACTGTTAGCGACACCTGACCGATAGTCCGGCGCGTCGAGTTGGTGAGACTCCGTTTCCTGGTTCGGCCGTGACAAAGTCAACAACGCCTGCTGGCTGTGGCCGTGCCAGTCAAGCAGCGCCGTTGCTGTCGGCTCGAGGCTGTCGAAACGGAACAGCGCAAACTTCACACTGCTGGAACCGGCGTTGACAACGAGGATGCTCACGGTATTTCTCTCCGCTGACAATGGTCACGCCTTCGCGCGGCTCCCTTTCTATCGAAATCCCCGTCCCTCACCTCGCCAACAGGTTCACGGCTCGCACGGTCCGGGTGCGTTCCTCGATTTCAGGCGGCAGGTGGCCCTTGAACCATGCCTTGGCGCGGTAGCGGAACTCGTCGCCGCGAGGAAGAAAACTCATGGGTAAATGCTGAGCGGCCAACGGAGCGTTGGCCCGAGGTGTGGCGTGGGGATTTTCGTGACAGCCGACACACGATTTCGTCTCGCCCGGTCGCGGATAGATCCAGGTGAGTTGGTTGCCCACGACCCGCCGGTCGCTGTCCAAGACCTGGAAGTGCAGCAGGCGATCGGCTGGCACTTCGACGTAGAACGACCCGTCC
>CAYFJO010000056.1:0-37962 GCA_964343305.1 uncultured Pirellulaceae bacterium | reverse complement strand
GTTAATCATTATTCGGGTTAGGCAATCTTGTCACGCGTTAGACTTGCTTTAAGGAGACGGTAGCGCACACTTTCAGGCGTTCGACGAGCGCGGCCTGATGGTGCAGTCGATGCGGTCGGTAAACGGGTGGTCAAATTACATGTCGTTGTCACCCAAATTCGAAGCCGCGGGTGGCTTCTTCCATCGTGCGGTGGGGGGGCGACAAAAAGGAGTTGGTGTGAATCACCCAAAGATGATTGCCTCCGTAGATTCCCAACCATAAACTGGTCCAAAAGGGATGATAACATGGCCGAGAATTCGATGCCTCCTTCGAGGGACGAAACCGAAACACTGCGAAGTCGTGTAGCCGAGTTGGAATCCCTGCTTCGCGAGGAGCAAGCGAAATGCCAAGCGGCTGAAGACGTGGCGGGCAGCACTGGCGTTGATTCCAACGCATACGCAGGTGACGCGGTCGTTGAAACGCCAACGTCCGAGCAGAGGATCCGCGCGGAAATCGAGAGGCGTGAACGCGTGGAGCTCGCTTTGGAGGATTCCGAAGCGCTATACCATTCACTGGTTGAGCACCTGCCGATTTCCGTTTATCGAATTGACATGGATACTCGGATAACCTTCGGCAACTCAGCGTACCTTAAAGACATCGGCCGATCCCTCGAAGACCTGCTTGGCAAGACGGTGTTCGACCTGTTTCCCGAAGCCGAGGCCAGAAAATACGACGCCGATGACCAGAAGGTACTCGAATCGGACCAACCTTTTCACACGGTCGAGGAGCACTACGTTCGAGGCAAACGGCTATATGTCGAAGTCTTGAAATGCCCAGTTCATGACCATGAAGGACGCTTGGTCGGTGTGCAGGGACTGTATTGGGATGTGACCGCACGGAAGCAAGCTGAGGAGCAACTGCGAAAGACGATGATCGAGTTAGAACAATCCAACAAGGAACTTCAGCAGTTTGCAGGTGTGGCGTCGCACGACATGCACGCACCCCTGCGCAGGATCGTCACATTGAGCGCAATGCTTCAAGACCAGTACGCCAATCAGTTCGACACGAATGGCCGCGAATTGTTGGAATTCATCGTGGCTAGTGCAGAGCACATGCAGGAATTGATTGACGACCTGCTGGCCCATTCGCGCGTTGGTACATCGCAGAACCCCCTGGAGGCGGTTGAATGCGCCTCGACTGTCATGAAGGCACAAAGTAATCTTGCTGTTCTCATCGACGAAACCGGCGCTGAAATCCAAGTGGGCCGGCTACCAACAGTTATGGCGAACAAAGTGGAACTTGTGCAACTCTTCCAGAACTTAATGGGCAACGCTATCAAGTATCGCAGCGACGCAACTCCGCGGGTCGATGTGAGTGCGGAAGCCCAGTGTGGCGAGTGGCTGTTCCGTGTCAAAGACAACGGTATTGGGATTCCGCCAGAACATCGCAAGAAAATATTCGAGGCGTTTAAACGCCTGCACGGCGAAGACAAGTATCCGGGGACAGGCATCGGCTTAGCAACTTGCAAGAAGATAGTGGAACGTCTGGATGGCAAGATTTGGGTCGAGTCGCATGAAGGCGAAGGAAGCGTCTTTGTGTTTACCCTCCCACGAAGAGGATTATCCGAGACGGAATCGATTGGCACACCCCAATAAACTGCGTCAACGGATGCGCCCGTCCAAGAAAACACGGGCGGACGAGTTGGCGGCACGACCCCTCCTGACGCCTCATCGCCGCACTTTTCCCGCAATCAAAACATTGAGAGGTGTGTCGGACAGACGCGTGCTGAAGGGCAGTGTTAAACGTGACCGATTTCGACGTTTTACAGCGTTCTGAATTGTGAGATGAGTTTCTCGCACTACCCACGCGGCGGTTGTCGCAAGTAACGGCGACTGAATGATGTACGTCAGAATTGGAAGGTGATATCTGAGCAATCCCTTGTCTTCCGTTTTGAGCCGAAGTAGGCACGCAAACACAATCTCAAATTAAGCTCAAACAAACCTGTATCGCGCCGCCAATCTGATCGCGAGCGCAGGAACTTGTGAGCTAGGTGGACGATGAGACAGAGGGGCTCAACGAAGCGGGTTTTGGATCGAGTTCCGTCGGAATCGTTGAGCGGAGCATTTGTAGGGGTAATCGCGGTTGATGTAAACCCGCCAATTGTTGGTGTTGTAGGAGGCAATTCCGCCACATCTTCACTGCGTGACCTAGTGTTGCTTATCAAACCAACTTCGTTGGTGGGGCAGGCAATTGCGAAGTTCAAGCCACAATAAATCGAGTGGGGCAGGCACCTACCTACTTTTCAGTGTCCTTAGGGCGCTGAATCCCCTGCCGATGCTCGTCCATGCCATTCGAAATGACTCGCGCTATTTTCCTACGCGCCGTGGGGTTGGTGCGTTTGTCGTAATCGGAATCGCATTGAGTGTCGCGTGTTGCGACTGGATCGGGTTGACCAGTGTCGTTGACGGACCACTTTACGACCTTTCTCTCCGGCTCAAATCGACATCGCCGACAGACACAACGAGCGTGCTTCTGGTTTATGCCAATCGTGAGACGCTTGAATCGCATGCCGATCGGACAAACGAGTTACTGGCACGTCTTACCGAACTTCACGCCCGAGCGATAGGCGTTGTTGTGCCGCTTGCGGACGAGGTGATTCACAACCTTGAAGCACATGACAACGTGGTCTTTGCTGGCGACGCAACTCAGACGAATGAAAACACGCCTGGCCGCGGATCAGTCGAATTGCAATTTGATCAAACCGGCGTCTATCGGAATCACTACGTCACTCGCGATTTCAGCGATGCCGGCGAAATGTCTCTCGAAGCCGTACTCGCTCGACGAGTCCTGTTGCGATCTGAGTGCACGATCGAAGGCCAATTTGGAATTCACTTTCGCGGTCCGCCAAACAGTCTCCCGCACATTGACGAAGAAACCGTGCTGCGCGGCGACTTGATTCCTGAACTGGTTTCCGGAAGAGTCGTACTCATTGGATATAAGCAAGGCAAGAATTCAATTGGCGTGACAACTCCCACGACATCCGCCAGCCAGCAGATGTCGCGTTTGGAGTTGCACGGACATATTCTTCATACGTTACTTGGCAATCGCGCGATTTTGCGTTTGGGAGTCATCGGTCGACTGACACTTATCGTGATTGTCACGTGCGTTGTTTTGCTCGCGTATCGAAAGTCGTCGAATCGATTGACAGTCACGATTACTATTGGAACGGTTTTGGCAACGCTCGTTTGTGGTTGGGCGGTGATGCACTGGTTTTCGTTATGGCTGCCGTTGACATCGCTGATCGTGATTCAAGGTTGGTGCTGTCTTTATGTTGTCGAGCGACGGTTGCGATTCTTGAGTGTGGCCACTCACCAACTCGCTTTGCAAGATACCGTGCGTCAACAAAGTCTTCAGCAGCGCGTTCTAAGTGCCCATGATCCATGGTCTGAAATCGCGGAACTAACTGACCAGTTGTTCCACTCGTCGCGGATGGCGTTCTTGGAATTACCCGCGGGCGAAATCTATTTGAAGATTGTCAAGATGTTGCATTGTGACGAGAACGACATCTTCGAACGTCGGCGCGATTCGCGGCGCATGCCGTTTTCCGGCGCGGCCGAAGGCGCTCGCCCGTTTTCGCTGAATGTTCGCCCCTTCCTCAAGCAGGCCACACACGCGGACGAATCTCAAATGCTGATTCCGTTGATGTTTGGCGGTGAATTGTTGGGCTTCATCGTCGTTGCGTTGGACAGTGCCGAACTGTCGGCGCAGCACGACTTCGAAGATCGCATCCACCAATTGTCGCAAGAGATTGCGGCGTTGTTGGCAGAATGTCGTGGGCTACATCGCGAGGAACAGCGCGAACAAAGTTGGCTGCGTCAGATTTCAACAATTCCAGAAGAACGGTCGGTGGTCGATCTGGTGCGGGCCGAGCAACTGTCGCAACGCCGCCTCGCCCAACTTGAAAACGCGTTCGAATCAACGGATTCGGCAGCCGCGATCTACGATGCTTTCGGGCGCATGGTCACCGTCAATTCGCGTATGTTACAGCTACTTCAATCCCAGCGAGTTGTGGCATCCGAGACAAACTCGATCGAGCTGCTGGTGACGCTGACTGGGCGCGACCTGAACGAATGTCGGCGGCTGTTGCGGCAGACGGTGATCGAACGTCGTGAACAGTCGTTGATTATCACCGCGGGAGATCAACGCGACGGCGAGTCGGTGTTGCACATGTGTCCGATTCATGCCGCCAGTGAAAATCAGAATCAGTCCGATCTTCAGGTTCGTGGCATCTATTTTGAGTTGATTCAAGGTTCGGCGTTCAGCGAAATCCACCATTGGAAGGACCGCGTCTCGCATCAAATCTGTAACACGGTCAACAAGCAACTTGATCAACTTTATCTCACGACGAAAGAACTGGGGCGAGAGGGCGAGGAGTCCGCCGAGATCCAACGACTTGTCTCGTTGATCAAGGATGACGTGTACGATCTGAAGTCGACCATTTCTCAATCGCAGTCGTTCCTTGACCAGGGAATGTCTGACGACGCGAAGATGACATTGCCGGCCGACTCGCTCAAGATTCTTGAAGGTGTTCTGAAACGAGTCGAACACGAGAGTGACCATCGCGGCATTGTGCTGGACAAGGAATTTCCGATTGAGATGAGCGACGCGCTGGCGAATCCCATCTTGTTGCAGCGTGTGTTTCAAACAATCGTCGATGTGCTGTTGGTCAACGCCTACGACAATTCCAAAATTCGCATCGAGGCGGAAGACGAATTTGTGCAGGTCACCTATCGTTTTCAAAACGAAGGTTATGGCACAGCCACGCAACACTTGCGTCGATCCCTGGAAGGCACGGTTGACTCGGCCGACGAGTTCCAACGTCTCAAGGAAATCAACAAGTGGCTTGAGATCTGGGATGGCCGCATGACGGTAACTTCGCAAATGAGCGAAGGAATTTCCATCGAACTGGTGCTGCGTTGCCACCACTGGGTCCTTAACGATCCTTATTCCGCGGCGATGCAGTCTCGGATTTTGAGGGCGATTGAGGAAAAGGACGACGAATGAGCGGCTTCCACATTCCACTATTTCCGACCGATTCCGTAGCCGTCACGGTCACGACAACCGTGTGGATCGGCGTGTGGGTAGTCGTGTTCTTTAACCTTCGATTTGGCTGGACGCTTTCCGGATTGGTCGTACCGGGCTACCTCGTTCCGCTGTTGTTCACGAATCCAACTTCGGCGTTTGTCATTCTTCTGGAAGCGGTCGCCACCTATTGGGTCGTTCACACCATGTCGGAGCGACCGCGTATGTTGCCAGGTTGGTGCGGCTTTTTTGGACGGGATCGATTCTTGGCGCTGGTAATTGTCAGCGTTTTGGTTCGCGCGGTCGGCGACGGCTGGCTGTTGCCGATAGTCGGACAAACGCTGAACGAACAGTTCGGCTTCCATCTGGATTATCGAAACGATTTACATAGTTATGGGTTGATCATCGTTTCGTTGATTGCAAATTATTTTTGGAAGCCAGGGCTGCTGCGTGGTCTATTGCCAATCGCGACAACCGTCGGTGTGACCTATCTGATCGTTCGCTATGTTCTCGTAGAATTGACCAATTTCAATGTTGGCAATTTGCATTTCATGTACGAAGACATGTCGACTTCGTTGATGGCCAGCCCCAAGGCTTACATCATTGTCATCACAACGGCGTTCGTCGCCTCGTGGATGAACTTGCGATACAGTTGGGAATTCAATGGGATTCTGATTCCGTCATTGCTTGCGCTGTTGTGGCACGAACCTTGGAAAATTGGCACATCGTTTGTCGAGTGTTTGTTAATCTTTGCGGCGTCATCCGCGTTGCTCAAATTGCCCGTATTCCAGCGCACAACAATGGAAGGCGGTCGCAAGCTGTTTTTCTTTTTCACGGTTTGTTTTCTGTACCGATTGGCGCTGAGTCACGGGATCCCACAATTTTGGCCCGATCTGCGCGTGACCGACATGTACGGCTTCGGTTACTTGTTGGCCACACTGTTGGCCGTCAAAGCACACGACAAGAAATTCACGATTCGTGTTGTTCGTGCCACCGTCCAAGTGTCGCTGATGGGCGCGGCGGCGGGAAGTTTCATTGGTTTCTTGTTGACTTGCGCACCCAACAACTTGGGCGATTCGCCAGGTGAAGAAGACATTGGCAGCAACCATTCGATTGTCATACGGACGGATCGCTCGCTGGTCGAATTGCTTCACACCGACAAGCTGTTGCTGTACCAGATGCGTGTCCCGGAAAGTTATCAATCGCCCTTGCGATGGGAAGTCGACCGATTTCAGGGCGCACTGTCAGCGATTCGACGATTTATTCGCAACCACGAGAACGCCACGCTGTTGGACGCGCAGTCTTTGTTGTCCACGGTCAACTACGATTTGATCGTCGTCCAAGATCGGTATCTCTACCTGCGCGAACAAACGCCCGTGCGTGGTTGGGGCTTTTACGTTTTCGATATGGAGCGACCTGACGGGCTTTGTATCGAAGTTCCCGCACCGCTGGACGAATGGGCAACGATCGAAGCAGGTGTGTGCTTCTTTCGACACCAAGCGTCGGCGACGTTGGCCATTGCCGGTGCCGATCGACAGACCAATCAAGATGGCTCGGCGGACGTGCTAATGAACAACGGGTCGATTTTCGCCGCCTTTCACCGCACTATGTCACGCGACAACGTGTTGCAGATTCGTGGGCACACCCGACACGGTTTGCGTGCCATTTCCGATGTCAGCCGTCAGGTCATAGACTCGCAACTTGCATCGGTCCCGTCGCAGTTGTGGATTCGCAAATCACTGCCGCGATCGTTGCGTCTGCCGGTCGTCAAGGATCTTGTCGAGAATTTCAGCATCCGGTGGCAAAGCACTCCGCTGACAAATGTGTTGCGCGACAATAACCGTCATGGATTTGCCGAGTTGATGCTTAGTCGCCAGGATCGCCGCGCGTTGATGTCGCGATTGATCATGGACGACCTCGCCAGCGAAGCGTCGCCGGAATTACAAATGCTCGACGACACGTTTCAACACTGGATGCTTGGTGTGAAAGAAACGATTGCCAAGCGGGGGACGAATCGATACAAGCCAGCGACGGTCGAAGAGATGCTATTCATGGACGAGGAAGTGTTACAACCGCTGATTCACTTGACCGGTGGATCGAAGCCGAGCCTGACGGATGACGTGCAGCGTCAACTTCGCGCCATCAACGCAGCAGCCAGTGTGCTGAACTACCACCTCGTCTTGCTTCACGACACGTCGGACGGTCACGACTATTTCGTGCTGAAAGAATTGGCTGAACCGCGACGCCATTGGGGTACTTATGTGTTTCGTGCGGGTTTGGCCGAGCCATTTATTGTTGAAGTGCCGCGGCCTTTATTCGAAGCACACGTTTTCGAGTTTGGACTTTCGCTATTTGGGCGTCCCGCGGCATCAGCGCTCTTGATTGCCGGCGCGCATCCACAGACCAATGTCGATGGCCGTGCCGACGTTTCCAAGTTGTCGAATAAAGTGAATTTGTTCAACCTCGTACGTCAAGTTCTGCTGCGAGAGATGGGACAACGGCCAATGTTGGTAATGCAAACTCGGGCGATTCAATCCGTAACGGACGCGGATGTCGTCGTTGCGACGGATGACGGCACCTCATTGCCAGCTCATCTTTCGCCGTTGAAGTCTCGATTGTTACGCCAATTTGAAACGGATTCACTGCGCGTCCGATTCGTGGACGGCAAACCTGACACGGCAGGTTACGAGTTGGGTTTGTTGCTGCAAGGATCGGCGCTTCGTCATGCTGAAAACAAAGAAATTGTGTCGCTGTGGCTGTCGCCTTCGTTACGAAGCAAGTTTCGTCAGCAAGTCGACGATCGCGCGATGGCGGCGCAATTCGATGCCTGTGGGATCTCGACTTTGGAAGGCGATCTCGTCGAACTGCTGGCCAGTGCCGCGCCGCATGCCAAAGTGCACACGCTTCCACGGAGTTTCAAAGACTCGATTGCGAAGTACATCCAACAGCGCGATATCGTACAGCTCTACCGAGTGAAAGTTGAATGGCCTGATTGGCAAATGAATCGGCTGATTGACTCACGAACGGGCCAGTTGTTTTTGCTCGTCGCGCCAACTCATGAACATCTCCCCGCCGTGGCCAATCTTGCTCCAGCGACCGAGGAATCAAGCTCCACCCTCTGCAACCGGTTCGACCGCGAACATGTCGAGTCGTATATCGATTCGCGCGCAACCTGGATGGAGTTTCGTAAACCATGAGAATTCGCAAGTCCTGGATTTTGATCGCCGGACTGTTGACCTGGTTTGGCTGGGGACGCTTCGACGAGTTGTGGGACGTGTCGATGGATTGGCTGCGCGGAGTGGACCAAACGGGTTATCGAGAAGATGCAACAAGACACACGACAATTCTCTTGACAAACGACCGATGGACCGAGTTTCAACTTTCGCCACATGCGACAACTCTTCGAGCGCTGACGAACGCCGCACTGCGCGAAATGCCCGATGATTCGGACGCCGATCCAAGGTGCCATTATTCAATTGCGTATCAGATTCTCGATGCGGACGACAAAGTTATTCACAAATCGACCTATCACTTTTACGCCAAAGTGAAATTGGTGCCGAGTGCGGAAACGGGAAAGGACATTGCGATTGCATTCTTTGCCGCGACGACGCTGATTCCATCTCAGACGAGTACAATGCAAGTGCCGCTCGAGCCGTTGGATGGCATCGCAACTCGCGTCCGACTGCGGCTCGTGGATCATGATCCAAACATCGGCGAAGTTGTCGTGCGTGTGCTTGGCCGGCAAGAGCGAATGAACTTTGACGAGAGCTACACTTGGCGACGTCTCTCCAGAAATCGTCGTGAGCATTTATGCCGCACCAGCGTATATACACAGGATTTGTTGACACCTCAGGAAAGACGCAATCTGCTGCGATGGCAATGGACTCCGACGCCACCAATCGGGATCGAGGGCGTCGATTACGAACAGCGCGTAATGTATGTCATCAAGGAAGTGATCGCAGATGGCTTGCCCGCTGAAGTGTTGCCCCCTGGTGTGCTGGCGAAACCCAACCTGCGAGCGGTGATTCCCATTCCTGATAATCCTGGTGTTCTGCAATTGGAATTTGAGGAGGTCGACGAGCTTGATGCGAGCTGCCCTGTTTCGGTTGTCGCACGCTGGTTCGGCACAGCCACGCATATGCGGCAAACGAGTCAATTTCCACTCGACCAACAGATTCAAACGGTGGAAATGGAAGTTGCGGGAGGCTTGGTCGAAGTTCAATCGTCGAATCGTATTGTCGTTCGCGCTCATTGGCGCGATTCGTCCAAGATCGACGGAGAGCCGATTGATATTACGCCACAGGAACGAAGAATCAGACCGTTCATCACTGCCGGCCAGCCAATCGAATACGAGATTAGTCATGTGGGCGATCGTGCGACACCGTTTCGTCTTGATGTACGGCGTGTGATGGATTCGCCGGAAGCGGATGCCGAAATCTTGTGGACATTCTCAAACGAACAAGGAGAAGCGATCGACCAAGGTACGTTGGCGATCGAGAGTTCTCCATCGAATTATGAACAAATGTTGGTACAGGATGGCACGGATCGAGTTTCGGATCCCGCAACTTTTTTCTTCTCAATTCCAAAACCCGTGACGCGAATACAATTGCTGTCACGCCAAGAACCACTCTTGGTCAGCGGATTCTGTCGCCCTCCCCGGATGCCAAAACTGACGCGTGTTCCGACTGACTATCAGGCGTTTCATCTTCAATCAGCAAGTCGACCCACTTGGTTTGGCTTACGCCCTGACGGCCACGAGACGTTGATTCAGAACAATCGATCCGTCCCCATCCGAATTCAATTTCGGCCGCCACAGGATGATGCGGACATTCTGGCTGGTCGATACGAATGGGAAGATTACCAGCCCAGTGGTTTGTGGAAGGCACGTCATCTTCTGTTGCCGCATGACCCCAATCGTCTTGTTCGCGACGAGTCACTGCCCGTCATCTATCACGAATTGAAACCAAATGTTCGACACAAGATCGAATTCGTGGGTGACAAACTCCGCCAGTGGATTCCCCCCAACCTCATCTATGTTCGGACAAAACAAGGTTCTAACAAGCTAAGCGTGAATTGGAATGACGAACTGATCATGGAAACAACCATGCGTTCGTCACGCGGAGAAATTGAACTTCCCCAGCAGCGAACTGGCACTCACGGCCATTTGCAGATCAACGCCGACGACACAGTGCGTGTTTTCGTCAGGAATACTCAAAGCAACATTAGCGACGAAAAACCACGGTACCTGAAACGGCTCGCGCACAAGTTTGAAAAGGGACACTTACGCTTCGATTACGAAAAGCAGAGTCATGAAAAGGAAGTCGTGATGTTGCGCCTGTACCGCAATGACGAGCAATCGGGCTCCTCAAGAATCCGAGTCAACATCGAAACAAATAACCGGGTAGCTTCACCAACAAAAAGTTGGACGATCAAACGGCGCGTTTTTGACTTGCGACCGACCGAATCATCACAGGCGATCGTGCTTGGAGCGGACGAAAATGTGGACGTCGGACAGGTGTGCTATCTTTCGATCGGCGAGGACATCCCGCCAGGACTCTGCACCATCGATATTCGGTCTGACAACGATTGCGGCGGTTACGTCGTTCTTTATCGAACAACACCAGGACTTGGACCGAGACGAAACGTTCTAATTGAGTATCACAATGAGTAGAAAAGAACGAGATCGCATTTCAAAAATGCGAGTCATGCTCTGCGATGCATTGATTCTCGTGGTCATTGGATTTAGTAACGCGAATGGCGATGAGAATCCGCTTGCAAAAATGTTAACCAGCGCCAGCAAAGCCCAACATCTTGCGTCGCCGTCGCATGCCCAATTGAAAACTGTCGAAAAGCTCTTTCTTCAAACATTTCGCAATCCAAGGGACACGAGTCTCCGAGATGTGTGGAGCAAAGTGGAATGGGAGTTGACGACCATCGTCAAGGACGAGCAGAATTTCGTAGTGCTTCACAAAAAAGACGGCGGCAGTTTGTACGTAGTGCGCTGTGCACAAGCGCTTCCCATCGCCCTGCAATCGCCGCATAGTTTCTATGACAAACACACGCGACGAATCACATTGCAGATGTTTTTGGCGAGCAACTTTCGGGCTGCTGCTTGGAACACAATCAAACGATCGACGATCGACGCGGCCCATACACACTATCACTACCTCAACGCCTTTACGCAGGCCTTCGCTATTTCGGATCAGGACGCCTCGGTCGTGCAAATCCACGGGTTTTCGAACCAAAGGCGAAAGCGGCCCCCATCCACGACTGCGGATTTGATCGTCAGCAACAGCAGTCGTTACCCAGAACAGTTCTCTCGCATGGTTGCCACACGACTCAAGTCAGCCTTCCCAACCCGCAATGTTTATCTGTTTCCGCTGGATGTCCAAGAACTTGGTGGGACGACAAATGTGCAAGCACAAGTGATGCGAGACGCGGGCCTGGCGCGATTTCTCCATTTGGAGTTCAATTACGATTTCCGTCGTCAATTGCGGAGTGATCGCGAGCTTCGTGGGGAATTGATCAAGTTGTTGTCCGAGTCGTACCGATCGAGTTTAGAGTAGGATTAATCCGAACATTCGTTCGAACGCGCATATCGCGCACAAACTGCCACTCCTTTTCTCCTCTTCCTTCCTTTTGTTGCTGGCGCTTGAACACATGCGCTCATCCGCCCGCACCCATCCTTTTCCCTAAACTACACTTTCCCAACGGATTATCAGTGAAACCTCGCCCGGCCGAGGTCCAGGCTTTCGCTTTGTGCACACGCCCGTCTGGATCTCTCGCTGGCATCATCGCGCGGAAGGCTCGGAAGCTTTTTAGCGTCCACACCTGTTTGCTTCTGTCGGTCTTCGCATTGATTACTGCCAGCGTAAGTTATTCGCATAGCGCCGAGCTTGACGAAGCGCGGCACTTCCGCCTCGAATCGGGACCACCCGTGGTTTGGGAGAATCTGCGCGACTCGCCACAGTTTCTCTTTGGCGTAAAACCGACGTATTCGTTAAAGAATCGACTGCATCTGTGTGTCCTCGAGCCGGGCGAAAGCACGACATTTCTTGTGCCACCCAATGAGATGATTCGCGTCGCGGAAGCCAATGGAAAAGTCGATTGGAGCGACGTTGAATTGTGGACATCAAATGGGTCGGGACTTTACCAGCGCCAAATGTCTGGGCAATGCAAGTGTGGAACGTCGTTGTTGGCCGCACCCGGTGCAGCGAACTTGACCATAGCACGGATCTGTCGACCGGCCGACAAGCGTTGTGCCGCAACGATTGCGATCTTCACATCGCGCTGCGTGGCGATACCGGTTCTAGACACTTATCGAATGGAATTTAAAGTCAGTAATTGCGAACGTGTTTACATGAGTGATGACGGGGGCCAAACAATTCAGTCGATGTCGCGAATCGGACCCGGACAACGGGCATTGTTGACGGTTGCTGGTCCGACTTGGTTGAAGATTGAAACTCGATTTCGTTATCAACCGACTGACGCGCGCAGCAGACAATCGTATCACATTCGCTTATTGTCGAACGGCGAACTGCTGCGTGTTCTGGAGTTTGCCACGTCCAGCGAATCCAAACGTCGTGTCACCGTCAATGGCCAGGAAGTCTCGGTGAGCAAACAAGAGTCAGCATTCACAAATATCGATGCCGGCAACAGCAAGCTGGAAATCGAATGCAGTGCCCCTATCTTCTGTCGTGTTCTAGAATCCGCCACCGCTATTCAACACCCACGCTTGAACGGTTCGGTCGTGCGTGATCGAGTGGTTTTGGAAGAACCGGTTTCCATTTGGGATACGCGTCGTCCGACGACGGAGACGGTGTTCACCGACGATCAAGCCGCTTACACGTTCGCTGCCCTGCGCTCGGCTCGAGATAACGAGTTTCCACGCGGCGGTTTGCGTTCGTACATGCTGATAAGAAAGTTGTCAGCAACTTCATCGGAGAGTCACCGAATGCGAAGATTCGCTGAGGGGATTCGATCCAATCACACGACGTTTCGTGATCTGTTGCCGGTCAATTCGTCCCAAGAGATTGCGCCTGTAACCGCAACTTTCGCGTCACGAAAACTGCGAGACCCTCGTGAGCCACTCACTACACCATCATTGAAACAACAGTTCATTCACGACGCCGTCGGCCAATTGTCTCGCGCACGTTTCGTGCGTCTATCGAACAGTCCGAACGAAGCGACCGTTTACCGTTTACCTGGTGATTTGGGTTCGTCCATTTTGCGCATAGCGGTTGACCGAGCATCGACTCAGTTTACCACGCGTTTGATCGTCCAATACGATCGGCGGCGCCCCATCCAATTGGAGATTGTTCCGAGCGAACCCGTTGACGATGATGCGTTTGAATCGCCTCGCTCGAAACTGGGATTGTCAGCGCTGCGACGGCAACACGGGCACTTTGATGCGGGAACGCTCGGCGGACCGTTTGCACAGTTGCAGACACCCGTGCCGCACATTCGTGTGGCGTCCGCTGAGTTGTTCATGCCAGCCGACGTCGTGTCGATTCGCATTTGGGCGGAAGCACCTAGCGACGCGTGTCCGAACGTGGCACTTCAGTATCTTGACGGTCGACGATACGAACTCACCGAAACGTCATTACACGATTCCCTTTGCCAAACGGGGACGACGAAAAAATTGGAAGTGTTGTTCGACAACCAGCGTCAGGAACAATACGAATCACGAGAGTTGCAGAATCACGCGGTCGCTCTCAAAAGATTGACAAACTCGCATCAACGAGACTTCGCGCAAAGCATCGCGAATGCAAGTCCCATCGACAGTTCAGATGTTCGCCCCGTTTCAAACAAGAATCTTTCCACGTTGTACCATTCCGCAATGCAGTTGTCCGCGGACAAGCAATGGCCGGCGGCGATTGAGACTTGGTCGGAGCTTGTGAATGCCGCGCACGGCGACCAACGAAGTTCGGCACGGATTCAGCGCGCCGAGGCATTACGTCGAGCT
Organism: uncultured Pirellulaceae bacterium; assembly: GCA_964343305.1. GTDB lineage: Bacteria > Planctomycetota > Planctomycetia > Pirellulales > Pirellulaceae > CAYFJO01. Next base: position 23,935 of record CAYFJO010000056.1, on the reverse strand, counting down.
GGCGAACACTTTCTCGCCGAGCGCGAGTTGAGAGGGCTTGCCCAGTTTGGCGATCCGCACACGCGTCAATTGGCGATCGGCCGACTCGTGCGATGGAAACAAGACGCCGAAGACACTCGCGGCGTGGAACGACTTTATTCGGTCGCTACAGCTATCGATCGAACCGATGAACATGTAGCCGGTCTCGCACGCAGTCTGCTATTGAATCAGCGCTGGGATGCGGCTCTCACGGTCGCCCTCGCTATTCCTTTCGAAGTTCGTCCGAACGATGTCGTCGTTCGCGCGGCATTTCAACTCGCCTGGTGGAAGACCTTTGACCAAGCTGTGTCGATGTTGCCAGAACCGAGCCAATATTTTTGGCAGGCGCAGAAGTTGCTTCGTTTTGGCAAGTACGACCAGGCTCGCGAGGAGTTCGCTTTGGCTGGTAAACAGGGCGAACGAATTGTTCGTCATCTGGATCGCGGATTTAAAATTCACCAGGCAATCACCGCATCAGAACGAACAACGAGATTGCGAGGAATCGCCGACTGGCAAGATTGGCAAGCCGAACATCCGGGGCCAACATTGTGGCGCGAGGAACCCAACCTTGTTGAAAGTTGTTCAGCGTTTGCAACAGTCCATAGTTCCAGCCGCGATATTTACACAAACTATGCGAGCGCTAGTCCGGGTCATCCGATTGCGATCCGCGTGTTAGGGCCGATGCGTTTGCAAATCGAAGTACGGCCGCTACACAATTGCGACTCAGAAAAACCCATCGACGATTGGCTTCATGTTGTCGGGCAACAGATGCGACAGGTCATTGCACTCACACACAACCGTCCAGCCACGGGTTTGAACATCGTCAGCGATAAAACGCGCATTCCTGGCGGAACTGTCCGCGCTGAAATCCAACTTGCTGCCGGCCACCATCAATTAGACATCACACCAGAAAACTCGGAGGTGCTCGTTCGATTCAAGGTCGCCAGACCCGAGCTTCCCTTGCCCGTGTTGCCGCCGCTCAACGAGCACACCGTTAACAAGGTTTTGGTTGGCAGCTTCGGCACAGCCGCGGAGCGGCGACATCGTGTAGCCAGGGGTGTAAACCCCTGGACTCAGGAGCCGCGAACAACTGCAAGCCCCAGCGGGGCGACATCGAAATACGCGTTGCCATTGATGTCGCCCTTCCAGGGCTCTGACTCCGCACCCGACACGCATCCTGGGGTTAACACCCCATTCACCGCCGCTGTGGGCGAGTCTCCCGACCCGCCCACGTTCGCGACCGAAGGTCTCAACCGCGTCGAGGAGACCTTGCGGTCAACCAAGTGGGACGGTCGGGAGACCGCCCCACAGCGCGCGCGCACGACCACTCTACACCGCGCGGCGATGTTGGTTTGGACAGCGGAACACGAACCTAAACGCCGGCACGAATGCCTGATCGCGCTGTATGAGCTTTGCGAAAACCATCCCGAACTCCGCGAACTTGCAACCCTTCGCAATCGTCTCGCACGAACGGCCACATGGAAGTCGTTTCGAGAGTTCGAATCGAGCGCCGGGATACATGCGATCGAAATCGAAGGCTGGCAGCCAGAATCTCCATCACTACGAATTCGCAAGTCGTTGCTCGCTCCGCGCTTCGACGCGGATCACATTTTGTCCGCCGAGCAAGATCTCGTGCTCAATCTTCGAGACGATCGTGCAACAGTTTTCGAAATCGTTGCCGCGCGACCGCAACTAAGTTTCCTACCAACCTCGCCAACGCTGGTCGAATGGCAGCTTGACGATGGCGAGCCGCACGTGATTCGATTGACGGATCCGACACTACACCAAACGTTTCGTGTCGAAGTCTCCGCTGGCCAACATCAATTGCGAGTTCGCGTCAAGAATCCAATGGCGTTTCACTACGTGCTGTTAAAGATTCGCGAACGTACCGCGGATGGACAATCAGTTGCCTTGGAGCCGCGCCGTCGGTTTTATCAAGTGGCCACGGTTGATGAGCCGGTGCGTTTTAGCCTCGAAGGACCGGCCGTTGTGCGAATCGACGAGCGGCGCGGCAAGACGACGTTGACGCGAATCGAAACCGTTATCGAGGGTATTCGTCAATTTGAATTGAATCCAGCCGCGGGGCAGAAAGCGGCCCTGTATCGCGTGTTCGAGTTGCTCGACGATCCGCAACGACAAAGTCCTCAATCGGCACCAATTGAATTGCAACTCGAAGAGCAACCACGTCCTTGGCTCGATCCATTGGTCGATGCGGTCTTCGCATCGGGTCCACCACGAATCGCAGACTTGTCGCTCATGTCACCCGACGCGCCGGCTCCGAACGTGAACATAGACGATGAATTTCCGCTCGGATCGCAAGAGCGCGGCACTTGGTCGCTGGGCATGGGATTGTTCCAACGCGCGGCTCTCGAAGAAGACAACAATCTCGCTCGGCCCGGCCAGTTTATGCAGTTCAACGCGACGCGATATCGCTTCGATGCGTGGAACAATAAACATCTTCAGACAGATTTGTTGTTGCGAACGCGCAATGCAGCCGGACCGGTCTTCGGCCTTGTCCACAACCAATGGCAATCGCTGCCGTCGCTGCGGTCGATAGTGTGCAATTGTGGAAACGACGGTCACCCGCCAATCGATTTCAGTACGCGAGGATTTGTTTTCTTGCAGCGTCCCGGAACTTCCGCTTTGCCCGCGTCGCCCAACACACACGTGACGGTCGGGCTGCAAGGTCGCATTTCACAAACAAGACGGTGGTCCTCGCAAGCATATCACAAGCCATCGATGACGGTTTTTGGACGCTGGCTGACAATGGATCAAAACACGTTTGGGCCTGCCGAAGCCGACGAAGATATTTTCACGCCGTTCAAATCCAATCACCGAATTGGAATGCGAATTTCCGATCGGTTTATTTACCAGCGAAATTTGGACAACAAATGGTGGCTGCGACCCGCGCTGATGACGAACGAAAACTTCAATCTGGCCAAGCCCGACAACGTGAGTCTGCAAGGTGGCGTCTCGCAACTCTGGGGGCCGCTCGAGTTGCAATTCTCGTACAAAGCGATTCGATATCTGTCCGACAACGATCGACGAAACAACTCGACTCAGCACTTGTTTTACGCCGATGCAATTCTCGAGCGATGGCGTTGTGCTGGACGACGCAACCAAATGTCACTTAGCTTTCGACACGACCTGGGGGATGGTGACACAAGTACCAGCCTGGTGTTTACAACGTTTTTCGATCATGGACGAGGTTATCGCGACATGCATCCGAGTCGCGTCAGTTATCTTCCCATTCGCAAGGATCGCACGGTCACGCATTTGCTTCCGCCTCACCTTACGAATTGAATCATGCCCGCAAAGAAAACCGGCGAGGCATGGAAGCTTCTAACACGAAACTTGAACCCGATCCAACAGCGACTCAATCGTCGTTTGTTGGACGGATTGTTCGAACGTTTTTCCGACGCGCGCAATGAAGCAATTCGGCGAACGCGAACGCAACTCAAGAAAATCCCACGAGTCGCGAGGCAAAAATGGCTTGAGGAATCACCGCTCTGCCTCGAACGGCGACGGCCTGAAAACGCGGAAGCTCGAGATCTATTTGACTTCCTCTTTCGCGCAATCGAACAAGATCTCGCCTGGCTGAAACAGGCGCGACTGCGGAACAGCCAGTTCCATCACGCGATAGCTCAAGTCAACTTGCCGAGCGAACGGCAGCGACTGATGCTCAACTATGCGAGCGATTTTGGAGCGAGCCGGCGGGAATTACATCGCGACGAACGGGCGTTTCAACGTTGGTTTGACGAAGACGCGTTGCGCGATCGATTCTTGCGTCGCAGTGGCCAGCGCGAACAGTACCTGGCATTTTCACTTCAACGGCTCGGACAAATCACGAGGCGAATCGTCGAAATTGTGTTGTCTAACGCCGAGCCGTCCAAGACGGGAGTTGCATTGGTTGAATTGTGGCGGCGGTTGAATCTTGAAACGATCGTTCAAGAGTCGTTGGTCTATGAAGGCGACAGCCGCATTCAAGTCGCCGCTTTGAATTGTCTCGCCGAATCGCTATCCAGTGTGCCGCGCGAATCGGCTGGGGCAATGTTGGATGATCGAACTTTGGCTTTCGTGCATCGAGCGGCACTTGACACACAATTGGATGTCGCCATTCAATGCGAGGCGTTGGTGCTGTTGAACAAAGTTTCGGCCGATGAAACAAACACGTTGATTCGTCGACGACTTCTCAATGCCGAGCCGGGCGATGACATGTTTGTTCGACGCTGCGCGGTGAGATTATTGGGAGAGAATCTTGCGACAGATCCGGCATTGATTGAGTTGTTCGAGGCCCTTTCCATCGACCCCAGCCCTTTCGTGCGGCAGCAATTCGCATCGATCGTCTGGGTTGCGCCGTTGGAGACGTCGGTCAAATGGATTCGCCACCTGGCGCTCAACGACGAATGTCCACAAGTGCGAGCGGCTGTGGTTGTTGCCGCCTTGGAACATGTTGGTCAGGAGTCGTTGCGCGTTCCCTTTTTGAAAATCGTGACCGACGCGCTCGCAGCCGAGACGGACGAATTTGTTGTGCGAACGATTTTGCACGTCGCACACCAATGGCTCGAGAAATTCGTTGAAACTTGCTGTACAGAATCGCCGCACTTCAACGATGTGATAAGCGTGTTCCAATCGCAAATTCTACGAGGAATTGCCAATCTCCAAAAGGAATCAGAGTCGATTCCAGTAAGACGATGGTCGGCACAAGCGAACGAACGCATTTGGTTGTTGCTCGATCCGGATGCTCGATCTTTGTTTCTCGATCTGCGCGATCGACTTGCCGATCTAGCGCCTGGGAAATCGCGTCGCATTCCCAATCGAGCTTTGCGAGGTCATTCGCGCGACTCGATCGGACGGGTGTTCGCGGTGCTGGCCCAGGACGACTTTGGATTTGATCTGCGACGTGGATGGTTGGGCAACTATGTTACACGCGGTCCCATTTTTCGATTTCGACTGTGGCGGTTCTGGTTCGAATTGATGCACTCGGCGACGGACAAACGCCAGGCATTTCGACACACCATTGGTCGTGCAAGCGATGCCACGATTCGTGCTCCTTCGCAAGTAATGGCGGAGTTGAGCCAAACCAAGGTTCCTGGCGAGCCGTTGTTTGTGAGTTCCGACGGTGGGTCGAGACCGTTTCTGCCGTTGGTCGATGACATGATTTCGGTTTTGGATCAGAGTTGGCTGTGGCCGAGAACTGTGTCGTTCTACACAAGCGAGGGCGTTACGGAAGTCACCGCACCTCGTAATCCGCTAGCTCGAATTCGTGCCGCGTATCGTCTCACGTTTCGTTTTTCCGAGTACGCGCAACTTCGCAATTGGGATGATGACCCGAACACTCAACCTGAAAAATACATTCAAGAACTTCGAAACTTGGGATTCAAAATCAACCTGCGGCCGCACGACGAGACCGAATCGACGTCTGTCGAAGATCAAAGCGTCTCGCGATTTTTTGCGTGTCTGCTCGCGGTTGGACTGCCGTCGATCTCGACATCATGGGAGTTCCTTCGCGACTACGCCAATTACTTTGGGTCCGCTTTTGAAAACTCACTGGTCCATTTGTTAGCTTTCGCCGCCGTCGCGCTAGTCATCTTCTTGGGCAAGCATTTGTTATCCAACATCGGTTTGGCAATCGCTCGACGGAGCATCCCGTTGTCGATTGGCGGTTGGGGAACGCGTGGCAAGTCTGGCACTGAGCGTCTCAAGGCGGCGCTGTTCGGAGCACTCGGCCACGGCATGGTTTCCAAAACAACCGGCTGCGAAGCGATGTTTATCCAATCGCATGCGTTCGGCGACATGCTCGAGATTCCACTCTTCCGGCCCTACGACAAAGCGACCATTTGGGAACACCGCGATTTGATCGTGATGGCGTCGCGGATGGGACCGTCGGTTTTTCTGTGGGAATGCATGGGACTGACGCCGAGCTACGTTGACGTGCTTCAGCGGCAATGGACGTGCGACGACCTGGGAACGATCACGAATACGTTTCCCGACCACGAAGATCTTCAAGGCCCCGCGGGTTACAACGTTGCCACCACGATCGCCGGCTTTGTCCCGCGACGATCGAGACTGTTGACGACGGAACAACAAATGCGACCGCTGGTTGCCGCCAGTTGCGAGTCAGTAGGCACAACGCTGCGCGGAATTGGCTGGCTTGAATCCGGTTTATTGACAGACGATATGCTCGATCGGTTTCCGTACAAGGAACACCCCGACAACATCGCTTTGGTTGCGGCGATGGCCGACGAATTGGGGTGCGGCTTTGACTTTGCCGTCAAGGCGATGGCGGACTATCTTGTGCCAGACCTTGGCGTTTTAAAAACCTACCCCGTTTCGGAGATTCGGACTCGCAAGATCGAGTTCACAAACGGCATGTCGGCCAACGAACGTTTCGGGTGTCTGGGAAATTGGAAGCGATTGGAATACGACAAACACGATCCGCTTACCGAGCCTGGCACATGGATTTGCGGGGTCGTCAACAATCGGGCCGACCGGGTGCCGAGGTCGCGTGTTTTCGCAAGTCTCTTGGTAAACGATGTTCAGGCCGATCGTCACTTTTTGATCGGCACGAACTTAAAAGGGCTACAAGGTTTCATCTCGGAAGCGTGGTCGGCCCGTATAGAAAACTACAAGCTTTGTGATGACGAGCAGTCATGGGATGCGAGCCAGGCACTCGAAATGTTCACCCAAGCGGCCACCAGTCTCCGTCAACCCACTTCAGTTGAACACATCCAGGGCGCGCTCAAAGTCATGAGTGAGACGACAGAAGTTGAGCAAGACTTGGACCAACATTGGGCAAATCCAGAAAGTGTTCAACAACTGCTTCTTGCCGGCGGGGTCGAATCGTCGCTCGTTGATGCCATCGAGAAACATCACCAACAACTACTGAAGTCGCATCAAGAATTCACCGAGCTTGCTAAAGACATCAAGTCATCGAGCCCCACGGATTGCCCGGCGCTGGATCGGCGTTTCGTTGAATTAATGGAGACGTGGTTTCGCCGCAAGATTGTCGTGATCGAAGACCGCGATGCATCTGGCGAAGAGATCATTACGAGGATTGTCGAAGAAACACCGCCTGGGTTCTTAAATCGCGTGATGGGACTGCAAAACATCAAAGGGACCGGCATGGATTTCATTTATCGATTCCAAGCTTGGGATCCGTGTCACGAGGCCTGCGAGCAACTGAGCGATTCCAGCGCAAATGTCGCCGAACGAGGATTACAAACCATCGCGGCAATGCCGGTTATCGGACAACTGTGTGAGGCCAAAGTCCGCGACGCGATCCACAAGGGTCGCAGAAGTCCCACACTGCAACGATCCGAAATCCAATCGCAGTTCGATTTAATCGAGTCCAAACTGGCTGAATCCCAAAGCGACTCCTCGACCGAGTCGAATCAGAAGCAGCGTAGTGCGATCATGGATTGGATCCTCAACGCGACGGAACAATACCTCGACATCAACGACGCCGTCCGACGTCGAAATACCGCCGACCAAATCTACGCCGACCTGGTCGCCGAAAGAATCAGCCGGCAGCGAGCCGTACTAGAACTGCGAAAAATAAACAAACGCCAAAAAGGGGGCTGGCTCGCACAAGGATCGTCGAGAGAAAAGTGATTCGCGTCAGCCGTGGATCATATTTTGGCCGACAAGAGAAGCGCCAGAGTTTCGCCATCGAGCGATCCGTCAATGAATTGACTTGATCGCCATTTACGCGCGGATCTGGCTGGATCTACCCCTTGTTCTTGCCGGAAACTCGTCGAATCTGCCTTGATTCGCCTAACCAACGTATTGTGGAACTCACTACGCTTCGAAGATCGGCAGGGCGTCGAACGGGGAACCAAGGATGTCTGCAGAGGGGACACGGAGCCACTTGTCGAGAATCGGTGCGTAGACCTGACGGAAATCAAGCTGCATCTTAAGGTCACCGCCATCAAGGTCGGAGAGATCCGAGGCGCCGCCAATCAGCCCGCCCTTTACCGGCTGACCGGCAACAAATACGGGCCCTGCGGTGCCGTGATCGGTGCCTTGAGAATCGTTTTCCTTCACGCGGCGGCCGAATTCGCTGAATCCCAGAACGATGACCCGATCATCAAGCTTCGCCGTCCGCAGATCGTTGAGAAACGCCCGGAGAGCGGTTGAGAATCCTCGCAAGAGGCGAGCGTGTGTGTAGAGCTGCGCCGAGTGCGTGTCGTAACCGCTCTGCATCGTGTAGAAGACCCTCGCCTGTGAGCCACTTTGGAGCAACTGCGAGATCAGTTTGAGCCTTGATCCAAGTTTGGTGTTAGGAAAGCTAGCTCCACCGTCTTTCGGTTTTCGAACCTGTTGCCGGTGGAACTCATCCGCTGCGGCATAGGCTGACAGGACCTGACGAGACACGAACTGGTGCAAAGCGCTGGGGCTGGACTGAAGAGAGTGTGACGACGTCAGCGGTGCCAGCTCGATCTGCAGTTTGAGATCATCGGCGCGCGATAGCGACATCGCCGCGGATCGTCGGCCCCACAGGGCTACTGGCGTTTCATCGTCACCAACGTAAATCGCATTGGCCGTCGTACTGACACTTTGCTGCAGAGACCTTTGGTCGAGCGCTCTGCCAAGCCAGCCGTATCCGTCATGTTGATCCTCATCGAAGCGCGCCGTTTGCCAGATTTTCATGCTGCGGAAATGCGAACGGTCTGGATTCGGGTAGCCGACACCCTGCACGATGGTCAATCGGCCATCGTCAAATAGCTCTTTGGCGGCACCCATGTTGGGATGCAGGCCGACGTGGTCGTTGAGCTTGTGCAGCTTGCCGGTTTGCAAGCGCAGCTTTTTGCGGACCCGGCCATAGGCGTCGTCGCCGTAGGGCACGACGGTGTTGATGCCGTCGTTGCCGCCGTCCAGTTGGATCACGACGAGCACTTTGGCGTCAGGCGCTGCCGAAGCGGCATGCGCCGCATTTCCAAGCATGCTTGGTACAAAGGGCGAAAGGGAAACGAGCGAACTCGTTTGCAGAAACTGGCGACGAGACAACATGGATTGGTCCTCCCTCTAGGCCACTTGGTTCTCAGGCCGTGCCATCAGCAACGCTACGGCCGTCGATAGTTGGTTCTCAGACGGCACCGTGTCCACTGCCGCAACCACTTCCGCCACGATCGAGGGTGAGGACTCTCCCCACAGAAGTTTCGCAAACCACGAAACTGCTGCTGCGAGGTCCGTTGATTGTTCGCGGCGACGCAGGAGCTTTTCTAGCTCTGGCTTATGCGGCGAATGCCAGAGCCGGCCCTCAACCAGTGCGCTGGCGAAGTTCGCGCGAGCCACAATCGTCCGGGATCCAAGCCAAGCGCGGCCTTCATTCCAGCCGCCGACGTTTGGCGGATAGAACAGGTCTTGGCCCATCCGCGCGGTCCATTCAGCCAACAGTAACGTGCTCGCTGGCGGGTCGCACAGTTCCAACGTCCGTAGTGTGCCGACGACATACTCGACAGGACCCAAAACGCGAGTTCGCATGTTGTCCTCCGAGAAAAACAGATGCGATCGCAGGACGGTCTCAACCGCCCAAGCAGTGTCGAGCTGCCGCTTGCTCAGCCCATCCGCCAACTGCGAGAGCGCCTGCTCGTCGACGACTTCCTCGCCCATGAACGTATGGCAGACCCGCCACGCCAGTCGGCGGGCCGTGGCAGGATGTTCGACTAGCAGTTGGATCAGGTCGTCTCCTGTAAACGCGCCGTGTTTGCCGAGCAGAAGTTTTTCGCCATCGTCGTGCCTTGCGTCACGGAATCCAAATTGGTTCTTGACGACCGTCCAACCGGTCAGCGCTCGCGCCGCGTCTTTGACGTCGTCCTCCGAGTAGTTTCCGATGCCCAGGGTGAACAGCTCCATCAACTCGCGGGCCAGATTCTCGTTGGGATGGCCCTTGCGGTTTGAGTCGGCATCGAGCCACGTAAGCATGGCAGGGTGTTTGACGACTGCCTCAAGCAGTTTCTTGAACGGTGCGCGGGCGTGCTTACGGAACAACGCGTTCTGCTCGCGCATACGCACGAGATCCTGGACTTTGCGGTTGCTGGTGGCGAAGTGGTTGTGCCACATCAGCGTAAGTCGTTCCCCAAGCGAATCGGGCGACATCAGCATGCGATACAGCCACCACGCCTTCAGCCGGCCGGGACTGCCGGAGGCAGTGGCCGCATCACCGATGGTGTCGGCCATGGCTTCGAAATCATCGTCAGGTTCTTCGCGTGCATGACCTGTCAGCGAGCGTTTGACTGCCTCTTGCGGACCGTCGGCCAAATCGCGCTGAAGCTGCGACCACGGAGCGGCGAACCCCGCCCGGCGGTGCAGGTGCGCGACCCGCTTCAGGTTCCACGGAGCATCGTTCGTCGGCTCGTAAGGCTCCCAAGCGGTAGTCGGTGTCGGTTGTTTCACGTTACCGTACCTGTCGTCACGATGAAGGTGCACTATTCAGGCCGATCCACGACGATATCTCCGAGCTTGGTAAGTTCGTTCGCCTTTGCTACGAACGTTTTCGCTGTGCGCGTCCGTCCATCAAGTCGTACGCGGTAGGTTGCGCCAGGGATCAGCGCCGGCAAACTCAGGCGGCCTTGCGGGTCGCTTTTAAGCAAGCGGGGGTAGTTCGTTCGATCGATATTGGAAATGAAGTCGACATCGGGTGCTAATGCACCGAGTCGACGCGCGATACGGAATTCTCCAAGCAAACTGGGCGTCATAACCATTTCGATCGCGGCATAGTACGCCGCGACAGATTGACCATTACTATCGACGAAGCGCATGTTGGCTTGGCCGCAGGGCTGGAGCACAACGGTCGGATTCGGTTGATCGGTCTTGAGCAGCGCTGTGGCGCCAAGCCGACGTTTCGCGTCGAGGAAATGGATCTTGTGCGACTTACTTGGGTCGAGCCCGGTCAGGTCAAACCGGTTCCCAAGAACCGGCATCGTGTCTCCTCGCCACGAAAGCTGGCCGGGAAAGATGTTGAATCGCGAAACGATGATCATTTCGTCGACGGCTTTTCCGTTCTCGTCGACAACTCGCCCGCTGATCGTCGAACCGCGTTTGAGCTCGATCGTCACATCGAGCGGATCGGATTTTGGCTGCGGATCGATTTTCTGAATTGCGTGCGTGTAGTTGCGCTGGCCTCCCGGCAGTCCGTGGCTGAGTTGTCGGCTGGCAATTTGCTGCAGCACGAACTTTCCTTGCGGACCGTGCGCGAGCAATCGGCCGGGGCCTGGGAGAACCGCGATCTTGAATTCGCCCTTTCTGTTCGTAAGCTGAATACCCTGCCACCCGGTCAGGATGTCGTCGGACGCATGCGGATTATTTACCCTTTCAGGAACGTACTGAATGGTTGCGCCGGCGACTGGCTCGTTGGTTCCCGCTTCGACGACCTTGCCCTGAACTAATACGCCGCGCGGCAGGGTCATGTCGACTTTTTTCGTGCGGTCGCCTGATTCCCATTGGATTGCTTCGGACGGTGGAGTTCCACGGGCAAGGTATGCAGCGCCATCCGGCGGGTAGGCGGTTATTCTGAATCGAACACCGGGTTTCGGAACGATGCGGTACCGACCGTCACTGTCCACTTTGCCGGCAACCCCGGACCATGAACCACTCCGCGACTGCTGACTGGCCCAAATGTTGAGTTGCGCCTGCGGCGCCGGCTTGCCCGTATCCTCGTACGTCACGATGCCTTCAAAAATCTGGGCCGGCGCGAGCGGCAATATCGCTTCTTCTCCAGCCTTCACGTTCTTTACCAGCGGACGGTACGTGCCATCGCGCTCGCCACGCTGTTCGGGTATGCCGGTGTTGAGTGCAATACTCTGCGGAGCAAAACGGTTGTTTCCCTCGACTTCGAGAAACACGCCATGCCCGGCCGGGATGCCGTGCAATGCGAACCGGCCTTGCTCGTCGGACGTTACTGGCGGCGGCCATGCGACGGGAATGTTGTCGCCGCCTCGAAAGCCCACGCCCTCGCGTGTCCCGTCTTCGGACCTCTTCGTCGCCGACCGAACCACCAGCCGCACTCTCGCAGCCGGCTGACCTTCAATATCAACGAACTTGCCACGGATCCGTCCCTCCGGCGGGAGTTTGAGCGACGCTTCGACATTGGTCGCGTCCAGGTTGAGCCTCTGCCAAGCAATTCCTGAGCCGGCTTTTCTGGCAATCACGTTGGCAAATTGATGAGTCTTCGAAGAGACGCCATCGAGGCTGAGCTTATACTGGCCGTTCGCATCCGTCGATGCCTCCATCAGGACGTCGCCATTCGGAGTTAAGTCACCGCCGCGTGTGGGCTGAATTCTTATCGCAATCACCGCGACGTGGACTCCGGCGGACGACTTACCGCCTGAGCCGACGACGCGGCCGTGGATTTTCTTAGCTTGCACAGCTTTGTCTTCATCATCAGCACCCTCGGCACCTGCGGCAGCGTCTTCGCTGGCAACCACGTCTTCGCTGGCAACCACGTCTTCGCTGGCAACCACGTCTTCGCTGGCAACCACGTCTTCGCTTTCGCGCAACGCGCCTTCTGCCTCTCCCAAAGAGGGCTGGGATCCAACGCCAAAGAAACCGACGAGTGTCGTCACGATTAGTCCACTGACTAGAACCAGAGTTAGCAACAAGCTGCCTGCCCTTGTAGAAAGGCAACGAGATGTGTCCATAATCCTTGCCACGCGTTTGGCCAGCATCGACCGCAGCGATACGATGCCGACGCCCGCCGCAGCCACGGGAGCGGAGGAGAGTTCGGCAATGTCTACCAGGCGGTGGGCGTACTCCTGAGGATCGCCGCCAAACTGCACCACATAATCGTCACAGACTTCCTCGGCAACCGTTTCTAGCCGGCGGGAGAGTATCCACAGCAGCGGTTGAAAGAAGAACATCGCCGTTGCCAACTGTCGAAACAGATTCCAATGGCAGTCGCGGCGGCGTAGGTGGGCCAGTTCGTGGATGAACACGTCGCGGACCGAGAGGCTCATTTCACCGTCGGGCATCAAAATGGCGGGCCGACGAAGTCCCGTAAGACAAGGGCTCGGCAAAAAGGGACTTTGCAGGACGTCCGGGGCGGTAACTTCGAGTTGGGATGCCAGTTCGTGACAAACCCGGATGGTCGCCGATTCCGCCCTCATGGCGCCTCGGCGCAAACGAGCCAAACGCCACCACGCCCAAGCCAACCTTCCGATCAAGAGTGATGTCACAGCAAGCCATAAGCAACTGGTCGCGATTGCCAGCCGACCGAAGCGCTGGACTTCAAACACCCGCAATTTCGCTATTGCCGGCTTGGTCATCGACGGTTCGCGATCGACATCCGACTGTGCCTCGCTCGCAGGCTCGGCGGATTCCATTCCCGACATGCGATCGGACAAAGCATCGCCATCAAGCCATTGCGGCTGGTCGTCGAAGCCGGACGACGCGAGCGGCCTAAAGTCGGCCTGAAATTCGATCGTTTCCTCGCTGGATAATGTATTCGGTGAAGTCGTGGCAATTGCCTCTTTCGGAACTGCTATGGCAATGTCGCTTGGAAGAGGTGTCGTAGTTTCCTGAAATGACCAGGCGGCGGGCATCTCGATCGCCCAGCCAGAGACGCCCGCCAGTGAGAGCATCCAGGTTGCCAATGGACAAGCCAGGACCGCAACCAACGTCGTGCGATAGACGACGGACTGCACCGCCGAGCCTCGTTGCCTGAGCAGTCTGCCAAGAGTTAAACCCACGGCGAGAAGCAACGTCGACTGCAGTAGCCAGTTGACGGCGAACCCGACCGCTCCGCTCACCATGTCGAGCAACGCCATTTCTGTGTGAAGCCCATTCATGGGGTGCTCCTATTTCTTGCCGCGTCGATTGATCAGTTTGCGGATCTCATGGATTTCTTCGTGCGAGACGTTTTCGTTTTTCAAGAGGTGAGCCACCAAGCTGCCGGCGTTGCCGCCGAAGACACGCTCGACAAGATCCCGCGTGGCGTTTCTCTTAAACTTGTCTTCTTCCACGAGTGGGAAGAACACGAATGTTCTTCCCTCGGACTCGTGCGACACCGAGCCTTTGTCTGCCAAACCGCGCAACAGAGTTTGCACGGTGCTATGGGCGATCGGCTCGGTGACATTGATCGCGTCGGTGATCTGACGGGCTGTGGCTCGTCCCTTTTCCCACAGGACCTGCATGATCAAGAGCTGCACTCGCCCCAGTTGAGTAGACGTCATCGCTTGGTCGTCTCCGATTTGCACCTTATCGTTTAGTTGACTAAATTTAATCTACTAGACGAACTAAGTCAATGGTCCAGCCAAAAAAACGAAAGAAGTCCAAATCGAAGAATTCCCAAAGTTCGACCCATGCTAACGTGGATTATTCACTAACCCGACGCGCAAGCGAGGGGTCTTGGACGTCGCCCCTCGCTTGCGCGTCGGGTTAGTGTGGATTCGAATTTGCGCGGTGTTTTAGGCAAGATAACCGCAACTCCTTTTCACAGAGAACATCACGTAGTTTGGACGGCGGTTCATGAATAATCCGGGCTAACGGCTCACCCTCAACGATACACCGTCTTTTCAATTCCACCACATCAATTTCGACTCCAAGAGTCATCTGCACCCACTCTCATGTGAATATCATTTGTTTCGTGGCACCTACTCTGGCCCTGCTCCCTTTCGCGCATTTATGACCGATTGGCGGGTGAGGTCAACAAAATTCGCGAGAGAACGCCACGTTTGCGGAGAAGCCGTGGATTTGTCGAGCGAACGTTCGAGATTCCCCTTGCTTTGGAAAATCCACTATCTCTTGAGCAACCAAGCAACCGCAGCTTGCACCTTATCCTGGCCTTTGTAGGAGGCCGCCATCGGCAACAGCTCCGGCAGCTTTTCTTGTTCGCCAGCGATCCACAGTTGGCAACTTGGATGGGCAAGCGCGAGCAATGCCGGCAGATCGCCGTATTTCACTGCACCGGGGAGGAAATTTGGATCGCGGAATGATTTCAGGTTGGCGAAGCGAAAACCGCCGGTGTCGATCGCCGCTCGCTGGACGGAGTCACCGGCTTGGCTTAGTGCGGCCGTGACCAGGGGACCCGCACCGCCTGTGCCAACCAATTGGATTCGATCCGGTGCGTACTCGTTGTTTTTGATCCACGAGATCAGTGTCAAGATGTCGTGTGTCCGTTTGGCAAACACGCAATGGTTGTAGCCCATCGTGTAGCCGGCAAACTCGCGGCTGCTGACGTGGCGGGTTTGCTGGATCTGTTTTCCGTCGGCCAACGACTCGCCTTGATAAAGCAGGTCGGCCGAAACGACCGACGAGCCGGCTTTGAGCAATGCTTGGACTTCGGCGCGCGGACGGTTGTTCTTGTCGTACAACGCATCTTTGCCACGGTCGTCGACCCAGATGACGACTGTCTTGGTCCATTCGTTTGCGGTTGGATAGAGCGAAACGACGGGAAATTCCTCACCGCCGTCTTTGAAGCGAACGAGGTCGGTGAACTCCAGATATTGGCGTTGGTCTACCTTGTCGACTTTTTCGCGTTCGACTTTGCCTGCGGCTGGAAGGCGGCGGCCGATGATCGTTTCGAATCCACCACCGATGATCTCGCGGAACTTAGCATCGTCGGGCATCAATGAGCCGATTTGTTTGTCCGATTGGTCGGCCAAGTACTTTGTTAGTTTGACTTCGTACTCGTCGCCGCCCGAGGGCTTGGGGTGTTCGGCGTCCCAGACAGTCCATTCTTCCGCAGTCAGCGGCTTCCAGCGTTCTTCGATCACAGGTTCCGGCAGGCCGAGCTTCAAGTGCTTGTTGAACAACTGGTACATGATCGACCGCGACACATAGTTGTAGTTGTGCGGGAAACGCCGCAAGTCTTCGCACAGCACGTTGTTTTCCGCGCCCAACATGCCGTACAGTTTTTGCAGCGTGGGATAGCCTTCGGTCATCATCGCTTTGGTCCAGTCGTTGGCGGCAGTCATGCCTTGTGGCTTGGGTGCGAACAACGCGGCAAGCTCGACGTTGCCCGTGCCGATTCGAAGCAGAGAACAGTTTTCGCACGTGCAGCCACCTTGCATCGATGTCGACACCATGCCATTGGGGAACGCGACGATCGGACGCGGATCGATGGCACACAACAAGATCGTTTGCGTGCCGCCGCCGCTGCCGCCCGTGACGCCGATGCGCGACGGATCGACACCGTCCAACTCGCTGAGGAAATCTAGAGCCCGAATCGAGTTCCAAGTTTGCAAGCCCATGATCGATTGTAGTCGCAATTCGGCCTGGGTGCTGTACAAGCCCCACTTTCCTTTGCTGTCCATTTCCGGACGTTGCTTGGAAAATCCATGAGCAAGTTGACGCGAAATGCGTGCGCTGTCGGCGTAACCTTCCATATCGAAGATGAACGTAACGCAACCCATCCGCGCCAGTTGTGCACAGCGGGACAGTTTTGGATAACGACCACAATCCTCGAATCGCTCGGCACCGTCCGCGATCAGTTGTTTCATTTTCTTCGCGCCGTAATCCTGCAGGCGGCCGCCGTGGCCGTGCGGGCAAAGGACAATTGGCGCTTTGCCGGCGGTCATGGTCGGCCGGAACAGCAGGCCAGTCACGTAATGTCCCGGCACGCTTTCGAAGTATGCTTTCTGGACCGTGAAGCCGTCGCGTTTGGTGAGACCATAGATCTTCGCATTCAACGGCGTGCGTTCTGGCATCGGCCACAGGCCCGTGGCGACCAACACGCGTTGTTTCAACTCTGCCTTGCGTTTCAGCCAGGCTTCTTTTGTTTCGGGGACTTTGAACGGAAAGTACGCATTAAGATGTTTCAAATCGCCCAGCCTTGCGTCGTTGGGCAATTCTCCTTCCTGTAACACACGCGGTGCGCCAGCGGTTGCAATCGTTGATAACAATCCTGCAAGAATGACAAAGGAAATCCAATTCAGGCGTGGCATTTTCATCTCCGCTTGGGTGAAATGACTGGTTCTACGGACAGAAAGACGCAACGACAGAAAAATGTGGTGTTGATCTTTCTGTCGTTGCATCTTTCTGTCCATGCGTATTACAGGGTTGGTCGACTCGTTGAATTGCAACAATCATAATAGGATTCAATACTGCTTTGCAAAGAGGAACTATGGAATGTTGCGAATTTTTGTATTTGGTTTGACTTCGGCATTAGGTTTTGTCTCGATCGCATCGGCCGAGGTCCCGTGCAACATCATCTTGTTGTTGGCCGACGATTTGGGTTGGACAGGACCGGCATGTTGCGGGAGCGATCTCCACCAGACGCCGAACATCGACAAACTGGCCTCCGATGGGATCAAATTTACCGACGCTTATTCGGCCTGCACGGTTTGTTCGCCGACGCGGGCTTCGATCATGACGGGCAAGTATCCCGCTCGACTGCATCTGACCGACTTCATTGCGGGGCAGAACCGGCCGTTTGCCAAGCTGAAGATTCCAGATTGGAACAAGCAGTTGGACTTGGACGAATATACGATCGCCGAAGCGCTCCACGACGGCGGCTATGCGACGGCACATGTTGGCAAATGGCATCTCAGTCCGCGCGGCGAGGATGCGAAACAGTTCGATCCTCGCGCGCAAGGGTTCGACGTCAGCATCTCCAAGCCACCGGGAACGCGCGGATACTTTCTGCCCGACCGGTTGCGAGGCGAATCGAAGAACACCTACTTGACCGATTACTTGACGGACAAAACGGTCAAGATCATTGATGGCTGGAAGGATCGTCCGTTCTTTCTTTATCTTGCCTACCACACGCCGCATACACCGATCCAAGCCAAGAAGGACTTGGTAGAAAAATACAGCGGGCAAGTTCAAGAAGATCTTACTCATCAAAACGCAACATACGCTGCGATGGTACACAGTTTGGATGAGAGCGTCGGACGAATTGTTGCCGCCGTCGCAAAGGCTGAGATCACCAGCCAAACGATCATCCTTTTTACATCCGACAACGGCGGACTAACGCAGCGCTATGGCAAGCCGACGGGCTTCATCAGCAACGCCCCGCTTCGGCGCGGCAAAGGATCGGCCTACGAAGGCGGCGTGCGAGTGCCGTGGATCGTCAAATGGCCCGATCGCATCAATCCCGGCAGCACCTGCAACGAGCCGATCTGCACCATCGATTGCTATCCCACCTTTCTCGAACTTGCCGGCCTGCGGCGTTTACTCAAAGACGACACCAAGTTCGACGGAGAAAGCATCGTCTCCATCCTCAAAAATCCCGACGTTGTGCAACGCGGATTCTTCGAACGTGAGTTGTATTGGCACTACCCGCACTACCACGCTGGCGGCGACGGACCGTACGGAGCCATCCGCTCGGGAAGATGGCGGTTGATTGAGTCCTACGAAGAGATGAGCGTCGAGCTATATGATCTCGACAGGGATCTTGGCGAATCCAACAACCTGGCCGAAAAGATGCCAGAAAAAGCTAAAGAGTTACGCACGAAGCTACACGCGTGGCGTAAGAACATCGGTGCGCAGATGCCGTCGGTAAATCCAAATTTCAACAAGGACAAGGCAAAACGAACCTAATCTTTCAACCGCGTGAATTCCAAACTCACTTTCTCGGCAAGTGCTGGATCGATTTCAACAGCGCGGCCAAACATGTCGTCCGCCTCGTCCTTCATTCCCATCGACCGCAAGGCAAAAGACAGCGAAACAAGAATGGGTACTCGTGTGGCGCGGATTCTCAAGGCGGCCTGGTAGTGTGCGATCGCGGCCTGATACTTCGATTGCCTGTGTAAATTCC
Organism: uncultured Pirellulaceae bacterium; assembly: GCA_964343305.1. Classification (GTDB taxonomy): domain Bacteria; phylum Planctomycetota; class Planctomycetia; order Pirellulales; family Pirellulaceae; genus CAYFJO01. Next base: position 5,220 of record CAYFJO010000056.1, on the reverse strand, counting down.
GCGCAACTTGGTAGTTTGCCTGTTCGTGCTCGGGCATGAATTCCAGCGTTTGGTTGAGCCATTCCATCGCATCAGTCATACGGTTTCTATCCGCCATCCAGCTCGCCATCCGGAACGTCCGATCGGCTAATGATTGGACGACGTTCAATCGGCGGGCGAATTGGCACTCGGCGATAAACTCATCGGTTAGATTCCAACCCACAATCGACTGGACGGGACTCAGATGATCTTGGATCAACTTGGTCAAATCGCGCAGGCGTTGCCACTGCTGTTTAAGATCCGTTTCGTCGGCCGCGTAAAAACTGTATCGGCCCGAAGTGCTGTACTCAAGAATCGGCCGGTCGTCACGATACACCGGTTGATCGCCAACCAGGTTTGTCAATTGACGGGGACCCATCAGGAAGCCGGCCGCATACACTTCCCGGCGTTTCAGGGTGAGGTGAGAGCCGTTCCAGTACGAGAAATCGAGTTCGTCTGACAACCGATTCCTGAGTTCACTGATTCGCTTCGACGTTAATTGAATCTCTGCGTCGATTCGCCCGATTAACAGCAACTCGGCGGTGTTATACCACAGGACGCTGTTGGGAAACGTATCGATGAACGTCGCGACAATCATGCGAAAATCGTTGACATCCAGGTACTCCAGCGGCACGAATTGCGCGACGATGCCACCGGGCTTCAACCGCCGTTTCGCAAGCTGATAGAAGTCGGCGGAATAAAACGACGCGGCCCCCGACCGAAACACTTGGCCAACTTCGATGGACATCAAATCATATCTGCGAGCTGAATTCGCAACGTAACTTCGTCCATCATCGACAACAAAGTGAACTCGGGGGTCGTCCATCCACGATGACGGAAAGTACTCGCGCACCACATCGATCAATTCGCTTTCGATCTCCACGCAATCAAGGGTATCGATGTTGTGTTTGAGAAACCGGCCAGCCGTTTGGCCCGAGCCGAGCCCGATCACAAGTACATTTTTCGGATCGGGATGAAGCGACGTGGGAATGTGAGCCGCCATGATTTGGTGCGTGGTATTGCTGGCACCTTGCCACATTTGATCGATTTCCAGTTGCAGGACACCGTTGCGACGCACGACCGCGATATTCGAGCCGCAGCCTTCGCGCAGCGTCACAAATTCACGAGAGACCTCGAAATAGTCGTGCGGGACTCGTGTGCTCATGCCAAGCCAGATCAGAAACCAGGCGATGACTCTGACGACGGCAAGCGAACCGCGAACCATCATCGAACTGCTTCGGGCCGCGTCATCTTGTGCGAGATATAGCCAAGCGACGAGACCGATCGACACGCCCAGTCCGGACGTGGTCAAAAGCGAGAGGTGCAGGCCCCACACAGGGATCAGGAAAAATCCAGTCAGCAACGAGCCAACGATTCCACCGACGGTATTCACGGCGGCCATGCGGCCGACAGCGACACTGACTTCACTCACTTGCTCGACAACCATTCGGATTGCCAGCGGAAATGCCGCACCGGAAAGGATCGCGGGGAAGAGAATCACGCCGAGCATGACCAACGTCTTCGTGCTCGACTGAGTCTGGCGGAACAAACTCATCCACCAAGTCGGCGGCAGCAACATGGTGACTAAGACGGCAAGCCCGGCGGTGACTTGCAGCGCGCCGAAGACCAGCGCGCGTTGTTTCAATCCGTCAAAGAATCGTGCCGTCAGCCAACTCCCGATGACAATGCCGGCCAGCACGGCCGTCAACGTCAGCGTGTAAGTGTAGACGGAGTTGTGAATGAGAAGTCCCAGAAATCGCGGCCACAACAATTCGTTGCTGGTCGTGATAAAACCTGCGGTGAAAAACAGACCGTGCATGCAAACGGAGGCGTGTAGTCCGCGTGTGTTTCCCGTTGTAAGGCTTGGCTCACCGCTGCTTGTTTCAATCTGAATCTCTTGCTTTGCGATGGACGATCGTAAAATGACAACACCGATTACCAGGTTGACAACGCCGCCAAGATAGATGGTCGTGTCGACACCAATCGTCGGGATCATGACATAACCGCACAAGGCGCAACCCACCGCCGCGCCCAAAGTGTTTAAGCCGTACAGAAATCCAATCGACGACGAGATGCGATGTTGCGCCGAGACGAACTGCCGACAAAACAGCGGCAGCGTGGCGCCCATAAACACCGTCGCCGGCAAAATGACCAACATGATCAACAAGCATCGTGTCAGCGCGATCAGAGCGAAATGGTGAAAAACCAACGGATAGATTTGGCTGTAAATCACATTCAATCCGCGGATCATTGCCGGGCTGACGATCGCACACACGCCGACGGCAATTTCCAGCCACGCGTAAAGTCGCATGGGCTTGGCGATCTGCTGGCTGCGCCGTCCAAACAGATAACTGCCAATCGCTAGGCCCGCAAAGAAAACCGCCAGGCAGGTACTGATCGCCAACGTCGTGCTGCCAAATGCGAGCGTCGATTTGCGAATCCAACAGATTTCGTACGTTAGGGCAACCGAGCCCGACAAAAAAATGCACGCACCGGTGACAAGATTCACGCCGTTGTTTTGTGTGGAGACATTTCCATGAACTGCTTGATGGGAATCAGTAGTCTCGTTCACAGTGTCGGATGCTCGTTGGAGTTCCCGCCGATCGCCCCGCGATCCTGGTGTCCTTCCACCATAGATGAATTCAGCCCGTTCATCAATCGAGTACTTGACCACGCCGCATAATCGCGACAATGGTATTGAACACGGAAAGGGCCTGCTGCACACACCCTACTTCTGATGAATAATGTGGGATGATAGGTCGCCGCCCACATCGTTTAGGACAATGTTTTCAAGGAGTCATGTTGATGTATCGCAGTCCGCTGCAACGCGCAATTACTCGCGGCATGAAACCCGGGGCGGATCTAGCCGATGAACTTCAAGAGCTTGGCGATTATCCGATCCAGTCGCGGCGTGACGCGAAAACCATCTGTCGGGCTTTGGTGACGCTGCCGCTGCCGCGATCGGATGAGTACACCGTCATTTCGCCGTTGCATGCCTTGACGGGGTTATTTCAAGACGTCGACGGACGTGAAGCTCCGGCGTTTGATGTTCTTCAGAACGAAGGCGTTTCGCAACTGGTGCGGATCTTTGATGCGCTGACCGGCAGTCCCAACGACGAGGACAAAAACGATTTGTTGTTCATGCTGAAGATCATGGCGATGTACGGGTCTCGCGAAGGTGCGGAGACGGTTGTGCGCGCGGCCCAGATGCCACTGGACCCCGATGGATATATGTGGCACGTCGTACTTGGTATGTTTACCGAGCGACATCCGGAGCGTGATTTTGTGTTTGAAGCATTGCGAGATCCGTTGCCAAGTGGATTCATTGCGATGAGCCTGCTGGATGTGGTCAATGAACAGGCGATTGATGGATCATGGGACGACCATCTGTTCGATTCCCTCACCGGCAAAGAGCAATTACATTCGTGGCTGGCCGACAACGATCCTGAAAACTATAGCTATGCACACAGTGCCACCGCGGCGCTGCCGTTCATCAGCAATCCCGAGCGCGATCAACTTCTGGCGCTGGCGATGGACCATGCGGATACGAGTGTTCAAATGGAAGCGGCCTGGGCATCTGGCAAGCTCGGCAGCGAGGCGGGGATGAAAGTGCTGGGTCGATTTTGCCTGGACATCAACCATTCCTCGGTCGCCGCGCGTTACCTGGCGGAACTCGATCGCGAGGACATGATTCCCGACGAAGCGCTGGACGACACTTTTCAGGCCAAGGCCGAGTTTGTCCAATGGCTATCGCACCCCAGTGAACTTGGCGAACCGCCGGACGAGGTGGAAGTCGTCGATCAGCGCGTGCTGGCTTGGCCGCCCGACGGTGAGCGCAAGCCGTTTTGGTTGATTAAGTACCGCAATCGCGATGAAACCGGGCTGGACGAAGACGACACCGATTGCGGTTTGGTGGGCAGTGTTACCTGGTGCTTTTTCACTTACGACCTGGATCAGCGACCGCCGGAAGATGCGTATGCGATTCATTGCTACTTCGAATTGGAGCATAAAGACTTGATCAATGAACTGGATGTGGAGGACCCGCGCGAGTACGCGTCGATGTTGGGCCAATGGCAGGGAGACGAGTTGGCCGATGCGACGATCGAAGTGGTCACGGAAGTTTCACCAAAGCTGAATTATCCGCAACGGCTGGTTGGTTTGGCGTCGGCCAGGCAGGGTGGCGAAGAGGGCTGGGCCGTGCTGGATGGCCCGCGTAGTGCCTGGTATCCGAAATCCGACATGCCCGAGGATTCACCGGTGCGTCCCATCTTAATGGCGCATGTTGGGCGACGACTGCTGGGCTTCGCAGAACAACCGAATCGCAAAAAGTATCTTCACGTCAAAACGCCCCCACGTGATGCCCAACTGGTCGTGGACAAATACGAAGAAAACTTGACGAAACTGGAGCAAGGCGACGAGCGTGCTCATGAGAAGCTGTTCGATTCTTTCGGCAATCCTGTCACATCCCACTTGAATAGCTATGTCGAAGCCAAGGCGCTGCTCGACGGCGTGAGCAAAGAGGAAGTCTTTGTCAGGATGTACGAGCGATTTCTAAACTTTGCCAACAGCGGGAGCGACGACCTGAAACAAGAAGCGTTCGACAGCCCTAGTAATTTACTCGGATCGAACTTCGAACAGTACGTCGATGCACTGGCCAGCACCAATCAATTGGAAAAGGTCCCCGCCGCCATCGCGATCTTCGAGCCCTGGTGGGATCACGTGTTCGGTTATACCGAGTTGGGCACGGCCGCCTTCAGAGCAGGCGACTTCGAAACGGCGGAGCGATTCTTCAACGGTGTTCGCAGTGAAATGGGCCAATGGTACCGGTCCGAGACGATGAGCTATCTGGCCGAAATCTGGTTGCAGCGCGGGGATCGTGAAGTCGCGCACGAGCTGCTCATCGAGTGCCTGCGAAAGACGAATGCCGGAAGCAAAGAGGCCAAGGGATCGGACATCGAGTTTTTTGAGGAGAAATTCCAGTTTCATCGCGAAACCTATTTGCGACTGTTTCCCGATCGAGGAGAACCCGCTTTGGCGGAAAATGGCGTGCCGGCGAGTACTTTCCCACAATGTCCAAATCCCAATGACCAATGACCAAGGGGACCGACCGCATCCGTGCTTGGGCATTGGACATTGGAGCTTGGTCATTCTATAGCGGGACCGTTTTGAGAATTCCTAGTTTACGAAGATTGTTCTAGCGTA
>CAYFJO010000055.1:28442-38257 GCA_964343305.1 uncultured Pirellulaceae bacterium | reverse complement strand
TGTGCGACCTGCCCAACGTCGAAGGATTGGAAGGCACCTCACTTGCCGGCACGCTGCGTGAACCAGCAACGGCAACCGATCGCAACGTACTGCTGCCGTATCTGGCCCCCGGCGGATATGCAGTCATCAACCGCCAATGGCGTTACATCCATTACAGCGACAATTCCGAAGAGCTTTACGACGTGCGCAAAGACCCCAACGAATGGAACAACCTCGCCGATCACGCCACGTTTGCCGACATCAAACAGAAGCTGCAAGCCGGCGCACCGAAGTCGTTCGCACTGCCCGGAACTCCGAAGAATCGCCTTCGACTGGTGACCAATGGTGAGGCTTTTCATTGGGAACTCAAGACGCAAAAGAAGCGAGCGGCAAGTGAAATCAAACCACCTGTAACGAAAGTCGCCAAGACTTTCGGCAACTCAGGCGGTCAACCGAAACTCTCAGCGAGTTTCGCTACATCTTCGATAGCCGTTGACGTCAGCACGCTGAACGGCAAAGTGATGGTTGGCTATCAAGGCTGGTTCAACTGTCCAGGCGATGGCGCAAGACTTGGCTGGAAACATTGGACAAGAAGTCGGAAGAATGAATTCGGCCCCGGCAATGTCACGGTCGATCTGTGGCCCGACGTGTCAGAACTGGATGCCGAGGAAAGATACGCGACCGGTTTTAAACGCGCTGATGGCAGCGCGGCGGAAGTCTTTAGCAGCGCGAACCGCAAGACCGTGTTGCGGCACTTTCGCTGGATGCGCGATTACGGAATCGATGGTGCGTTCCTCCAGCGCTTCGCGACAGGACTTTCGGGGCCCGCATCTCTGAGAAACAACAACACCGTCCTGTCCCATGTTCGCGAAGGCGCGAAACAATCGGGCCGTACGTTCGCGGTGATGTATGACCTCAGCGGTTTGAAAGCCGGCCAAGTCAAACGCGTTTGCGACGACTGGACGTCTTTGCGTTCGGAATTGAAAGTCACCAGCGACGCCAACTACTTGCATCACAACGGCAAGCCGCTCGTCGCCGTCTGGGGAATCGGTTTTAGCGATGACCGCAAGTATTCGCTGCGCGAGTGCCACGATCTCGTGAAGTGGCTAAAGTCAGACGGTTGCTCGGTCATGCTCGGAGTGCCGTCGTTCTGGCGCGAAGGCCGGCGCGATGCGACGGACGATCCGTTGCTGCATCAGATAATAAAAGAAGCCGAAGTCATCAGTCCCTGGACGATCGGCCGCTACCGAACTCCCGACGAAGCTGCCCGCCACGCGACCGATGTCTGGCAACCCGATCGCCAGTGGTGCCAACGCGAGAGGCTCGACTTTCTACCGGTCGTGTTCCCCGGTTTCAGTTGGCACAACCTGAACGGCGGCAAGCTCGATCAGATTCCGCGTTTGAAAGGCGACTTCCTTTGGTCGCAGGTCACGGCTGCGAAACGCGTCGGGTGCAACATGCTTTACGTTGCCATGTTCGATGAAGTCGATGAAGGCACTGCGATCTTCAAATGCACCAACGAACCGCCGACGGGGGACGATGCCAAGTTTCTCACTTACGAAGGTTTGCCCAGCGACCACTATCTCAAACTTGCTGGCCGCGCCGGAAAACTGCTGAGAAACGAGCTTCCCACAGGCGACCAACAGCGTAGCGAAAGTCGCCAAGACTTTCGGCCCCCAATCAAGCCGACGAAACTCTCGGCGAGTTCCGCTACATCCGCGAGCAAGTCGAAGCCCAACATTTTGTTCATCGTCTGCGACGACCTGAACACACACGTCTCACTTGCGGGCTACGCGCCGATCAGCACTCCATCGCTCGATGCGTTGGCGAAGCAGTCAATGACATTCCACCGCGCGTTTTGTCAGTATCCCGTTTGCGGTCCGTCGCGAGCGTCGTTCTTGAGCGGGCTTTACCCGCAGTCCACCGGCGTGCTCAACAACACCGCGGATATTCGAACGACTCGACCAGGCACGCTGCCCATGCCACAGTTTTTCAAAGAAAACGGCTACTGGACGGCCAGCGTTGGCAAAGTTTTTCATTCGCCTCGTCACGAACAGGGAGAAACTGCCTGGAATGAGTTTCACCGATTCGAAAACGACGAGTTGCCCGTGGTCGCGGCGGAACGCAAGAAGTTCGAAGCCGAACATGGTTCGGTCGATCAAGGGAAGAACCGCAAAGCATGGCGAGCGTTGATGAAATCCGTCGCGGCGCCACTGAATGCCCAAACGCCGCCCGGGCACGGACCAAGCGGCCTCACGGACGAGCAGCACAAGGACGGCAAGAATGTTCGGCAAGTCATTTCGTGGCTCGAAAAGAAAAGCTACGGCGACAAACCATTCTTCATCGCCTGTGGAATTCAAAAACCACACGTTCCGTTTCTGGCCCCGAAAAAGTATTTCGAGCAGTACCCACTGGACAGAATTGTCTACCAGCCCGACGAACCCAACCTGTGGGACGGACTTCCTAAGACCGCCATGTCAAAACGCTACGAAGCGTTCGGTTTTGAACTCGGAAAAGAAAACGATGCTCGGCGTCGCGAGTACATGCAGGCCTATCACGCGTGCATCTCGTTTATTGACGCTCAGATTGGGTCGATGCTGAAGACGTTGAAGGAGAAAGGCTTGTGGGAAAACACGATCGTCGTTTTCACTTCGGATCACGGTTATCATCTCGGTGACCATTTTCTGTGGGGCAAAGTGACGCTGTTCGACATCGGAGCCAAAGTGCCATTCATCGTGCATGCTCCTGGTTTGACGGGACCAGGATCGAAATCCGAGGCAATGGTCGAACTGATTGATATCTACCCAACGCTTGCTGAACTGACTGGTTTACCAGCACCCGAGCACCTGCAAGGCAAGTCCCTGGTCCCGCTTTTAAAGCATCCCGAGCGAATGGGTCAGAAAAAGTACGCCTACAGCGTGGTCAGCCGCGGCAAGCAACTTGGCTATGCGTTACGCAACCAAAGATGGCGTTACGGAAAATGGCTTGACGGTGAAGAACTTTATGACTTGACGCGAGACCCCGAAGAAAAGCGCAACCTTGCCAACCGCGATGATCAGGCGACTCGTCTTCAGGAGTTTCGCGACATACTCAAACGAAAACAGACCGAAGCGATGAGTGCTTTTCAGTAATCGATTTTGGACCGAACACGTTTACGACATTCTCAATGTTTAAGATTCAAGTCCACATTACGATTGGATCGTCACATAAAAGTGCTGCGAGGCGACGACGGTCAGGATGACGGAGAGCCATCCGATGCGCAGGTCGACTGGGGCCGGGCAATTGCTTGAGTCCGAAGCAGTTGCTTTTCAGTTGTATTGACGTCAAGGCGAGCCCGAGGAAAATTCAAAGATTTGGCTCTTGACTCGCTGACCCATCTGTATTATTAATGTTGGTACAGTTAGTGAGGCGACGATGCAGTTTCAGATTGATCCCACGAGCCGAGCGCCGATTTATCGGCAACTGGCGAAGCAAATTCGCGAAGCGGTTGCTCGTGGACGGTTGAAAGCCGAGGAGAAGCTGCCTTCCGTGCGCGAGCTGTCGCGCGAACTGGTGGTCAATCCCAACACGATCGCCCGCGTCTACACGGAATTGGAGCGCGAGGGGATTCTTAACACGCGGCCCGGTCGGGGCGTGTTCGTGGCTCAGACAAAATCGGATTTGACGAAGAAGGCGCGGAAAGGACGTTTGGTCGAACTCGTCGATCAAGCCTTAACCGGGGCGGTGCATCTGGGGTTTGCGGCGGAAGAGGTTGAGGCGTTGGTTGCCGAGCGCGTGAAGAAGTTTCAGTGGGGAGAGGATAAGCCGGGAGAATAGATTATGTCCAATGCGATTGTGACGAAAGGTCTGACGAAGTATTACGACAACCGTTGCGTTGTGAAATTGGTCCGAGCGGATTGTTCCGTTTCAAGACAACAGGACGGTTCCCACGTACTGGTTTTTCGTTCACGACGGCCGGCGCGATGGCTCCGCCTATTTCGTGGGCTTCGACAGTGTTCGAAAAGTGCCGGTTCAATTCATCGGCAAGAGTGGCTTTACCAACACGAAGCCCAATCGTGATGAGCATTTTGCCGTCGATGGACGAACGGTTCGATCAGGCTATGGGGCGCTTAGCGTCCAATACGCTCAGGCCTACGAGCCGACGTTTACCAACGCAGGATCGATGGTCTATATGGTGGCGGATGGACGATTGCTGGAGATCGACTTCAACAAACGAACGATGCGCACCGTGCTGGAAGACAAAGAGATCTACGCCGTGGGACTGGCCTTTCAAGCACTCGACAAAGTGCCCGACGAAGAAGTCAATCTCCTTCCACGATACATTGTCGCGCGATCTCGGGAACAATTACGGCTGATTCATTTGAAAACCGGCGAGCAGCGCGTGGTCCAGTTGCCCGATGAACTGACCGGCGCAGTCTGGACGGTTTTCTATGTCTTGAGCGACTCGATGTTGGGACAATTCAGTCACTACAGCAATGAACCGACGACTCGCAACGAACTCTACTGGTTCGACGACGACGGCACGATCACTCGACATGTTACGAAGGATCTTAAGACCGGCAACGTCATTACCAATACGAAAGTTCAGGCTGGGCTGGTTTCGCTTGCGGGACCGGCACCACTCGTTTCAACATTTGGCTTGTTCGTCGTGCAACCATTGGCCTATCTGTTTTCGGGCACCGAAGCTTCCTATGCTCATGCGTTGGGCCGATCGCTTGGACATTGGTGGCCATCGCTGTTGGCGACTTATTTGCTGGGCGGCGTGTTGGCGTGGACAGCCCTCAAACGTCACGCGGCTTTGGGGTTACAGTGGCCAAGGGTGTGGATGATCTTTGTCTTTGTGGGCGGCGTTCCGGGCGTGCTCGGATACTTGCTACATCGATCATGGCCGCCGCGAGAAGAGTGTCCGTCGTGCGACATACCGGCACCACGTAATCGAAACGAGTGCGTGGCGTGTGGTGAAGCGTTTCCAGCCCCAGAGTCAAAAGGCATCGAGCTGTTTGCCTAAACCAGCGAAGCCGCAACCAAAAAGTAGGACGGTTTGAAAAACCGTCCTACAACCGAGCTATCCATTGGGCCAGTTTTGGTTCTGTTGCCCGAATGGATCGTTGGGGTCGTATGGCGGCTGGCTATTCGGCTGCTGTTGCCCGAACTGTTGTGGCTGCCCGTGGGGAGGTTGTTGTGGCTGACCATACGGATCGGGGTTGGCAGGTTGGCCGTACGGCTGCTGGCCGTAAGGATCTTGCTGCATCGGCTGTTGAGGTTGTCCGAATGGGTCCGGACCGCTCGGCGGAAATCCCTGTTGCGGCATCGAGCCATGTCCGTAAAGGGCGTCGATAATCATCATGATTTCCTGGTCCAGCCCTGCATTTTGGGCCAGTTGTTTTGCCCGGTCGTAGCTCGCGTGTGTAAACATTTTTGCGGTCTTGGTCAGGAAAAACAAACCAATGCTTGCCGCGCAGAGGACACCGAACCCAACCGAGTTCATCGTTTGGTTTTCTTCGGCCATCATGACCAACGCCAAAACGGCCAGGCAAATCGCGCCCAACACAAGGGCCGCTCGAAACCAGGCCATCAAAATCGACTTGAAGCTCATCGGGATCGACGCGCCGCGAATGCCATCTTCGGTTTCTTCAAAGACCAGATAGCTTTCGGTGGGAATCAAAGGGATGTAATAAAGGTGACCAAACTTGGTCAACACGTAAAACAGCCCTTCGACTTCGTCCACTTTGCCCATAAAACGTGAGCCCCAGATGATGACCATAAATGGCATTGTTGCGTTCCGTGTGCGAGGAGAAAAGCGAACCGAGAGTTTGCGATTGGGTTTAAGATACTCGATTCACCTCAGGATGCAAGCGAATCGATGCGCCGTAGGACGGATTGCCAATCCGTCTGTTGTGGGAATGGACGGATTAGAAATCCGTCCTACAGCGTTTTCAAACGATCACGGTCGTCAGCGCTAGAAAGTCTGGATCGTTACGGACGTTGTCGAAATCGGTTTCGTCGGCAAGCAACTCTCGATAATTTGGATCGATATCAAGGGCGCTGGCTAGAAAGGAGACGGCCAGCTTGGGGTTGTTCGCCAGGCTCCAATAGCAAGCGAGGTTGTAATGCAAAATCGCTTCATCCGAGTCGACACACAACGCTTCTTCCAGCGACTCGATCGCCAAATCGAGCCGGCCCAGCCGCTTGTAACACCAGCCCAGCGCGAGCCACACGTGAATATTTTCATTGTCGAATTTGGCAGCTTCGACCAGCGGAGCAACCGCGTCTTGATATCGTTGCATCGCCGACAGCGCCTGGCCCTTGAGATATAACATGCGACCGGGGCAACTTCCCGAACCTTCGAGTTTTTTCAGAGCGTCGAGGGCCCGATTCATCAACCGATCACGCACATCGGGAGACAGCTCCCATTGATCCGCAAACACCGTCGCCAAGTCGAGATAGCCCTCGGCCTCGGTTAGCAATTGCTTTCTTAGAGTGCGTTTGTAATCGGTCACGAGTTTTACCTGACATGGTTCGACTTGCCCCCTTCGTCTACGTTCATTGTAATCGCAGTTTTGTTCCTGCCAATGAGAACGGCAAAACTTCGCGCGCAAGTTGAATCGTGGCCGAGACTAAGTGTCCAAAAAAGAATTCGCCGAAAACTCGGCAGCAAGCAATTGGGCAAGCTTTGCGGCTGTTTTCTGTGGGACAAGCGTCCTCGCTTGTGCAGCCGTAGGTCGGGCTTCGCCTGAGGCGTAGTGAAAAAATCTGCAATGATTTTGTCAGGCAGAGCCTGACCTACACAATTACGCCACGACTTCAGCACACTCGTGGTAGGCCGCGACCAATGTCTGGGCGGGAACCTGCAATTTCAGAACGGGAGCAAATTCCTGGAATTGCTCGTCGACCTGCTGCAACAGGTCGGTCAATTCCGGTGACCCATTCACTCGCGCGAACGCATACCCAGCTTCGAAGTCCTCACGGTCGGCCCAAATGGAATCTTGAATCGACGGCAAATGCGATGAAAGCGCCACGGCGACCTGACTCGGCTGGGCATCGCTAGAGGCCATCAATTCGTCCAGTTGAGCGTGGGATTCGATCAGCGTGGCGAAGTACTCGGGCAAACTCCAACTCTTTGCCATCACCGCCGCGGCGTCGCCGTGTGTCCAACCAAACCGTTCGCGCTCCAGGTTGGACAGACGCTGACGGCCTTCCTGGCGTTGTTCGAGCAACTCCAAGTATTGTTCCGGCAACTCTTTGGCCAACAACGGCACAGCCATGTCTTGCAGCAATGCGGCGGCAAACAGATCCTCGGCTTCACCAAGCCCCATGACTTTGCCCATGGCGCGGGCGAACAAACCACGCCGCAGCGAATCTTGCCACAGCGATTTCAGATCGAAAGGCCCACACTTGGGATTGGGCATTAAGCTAAACACGGCACTCCACAACGCAAAGTTTTTGATCGTGCGGATGCCAACCAGAGTATTGGCCAGTTTGACGCTGGAAATCTCGCGCGCGAAACCAAAGTAGGACGAATTCACAAACTTCAAAACTTGACCCGTCAAGCCAGGGTCCGACTCGATAGGAACAGCAAATTCGGCCGGACCGTTTTCTGGGTCCTGGGAGAGTTCCAAAAGTCGAATGGCACTTTGTGGGAGCGCGGGAAGCTGTGCCCCGGCAAGGATTTTCTTCAGATCAATCGTCGATTCGCTGCTCATTTCACTATAACCCTTAGAAACGCAACTTCTTGTTCGCCCTGCCCCGAGTTGTTGGGGTCGTTAGATCATATTGTTACAACAATACGCCGTTCCATTGGAAACGTAGGACACTTCTTGGAGCGCGGCAAATCGCTCTTGCGGATGTTGCGGTATTTCGACGCATTCCGCTCGTGTGTTGCGTTTCGGCAACATGCGTTTGGTTGGAATTCAGACTTTCACTTGTCTTTAGACCATGGCGCACGACTTGCGACCAGTCCGACTTGTGCGCTGGTTCCTCCCATCTCTGTTTCTCGTGCTCGCCATCGTGTGGATTGCGATGAATCAACAGACGCTCACCGATGCGGACCACAAAACGCAGACGACCGCCAAGGATTCGCTCGGACAGTGGCGTTACACGGCCCAAGGTTGGCGCAAGGATGTTGAACGGCCAGACCAAGAAATCGACGAGGACGAGCGAACGATTCGCTGGACGGTTCATCCGCTGGCGGTCGCCACGTTGCAGCTCTTGCTCTCGATCGGAGCACTCATTGCGTTCGATCCAGACACTCGCCGCGACAAGTAGGACGGATTGCCTAATCCGTCCATAGTCACTTGTAGACGGATTAGGCAATCCGTCTTACGGACACTTTCGCCACCTTGAAATGGCGAGCGTAACTGAGCGATCTCTTCGTCAGCTCGCCGACGAACTTCGTCTCAGCCAGTAAAGAGCTCCACTTCAGTCCACAGACGCAAGGCCCCCGTTTTGTTGCCGCGCTCGGCCCACTCCGCGGCCATGGCCATGTTTACGTTGTTGATTTGCTCGATGGCAAGTTGCAAGTCTTGTGTTGCTCGCAATTTGCGCGATGCGATCCCCGACCCCAAAGAGATGCCCACTACTTCAAGATTATTTTGTACGAAAATCGACGGCCACAGCCACTATTTCCTTTAACAGACGAACCACTATTTCGACATAGAGGAATTTCCCACGATGCGACTGACGCTAAGAACTATGCTGGCGTATATGGACGATGTTCTGGAGCCGTCCGATGCCGAACAACTTCGGCAAAAGATCGAGGAGAGCGATTTTGCCAGCGGCCTTGTACATCGGCTGCGCAACGTCACTCGCAAGCTGCGGCTGTCGGCTCCCAAGCTCGCAGGCAAAGGTATGGGACTAGATCCAAACACCGTTTCAGAGTACCTGGACAGCACACTGTCGGCCGAACGTGTTCCCGATTTTGAAAAGGTTTGTCTTGAATCAGATTCCCATCTGGCCGAAGTCGCTTCGTGCCACCAAGTGCTGGCGCTGGTGCTGGGCGAACCTGCTGACGTTTCAGTAGCTTTGCGCGATCGCATCTACGGGCTGGGATCGGGCGCAGCGACTCAAACATCATCACCGCAAACTTCGACAGAAGTGCAAACTCAACCCGCTGAAACGCAAGTCACCGCGGCAACCGCGCCTGCCAACGAAACTGCAAGCACGTCCGCGCCTTCCGCTGATCCCGAACCGTCGAAAGAACCTGAACCGAAACCCGAACCGAGCAGCAAACCAGAACGCGATCAGGTAGCCTTGCCTGACTTGCCCGACTATGTGGGTGCTAGCGGCTGGCAAAGGTTCATTCCGTTGATCGCCACGGCTGCCTTAGTGTTTCTGATCGCGACAGTTGCGTTTTTTGCCGTTGGCCCAAGCACAATCGTCTCGTTGTTTGGCGGCAATCAACAGCCACCGCCGGTGACCGACACGCCGATTCAGCAGCCGGATTCCGTGCTTCCCGAAATGGCCATCCCAGATTCGAATCCGGACGAAGTCGCGGGACCCGTCGAAGATGATTCAACCGACACAAACAGCGGCACCGGTTGGAAGACCGTTGAACGTCCCAAATCGAACGATTCGAAAGAAGACAACGGATTCACCGTCGTGCCGGACGACAACGTCAATGCAAAGGCACCAACGAACGATCTCGTCGACGACGGCGACGATGTCCCGCCGGTTCCTGCTGAGATTCCGGGTGTCACGTTGCCTGCCCCGGATGCGGCACCCGACTCAGCGGATGACGCCGCGCCCGTGCCAGCCGACCCGCCTATGCCAGCCGACTCCCCCATGCCCAAAGCACCCGTGAAAGCGGAAACCACGGACAAACCCGATATGGCTGGCAC
>CAYFJO010000055.1:0-28342 GCA_964343305.1 uncultured Pirellulaceae bacterium | reverse complement strand
ATTGAATGTCAACGGTCGCGAGGGTGTGCTGACCTTTGCCACTGCCGACGCTTCGGTCGCTATCGAAGTGAAAAACTATCGAGCCCCCGGCACCGACCCGGAGACAGCGACAATCCGCTCGATCGCTCAAATTGAAGCCAGCGCCGGTAAAGTTCAATGGGCGTTGGGCGACGATATCTTCGAGTTGGAAGCTGGCGAAGTCTATGTCATGGTCGACGATAAACTGGGCCAAACGATCGTCCTGGAGACCCCATCAAAATGGATTGGCTCCACCGACTTGGCTTTGATCGACCGTCTGGCATCCGAGAACCTGGACCAAGAACTGGAGTACGACCGCCCGCTGGTCGTTTCATTGGTCGAGCGTGCCAAAGACGAAGACGTCGAGATTCGCATGCTGGCCTCGCGCAGTTTGTCGTACCTCGATCGCCACGAATCGTTTGTCGCATCGCTGAGCAACGACGAGAACCGATCGTTTTGGGACGCGGGTTTTGCAAGTGCTCAAGAAGCTCTCGCTCGCGGACCGGAATCTGCGGCGGCTGTTCGCCTGGCCTTCGAAAAACTGCGTGGCGAAGACGGCGAAAAACTCTATCGTTTGCTGTGGGGATACGACGAAGATCAGCTCGTCGAGTTGGGGGCAGCGAAATTGGTGGACGATCTGGAAAGCCTCGACTTGGATTTCCGCGTGCTAGCGTTCATCAACCTGTATCGCATCACAGGGAAGATGAATTTCTATCAGCCGCACGTCACAGATCGCCGCCGAGCGCCCAAGGTCGCCAAATGGCGAGACATGGCCGAGAAAGGCGAAATCACTTACGCGACACCACCAACATTGCCGCTGCCCACGGGTGTTGCGAAGCCGGCCGTGACATTGCCGTAAACACGGCTCAAATATCGATCCAGTAGACCGCGCACATCCCAAGCAGCCCGATGACGACCAGGTAATACAGGGTTGGCAGAATCGTCTTTCGCAACGTCTGTCCCTCGCGGCCCAGGAATCCCACGGTCGCGGATGCGGCGACGACGTTGTGGATCGCGATCATGTTTCCGGCCGCCGCGCCGACCGCTTGTAGGGCCACGACCATCGTCGTCGAAACAGACAACTGTTGGGCGACGCTGCGTTGAAACTCGGACAGCATCAAGTTGCTCACTGTATTGCTGCCGGCGATGAACGCGCCCAACGCTCCGATCATTCCCGCGAATGCTGGCCAAACGGCTCCCACGTTCACGCGGACCCACTGGGCCATGGCGACGGGCATGCTGCTCAGGTCCGACGTGTTGACGCCGGAATTGATGAACACGCGGACCATCGGCACGGTGAAAACCAGCACGAAACCGGCACCTAATAGCACGCGGCTGGAATCCGTCAGGGCACGACCCATTTGTGCCGGTTTCATGCGGTGGACGACGAATGTGATCGCGACGACAACGAACAAAACAAAGGCGGGCAAGTAAAACGGAGTCGTTTTGCCGACAAGCAGTTGCTTGGAACTCTTTGCAGCCTTGATTTGGCCGGCGCCCAGTTCGCTGGTATTGCCGTTGAAAAAGTGGATGGTCAAGTTGCCGGATTCATCGTACTGATGCGATCGAGCGAAAACATGTTCGTAGGCCAGCACGGTTTCGAACTTGGCCGACAGCAGGGTTTTCTTGAGCGGCAGGTCGTCAACGCGTGTTACGACCAGCAGCACGGCGACCAAGAGATACGGTGTCCACGCCAGCCAAGTTGACATCGGCCGTGCGTCCTGGTCCTCCTTGATTTCGATCGTGACACTGCTTTGCCAGTCGCCGGGCCACGTCGCCGGTTTGGCAAAGTCCCAATTGTCTTTGGGCAACAAGAAACCGCCGCGCGCGGCGGTCGTGACGATTGCCAAACCAATCATGCCTCCCAAGAGCGACGGAAAGTGCGGGCCAAGAAAGATCGCCGTTAAAAGATAGGGGATTGTGAACGCCAGTCCGCCGAACAGTGTGAACGGAAAAATCGAGAGCCCTTCCGTCCAACTGCGTTTGTCGCCGAAGAAGCGAGTCATCATCATGATCATCAGTGTTGGCATCAACGTGCCGGTGATGGCGTGGATCGTTGCGGCGCGAATCGTCACAGCTTGTAAGTAGGCGGTGTCGACGTCACCCAAGCCGGCATTGACTCCAACCAAGACGGGTGTGCCGACCGCGCCGAACGTGACCGCCGTGCTCTGAATCATCATGCCCAGCATGACGGCACACGCGGGCGGAAAACCGAGTGCGACCAACAGCGGTGCAGCGATGGCGGCGGGTGTTCCGAAACCGGAGGCACCTTCGATGAATGAGCCGAACAGCCAGGCGACGATGACGACCTGCACTCGGCGGTCGCCGCTCACGTTATGAAAACTTTTGCGGATGGCCGCAATGGCGCCGGACTGTTCGAGTGTTTTCAGGAGCAGGATCGCGCTGAAAATGATCAACAGCAGATCGAAGGTGACGAACAAGCCTTCGATGGACGATGCGGCAACTCGCGCCCAGGCGACGTTCCATCCAAAAACCGCAATCAAAACCGTTGTGACATAAACAACCGGCATCGCCCATTTCGCCGCAATTCGAAAACCGATGAGTAACAGCGCAGCAAGCAGGATTGGCAATGCCGCCAAAAACGCCTGGAAAGTAGGGTCCATTTATCGGTTTCCGCCAAATTCTGTCTATTTGAAGTGCGGCAGTGAGTCCCCATACCAAAGCCGGTTCGTCCCCTTTCGTCAAGCGTGTGATTGCTTAAACTGGGATTTTCAGGCATTTTGAGTGCATTTCAAACCTTCCGTTGATTTGGATTTGTGGCTCTGGTACGGGAGTTGTAGAATAGTTCTGTAGCAGTACTGGTTGCGTCGTCACCGACCGACCAGTTTTGTTTTTTAGCGGGTTGCTATTTCCCGCGTTTGATTTTTGGAGGAGAACTGCAGGTGCAGATCGATATATCGGCGAGACACGGGGATCTGAATCCCGCCACGCAAGAGAAAATCAGCGAAAAAGTCCAAAAACTATCCCGCATCTTTGATCGCCTGACAGCCATCCATGTGACTGCCGACTTAGAACATCGTGAGAGTCCCGATGTGGAACTACGAGTGTCGGCGGAACACACCGACGACTTTGTCGCAACGGACACCGGCGAATTGATGGCCGCGTTGGACAGCGTCATACACAAAATAGAAACACAATTACGGAAACATAAAGAGAAATTGACGAATCATCGAGCGACGGGGGTCAAACACCTCGACACGGAAACGGACGTTGAGCCAACCGAGTCGGATGCCGACACCAATTGATGTTGCAATGCGTTGGCTTCCGAAGTTTTCCGAAACTTCGGAAGTCTGATTGGCACACAGCCGTCAGACTTCAGAAGTTGAAGAGAACTTCCGAAGTCGAGTCGCGTCGCCCCGCCGCAACGAAAGGAAACATCACATGAAGTTCAGCGACTTTGTACATCTGGACGCGATTCGAGCTGAATTGCAGGCCGAGGACAAAGAGGAAGTGATCCAAGAGTTAGTCGACGCGTTGGCCGGCAGCGGCCAGATCAACGGCGACGAAAAAGACAGCATTGTCGAAGCGATTATGAAACGTGAGGAACTGGGCAGCACCGGCATCGGCCGAGGCGTCGCCGTTCCCCATACGAAGCATCCCAGTGTGGATAAACTGGTGGGCACGGTCGGCGTCAGCACGGAAGGCGTCGACTTCGAAAGCCTGGACGGCGAAAAAGTACAACTCTTCTTTCTGTTGATTTCACCACCCGATCGTCCCGGCGACCACCTTCGTGCGTTGGAAAACATCTCCAGACAACTTCGCGACGAGACGTTTTGCCGGTTTCTCAAGCAGTCCAAGACTGCGGAAGACATCCAGCAATTGCTGGAAGAAGCAGACAACAACCAGTTTGTTTCGTAGTGGAAATTGCTCCAGGTCCAGGCAAGTCGTACGCGACAATCGTCGCGATCGTTGCCAATGACAAGTGACAGATGACCAGAGACGAAAGAAGTCATGTCGGAAACCATCGCAAGACAAAAGGTCGTCGTAACCAATCCCCAGGGATTGCACCTTCGTCCTGCGTACAAGTTTGTCGAATTGGCGGGCAAATTCGACGCCACCATCGAGATTATTAAGGACGCCGAGCGTGTTGACGGCAAGAGTATTTTGGACATCGCCACGCTCGCAATCGAAAATGGCACCGAAGTGGAAATCGAAGCAACCGGACAAGACGCCGAAGACGCCATTAGCGCTTTGGTCGAACTGGTGGAAAAAGACTTCCGCGACAGTGCGGCCTCCGAGGCCACTGAAGAAAACAATTAGCACATAACAATTCGTAAACCGGCGAGGATAGTAGGACGGATTGCCAATCCGTCCGCCATCAAGACAGACGGATTAGCAATCCTTCCGACCAACAGCTCGCCCAAGACAAATCAACCGCATCGAACGAGATGACAAACGCAACGGATCAAACCCAAACCCGGCAACGCCTCGCTTGGCTACATTGATCT
Source organism: uncultured Pirellulaceae bacterium (assembly GCA_964343305.1). GTDB lineage: Bacteria > Planctomycetota > Planctomycetia > Pirellulales > Pirellulaceae > CAYFJO01. The sequence goes on along the minus strand of CAYFJO010000055.1, from coordinate 23,855 downwards.
GGTCGCTCGTATTCGATGCGCACTATCGTGTTAGCCACTAAGACGCGTATCCGAATTCGATTCGGCAAACAAGGCGATCTGAGAATGATCAGCCACCGTGACCTTGCGCGCACCTTCGAGCGGCTCTTTCGCCGGGCTGGCATCGGGCTTGCCATGAGCGAGGGGTTCCATCCCAAAGCCAAACTCAGCTTCCCGTCGGCCCTGTCGCTCGGCATCGCCGCGACGGACGAGATCCTCGACGTGGAAATCGCCGAGCCATTGACCGCTGACGAGTTTCAACAAAAAATGTCCGCACATTTACCCGATGGCCTGTCCATCAAATCCACTCGCTTGTTGGATGCAGGCGAAAAGAAAGCTCGGCCCAAAGAGCTGACTTACGAAATCAAAATCCCGTCGCCCGTGGCGGCGGAAACAGAACTGTCTATCAAACATCTGTTAGCCCAACCGTCTGTGCCCATCGAGCGCGACGGCCGAGCGGATCCTGTCGATCTGCGAGCCGGCCTGGTCGATCTTGAATTGCAAGACGGTCGTCTTCGTTTCACGCTGCATGCGACTCCACCCGCGCCCAAAGGCAGTCAGGCGGGCGGATCTCCACAGCCAACAAGCGTCCGCCCGCGAGAAGTGCTTGACGCACTGAGCCTGGGCGATCTGGAAGACGAGGGTTACCACCTCACCAGAACTGCGGTCGTTATAGCATCGCCGCAAGTCCGAGAAAGAACCAAACATGAAAAAGGAAATGCTGATTAACGTTTCGCAGCCGGAAGAAATCCGGATCGCGATCGTCGAAGACAACATTCTCGAAGAACTTTACATCGAACGAGCCAGCCAAGACAACTACGTCGGAAACATCTACAAAGGAAAAATCGTCAACCTGGAACCTAGCATCCAGGCGGCGTTCGTCGACTTCGGCGTCGGCCGCAACGGTTTCCTCCACATCAGCGACGTCGAATCGCAATACTTTCGCCAAGGCGGCTACGATCCCGCGGCCGCGGACGATTCCAACGACCGCGGCTTTGACATGGGCGACGACGACAACAACGGTGACGACACGCGTCGCCGGCAGAACCGGCGCCAACGCAACGGTGGCCGTCCGCGCGACAAGCCGCCAATCCAAGACATTTTCAAACGTGGCGATGAAGTCGTCGTCCAAGTCATCAAGGAAGGCATTGGCACCAAAGGTCCGACGCTGTCGACCTATATCAGCATCCCTGGCCGCTATCTCGTGCTGATGCCGGCACTGGGCCGAGTCGGCGTGTCGCGCAAAATCGAAGACGATGATGCACGCCGCAAGTTGCGTTCGACGATGATGGAACTCTCCCCACCCAAGGGCCTCGGTTTCATCGTTCGCACGGCCGGCCAGGAGCGGACGAAAAAAGAACTCTCGCGCGACATGGCCTATTTGCTGCGTCTTTGGAAAGTCATCGTTCGCCGCATCAGAAAACAAAAAGGTCCCGCTGAGATCTATGAAGAAAGCGACATCATCGTTCGCACGATCCGCGACATTGTTACGGCCGATGTGGACGCGATTACGGTGGATCAACAAGAAGCGTACGAGCGTTCCAAGGAATTCCTGCAACTGGTGATGCCGCGCCAGGTTGGCAAGCTGAGCTTGTACGACGGCAAAGACCCGTTGTTCCACAAGTACAAACTGGAAGAGGAAATCGGCCGCATCCACAAGCGCACCGTTCCGCTGCGCGAGGGCGGTTCGATCGTCATCGACCAAACCGAGGCTTTGGTCGCCATCGACGTCAACAGCGGCAACTTCCGCGTCGACGACTCGGCCGAAGAGACGGCCTATCGCGTCAATGTGGCGGCGGCCCAAGAAATCTCAAGACAACTTCGACTCCGCGACTTGGGCGGCGTGATCGTCAATGACTTCATCGACATGCGTCGAGAGAAACATCGCCGTGGTCTCGAACGAGCCTTGCGCGACGCGATGAAGCGCGATCGCGCTCGCACTAAAATCCTACGCACCAGCCCCTTTGGCTTGATCGAAATGACTCGGCAACGTGTCCGGCCAAGTCTCAAACGCAGCGTCTATCAGGACTGTCCCTGCTGCGAAGGCCGCGCCGTCGTCAAGACCGCCGAGAGCATGTCGATCGAAGTGGTTCGAACGTTGATGGTCGCGGCGCAACAAAAGAACTGCGTTCGGGTCGTCGTTCGGGTCAATGACGAAGTCGCCTCGTACCTGAACAACAAGAAGCGAAAAGAACTCGCTCATCTGGAAGACTACGGACAGATGGTCGTCCAGATCCTTGGCAGCGAAGGCTTGTTCCCCGAACACCTCGAAATCGACTGCCGGGATGAAAAGGGCAACGAGGTACCGTTACCGCAGTAGATGCAAGTTGATCAAAACCGACTTATTAACCAAACGCTACGGCGAGATGACGGCCTTGGACCAGTGCAGCGTCGAGGTTCAGCGCGGCGAAGTGTTTGGTTTGCTCGGCCCCAACGGCGCGGGAAAGACCACGCTCATTCGTCTGCTGCTCGGTTTCCTCAAACCAACGTCTGGCACGGCCACGATTGACGGGCTGGATTGCTACGGGCAAAGCGTACAAGCACACGAGCAGATCTCTTACCTGCCCGGCGAACCACGCCTGTTCCCAACGATGCGCGCGCGTGATGTCCTGCGTTTCTTTGCGGACATACGTCCAACGGGCGACTTCGATCGGTCGCTCCAAGTTGCCGAACGTCTCGAATTGGACATCACGCGCCGAGTGGCTTACATGTCGACGGGAATGAAACAAAAGGCCGCCATCGCTGCAACCGTCGCGGCCGATACGCCGTTGTTGATCCTGGATGAGCCGACGACAAACCTCGACCCAACCGTGCGGGCTGTCGTCATGGATTTGGTCAGCGAAGCACAAACCGCCGGCCGAACGGTCATCTTCTCGTCACACGTTTTGCCGGAAGTCGAGCAAGTCTGCGACCGAGTCGCAATCCTGCGAGCGGGCAAACTCGTCCACACCCAACGAATGTCGGAGTTGAGACGCCAACATCGCATCCGCGCGAAACTCGAAGGCGACGTTCCATCCGCGCCGGATCATTTAGACGGTCAAGTTGCAATCACATCAAATGGCAACGGCGAGGTGACCATCGAATCGCCCGGCGAGTTGTCATCGTTGCTCGGTTGGCTTGCCACATTGAATCTGAACGAAGTCGCCGTCGAGCCGATCGGCTTGCGGGCCGTGTACGACCAATTTCATATGGCCAACCGAGAATGAATCGTACACTGCTAAAAAGATCGATCGACGAATCCAAGTGGCTGCTGTTCTGGTGTTCGCTGGCAATCTTCTGGTTCTGCTGGATTCGCGTTTGGCTTGTCAGCCAGCTTTTGTCGGGTGACTTCCAAGAAATCCTTGAAAGCCTTCCGATCGACATCGAACGTTTCATTGCCGTGGACTTTGCGTGGCTGGTGACCTATCCCGGCCGCATCGCCATGACGTACGACGAGTTGGTCGTGGTGTTGTGCATTTGCGTGTGGGCCATTTCACGCGGATCGGATTGCGTCAGCGGCGAAGTGGGACGTGGGACGATGGAGATGCTGCTGGCCCAACCCGTCAGCCGTCTTCAAGTTTTGCTGACCAACGCCGCCGTCACCATCGTTGGCCTGGTGGTCCTTGCCGGCATCGCATGGCTCGGCATTTACGTTGGCATTTACACCTTTTCCACCACCGAATACGTCACGCCCGCCTGGAGTTTCCTCGGCTACGAAATTCCCAACTACCTTGCCGAAAAAGAAGAGCACGTCGTTTCGGTTGCCAGCAAGGTCAGTCCGTCGCTGTTCATCCACGCGTCGATCACACTGTTCGCGCTGGGCCTGATGATCGCCGGCTTCACCACGCTGATGTCGTCTTGGGACCGCTACCGCTGGCGAACGATTGGCTTGGTCGTCGGCGTGTTCATCGTCCAAGTCATCATCAAACTAATCGGCCTCGCCGCCGAACAAACGGAGTGGATGTTGTACCTAAGCGTGCTGACCGCCTACGAACCAGAAGCCGTTGTCCGAGTCGTCGACCAGTCACCCGGCCAAGCGTGGAGCATTTTCTTCTACGAAGCCGGCGTTTACAAAAGCCTCGCCCCGCTCGGTTACCATTTGATCCTCGCCACCGTGGGCATCGTTTCCTACCTGTTCGCCAGCATCATTTTCTGCCGCCGCGATTTACCTGCGCCACTATGATTCCAGCCACACAGCGGCGAAATCGTGTAGCCAGGGGTGTAAACCCCTGATCGTAAGACACATAATCATCCGAAAGCCCCGATAGGGGCGGCATCGAAAACGGAACATGCCCCCGATGTCGCCCCTACCGGGGCTTGGCGTTCAGGACCACCATCGAAGTCCAGGGGTTTTTACCCCTGGCTACATGATTTCGTCCCTGTCAGGACTGAAGAAGCCGCCGCGTGATCAACCCAACGGAGTTCCACAAAATTGTCAGCGGCGAGCGTCGCGACTTGCGAGCGATGTTGTGGCGCGGTTTGTTTCGACTCGCCGAGATTCCGTATGGCGTGGTCGTCGGGCACCGCAACCGTCGCTATGACACGGGCAAATCCGAGATTCACCGCGTCGACGTTCCGGTCATTAGCGTCGGCAATCTAACCACCGGCGGCACGGGAAAAACACCGATGGTCGCTTGGCTCGCCCGTTGGCTTCGCGAAAACAACGTGCGGGTCTCGTTGATCAGCCGCGGATATGGCGCGGAAAAAGGCAGCGTCAACGACGAGGCGTTGGAACTCGAACAGAAGTTGCCCGACGTCCCCCATCTACAAAATCCGGATCGGGTCGAAGCTGCTCAAACGGCCATCGAAGAACTCGAAACGCAAATCATCGTGCTGGACGATGCCTTTCAACATCGCCGAATTCACCGCGACCTCGACATCGTTTTGATCGACGCGCTGGAACCGTTTGGTTACGGCCATTTATTGCCACGCGGTTTGTTGCGCGAACCCGTTGCAAGCCTGGCCCGCGCTGACGTCGTCGCGCTCAGTCGCAGCGACATGGTCGACCAGTCGCGCCGTGAAGAGATTCGAACGGAAGTTCGGCGACACGCTCCGAATACCATTTGGATCGAATTGGCTCACCAACCCGCTCGCTTGGTTTCGAGTTCGGGCGGCGTGGAAGCAATTGACTCACTTCAAGGAAAATCGGTCGCCGCATTCTGTGGCATCGGCAACCCGGTCGGTTTTCGACACACGCTGGAGTCCAGCGGATTCGAGGTAAAGGAGTTGAAGGAGTTCCCCGATCATCATCGTTACGATCGCAAGGACATCGAGCAACTCATCGCATGGGGAAACGATCTCGATGAAATCAGCGCGCTGGTTTGTACGCACAAGGATCTGGTGAAAGTGTCTGTAGATCAGCTTGGACAGCGGCCACTGTGGGCGTTAGAGATCGGTATGGAAGTGCTTACGGGCCGCGAACAACTTGAAGAGATGCTGGTGTCTCTCTGCTGAAGCTCATAGGGCACGCTGTGCGCTCTCTACGCGATTGCTTTACAGAAACGGCTAGAGCGGATTATAGTGAGATTTGAGGACTAACCATTCGCCCTTATAGAAGCGAGCTTCGTTATGGCACAAGCGGTTGTTGACCCCGATGAACTTCGTCAATTCGCAAGATCTTTGAAGAAATTCAATAACGACCTGCGCGACCGATCCCAGACGTTGGGCAATCAGCTTGCCGCGCTGGCCGGATCTTGGCGCGACCAAGAGCACAAGAAATTCTCCGACAAGTTTCAGCAGCACATGAAGGATCTGGTCCGCTTTCTGAACACTGCTGACGAGCACGTTCCGTATCTGCTGCGAAAGGCGGAGCACATCGAGGATTATTTGCAGTCATCATGAGCCAATCGGCCAATGTCACATCGATCGATGCCATTAAACGCATTCGTCAGTTAATGGTAAAGTTCGACTCGAATGTTCGCGATGCGTTGACACAACTCTCGCTGGAATGCCGACGAGCGGTCGATTGGATTGACATCGATCGACCGAAGTATTGGCAGCAGCAACTTCATTTGGCCTTGAATCAGGTTGCCGAAGCGCGCGTCAACCTCGAGCGCAAACAGATCACGGTCGCTGGCGGCGATCTCAATTCGTTGATCGACGAAAAGAAGGCGTACGAAAAGGCACGCAACCGGCGGCGGTTTACCGAGGAGCGGGTGCGTGCGGTCAAACAATGGCAACGAAAGATCCGGCACGTGGCGGAAGAGTTCGAGGTCCAGATCGCGAAAGCCGCCGATTGGGCAGAGAGTGACATGCCCCGCGCCATCGCGACCCTGGATCGCATGATCCGGTCTTTGGACAAGTACACGGAACAACGCCCGCCAACGGATGTGGGTGATTTGCCAGTGGAAACGGAGAGCACGGCAGGCGATGAGGAACAAACATGAGAATGTGTGATCTAAACACGGGTGCCACGCGACTGAAACGCACAGCCAAAATGCTCAAAGACGGCTGGGGCGAAGCGAGCGAGTTTTGGAATGACGGTTCGAGCCGGCAATTTGAAGAGTCTTTTTTGAAGGCCGTCGGGCCGACGCTTCAGCAAGTCGTCGGGGCGCTTTACGGTTTGGCTGAGGTTCTCGAAGAAGCCGAGAAAGAATGCGAAGAGAATCGCGGGTATCTGTAATGGCTTGACTCTCCGAGTCGAGCGACTTCTTGAGTGCGGGTCCGCGTTCTGGCGAACACAGCTACTAATAAGACGGTCAAGAAAGGAACGTGGGGCAGGTTCGCAATGCACTGAGATTCCCCCCCGTTGGGTACAGTGAATTGCTTGCCTACCCCACACTCGGACTTGGGGTTCCGATTTATATCCTTGTTGTTCCCTCTTTCAACGTGACTTGCTGGGTGACGTCCCGCAGTAAGTCACGCTGAAAACCTCTTCTCACAGAATTAATCGCCGTAGTGTGACACGACTTTTTCTGGTTGACGGGAGTCGCCGTAAGATACTAATACATAGCGAGTAATGGAGATTTGCAGATGGCAGGATGACCATCGCCAAATGGCTTTCTTGTCATTCTGCCGCCATGATTCCGCGAATATCAGCGAGCAAAGATGCGTTGTGGACGGCTGACAAGTTTTGACAGATCTCTGATCTGACGCTCATAGCGCCGACGCTCGTCATCCCATTTCGATTCTGTTTCGAGATGGTTTTGCTCTTGGCGGTCCAGTTCCTGCTCACGTGCGACCAGACGGGCCGCCTGCTCCTCGATTTCCTGATCGCGTCTTTGCGCCCACTCTTCCAACTCGCGCCGCTGTCGCGTCAGTTGAAGCTGACGGTTTTCGAGTTTCACCGCCAAATCGGTCAGTTCCTGGCGCTGCTGGGCGACTCGGTCTTGTTCCACTTGAAAATGCTCGGCCAACTTACTGCGTGAATCGCTGATTGATTTCGTCAACTCGGCGGGCGTCAGCTTGCCGGCAAGTTGTGACCAAAGTTGCTCGGCGATCAATCGCATTTCCAGAGAATCGCGATGCAGCCGGCCGACATCCGATTGCAGCCCGTCCAGCGTCGCCTCGCGCTGATCCAGGAATTTTTCCCGCTGGTCGAGTTGCCGCTTCTTTTTGGCGAAGGCGGCTTTGTGGTTCTTGTCGCGTTGAACGACTTCACACTCGTGCTCTCGTTTTTGTGCCCTGAGTTCTTCGCGCTCGGCGGCGATCAAATCGCTCTGCAATTTCAACTTGGCAAACTGCTTGTTCAGTTGTTCCTCGGCTTTGTCCAGGGCGTTGGCCCGAACCTGGTCGCGTTGGAGGGATTCGCTGTCTAGATCGGCTGAGACTTCGGTGGCCGCGATTGCGGTGGCACGCTCTTCGAGTTCGTTGACATGCTGCTGCAATTCCAGTTCGCGTTGGGCCGATTCCTGCTCGCGTTCGTGGAACCACATCCGGGAGGCACGCAGATCATTTTCCAACTCCGCCGCTCGGGCGTTCAATTGCGATTCGCGCCGATCCAGGTCGCGCTGGCGGGTCCGCAAATGCGTTGCCAATTGGCCGGCGTGAGCGAGAACTTGCTCGGCGACAGGACCATCGCCCGCTTCTGACAACAGTTCATCGATCGCTTCGTCCTGAGCGTCGGCTTTAACGTGTGCGGCGTCGACCCTGGTGAACGAGTTGGTGGCTTTCGATGTGGAGGAATCGACTTGGCTCATGGCAATGTCTCAATCGTTGTCTGGCACCTGCTAGTAGCTAGCAGTGCTTCCCAGGAAAAGTCGGCACAGTTTATTCAATTTGTTTAATCGGCAAACTTTGTTAATTTATTGAAGGTGAGCGGGGAAAAGCCGGGCGGATCGCCACAAAAACTTGATTGATTGGATTCGCTGCTGAGCGGCCGACGGCACCCAAGTATCGCGGTGGAAACTATTTAGAACGCGAATACGTCTTTCGTGGGACCTGCTATAAACCCTTGAACGACGCTATCACTCGTGCCAGAATTCTACGTTTGGCGTTTTTGGAACTGACCAATCCTGAAAATCAGGAAGGACAAATGAGAATCGAACCGTTGGGAGACAAGTTGGTCGTCAAGCGACTGGAAGCCGAGGAAACCACGGCCGGCGGGATCGTCCTGCCTGATTCCGCAAAAGAAAAACCGAAGCAGGGCCGCGTGTTGTCTGTGGGAGATGGGCGTCAGTTGGCCGACGGAACTCGTAGCACGCCTCAAGTCAACGAGGGCGATCGAGTCCTGTTTTCGAGCTACAGCGGCACGGAAGTCGATGTGGATGGCGAAGAGCTGCTGATCATGAGCGAGGATGAAATCCTGGCGGTGCTTGATTGAGCACGTGTTGCTCTAAATGTAGGGTGCGTGAAACGCACCTCGTGACAAGGTTTGTTGGTGTGTTTCACACACCCTACGCGCGAGCAACGCACAAAAAAACTACCAAACTTAGTCTTTTGTTTTCCAACGACAGACATTCGTTTAGAATAAGAGTGTCAGCAAAATTGGATTTCGTTTGTCACCAATAAACAGGTAATCCTATGAATCGCAATTCGCTTCTCTTGACGTTGGTCCTTTGTGTTCTTTACGTTGCCGGTACGACGGCTGCCGATGAAGCAGACATGGATGTCGTGGTCGCCAAGGCGATCAACTATTTGAAAACCAAAGGTCAGAGTGACGACGGATCGTTCAGCCCTCAGGCGGGACCGGCCGTGACGGCGTTAGTCACGACAGCATTGATGCGAAACGGAGTGTCGGCGGCAGACCCACTGGTGGCGAAGGGTTTGACATATGTCAAAGAATTTGTGCAGAAAGACGGGGGCGTTTATCGAAACGGGTCGTTGTACCGGAATTATGAAACGTGCCTCGCCATCCTTTGTTTTTCCGAGGCGAACGAAGACGGGAAATACGACAAGTTGCTCAAACGAGCCGACGGGTTTGTCAAAGGCATTCAATGGGACGGCGACGAAGGCAAAGATCCTTCCGATCCGGGTTTCGGCGGCGCGGGCTACGGCAAACACAAACGGCCGGACTTGTCGAACACAAACTTTTTGATCGAAGCACTCAAAGCCACCGGCAACGACGAAAACAGTGACGCGTTAAAGCGAGCGTTGAAGTTTGTTTCGCGTTGTCAGAATCTAGAATCCGAGCACAATACCACGCCCTTCGGCGCCAAGGTTGGTGATGGCGGTTTTTATTACACTCCGGCGGCCGGTGGAACAAGTCAGGCGGGCGAGACCGAGAACGGCGGGCTGCGCAGTTACGGTTCGATGACATACGCCGGTTTGAAGAGCATGATTTATGCAGGCGTTGGTCCGGACGATCCACGCGTGAAAGCGGCGATTAAGTGGCTCGGCAAAAACTATGATTTGTCGTCGAATCCCGGAATGGGCGACGCTGGGCTGTACTATTATTTCAACACGTTTGCCAAGGCGCTGGATGCGATCGGTCAGGACGAGTTTGTGGACGCCGCCAACGTCAAACACAACTGGCGAATGGAATTGCTCGCGGAGCTGGCCAAGCGGCAGCAATCGGACGGCTCGTGGGTCAACGAGAACGTCCGCTGGCTCGAAGGCGACACGAATCTTGTCACGGGCTATGCTCTCTTGGCTTTGTCATATTGCAAGAAGTAGTCAAAGTCGCCTTTCGCTCCGCAAAAGTGTGCGGCGCTCTTTCGCGGAACGAAAGGCGACAATATGCCAGACAAACGCTCACATCGCGGGCCTCATCCTGAGGACGCTGAACTTTTTTCCGACGATGCGATTCCCGATCTACGCGATGCTGGGGCGGATCTGATTTGGCTTTTTAATCGTGGCTATGCCAACGCGTCGTCGATGAAACTGGTGGGCGACCGGTATCATTTGGATCGGCGTCAACGGTTGGCGGTTGGTCGCTCGGTTTGTTCGGACGACGCGGTCGAGGCTCGTGCGGAAAAACAGTTGAGCGCGCAAGATGTCGCGGGCAAGACGTTGTGGATCGACGGGTTCAATTTGCTGGTGACCATCGAAGCGGCGATTGGGGGCGGCGTCATTTTGGTTGGCCGCGATGGGACGCTTCGTGACATGTCGAGCATGCACGGGACGTTTCGCAAAACGGACGAAACCGTCGAGGCGTTGGAATTGATCGGGCAGACGACGCAGGAACTTGGAACTGCTGAATGCTGGTGGTACTACGACGCACCGGTTTCGAACAGTGGCCGAGTGTGTGTGGCGACCCGTGAGGCGGCCGAAAGAAACGGCTGGGAGTGGCAAGCTGAAACGGTCAACGACCCCGATAAGGTGCTGGTCGACACACACGAGACGATCGTGTCGGCGGACAGTATGGTGCTCGATCGATGCTGGTCGTGGATTAATCTTGCTCGGCTGGTCGTCGAGCGGCATGTGCCTGACGCGTGGATTTTGGACTTCACGCCAAAGTGAACTGGACTTCTCCGGCGCGATTTTAGACGGGATTGGAATCCCGTCGTACAGATACACATCGCCGTTTGACCGTATTATAATGCGGCTAATTACTCCATTGTATTTGCAACTTTGCTTTAGAACGCGCCGCAGGTTAATCACTTTTGGATGAGGAATGGCCCATGCCCACCAAATCTCTCCTTCCACGACTCTCGTTCATTGGTCTCGCGCTTCTTTTAGCCGGCGCAGCGTTTGCGGAGACGGCGGACATCGCCAAGCACGAACGTTGGGTCACGTCGGCCGCGTTCTCGCCGGACGGTAAGATTATGGCCACAGGTGGTGGGCAGAGTTTGCAGTATCGGCCCGGCGACATCATTTTGTGGGACGCGACCTCGGGTGCGAAGGTTGGCGAGCTAAAAGGCCACGAAGCGAACGTGTGGTCGGTCGCGTTTTCGCCCGATGGTACGAAGTTGGCCAGCAGCAGCTATGACGGCAAAGTCATGCTGTGGGACGTCGCGGGCAAGAAAGCCATCGCGACGATCGATAAATACAAAAGTTGGGTGCGCAGCGTCGCGATCAGTGGCGATGGCAAACACGTTGCGGCAGGTGGCGAAGACGGCACGGTCACGATTTTCGGTCTCGCCGAAGGCAAGGAAGTGAAGTCGATCAAAGCACACGAAACGCAGGTGACCCGTGTCGCGTTCTCCGCCGATGGCAAGACGGTGGCCACGGCCAGCACTGACAAGACGGCAAAGCTGTTCGATGTCGAAGCGGGCACGGAAAAGGCAAAGCTTGAAGGTCACACCGAAGCGATCTGGTCGGTTGTGTTTTCGCCAGATGGCTCGCAAATTGCAACCGCGGGTGCGGACCGCTCGATCATCTTGTGGGACGCCAACGGCAAGAAGCAAGCCGCGCTGTTCGGCCACACGAATTGGGTCACGCAAGTGACCTATTCCAAGGACGGAAAATCGTTGGCATCGAGCGCGCTCGATTGGTCGGTGAAGAATTGGGATTTGGCAGCCGCCACACAACTGGCTGGCCAAGTCGAAGCCGCGGTCGCCAAAGCCACGGAAACGCGCAAAACGATTGACGACGCATCGCAGCACGCCGCGGACGCTCAAAAGGAAGCCGATGAAGCCAAGAGCAAGGCGGAAGCGGTCGCCTCGATTGTCACTTCGAAAGAAGCGGCAGAAAAACTGAAGCAAGCTCAAGCTGCCCTTGACGGTGACAAGGAAAATGCCGATTTGAAGAAAGCTGCGGAAGCGGCAAAGACGGCTGCCGACGTGGCGACGAAAGACATGGACGCGAAGATCAAAGCGTTCGCCGCAAACAAAGAATTCACCGCCTCGCTGAATACGCTCAAAGGTGGCGAACTGGCTGCCGCTGTCGCCGAGCGCGACAAGTTCGGTGCGGAAGTCGAAGCGGCCACGGCCAAGATTGCGGAGGCCAACGCCAAGAAAGCAGTGGCCGAAAAAGCGCTCGATGGGGTACTGGCCGAGCGTCAAAAATTGTACGATCAACAGTCCACGACGTTAACGGGCCACAAGAGTACGGTTTGGACGACGGCCTTTTCGCCGGACGGAACAACACTCGTATCAGGTAGTCACCGCGTCGGGGCCGAGACAGACACGAAAACGATTCGTGTCTGGAATCTCGCGGACGGCTCGGATGTCTTTCCCGCTCCCAAAGAGGAGGCCGAGGAAGACGACGAGAAACAAGAAGAGTAGTTTTCGTGGGATAAGCTTCAATTTCGAGGAGGGTCTTTGACCCGCCTCGAAGACCGGCCACAGGTCTCCATCGCGCACGTGAGACCTACGGTCGCCCAAGTGCACGGGTCAGAGACCCGCGGACAACAGAGTTCGGAAGTCACCAATGCCAAAGTACGTGGTTCGATACGGGGCAATGCGAGCCCTCGGCGTATTGTCGACCAAAGGCGGCGATCAATTTGGCCGCGGAGCCAGTGTTGTTGCGCGCACCAATCGAGGTCTGGAAGTTGGCGAAGTTCTCTGTGAGGCCACGGAAGAATCACTTGCCCAAATCAAGAGTCCCGGTTCCGGCCAAATCCTGCGCCGGATGACCACGCAGGATCACAACGAATCGACCCACATGAAAACCAAGGAGCGTGAGGAGTTCGAAGTCTGCCGGCAAAAAGTCGAAGAACTCAAACTCGACATGCAGTTGGTCGATGTCGAGCATCTGTTTGGCGGCGAGCGGATCGTGGTTTACTACCTGGCGGAACAGCGGGTCGATTTCCGGGATCTGGTCAAAGCCTTGGCGTCCGAATTTCAGACACGGATCGAGATGCGTCAGATCGGCGTCCGCGACGAGGCCAAGCTGTTGGCCGACTACGGCGACTGTGGCAAGCCGGTGTGTTGCAACACGCACCTGTCCGAAATGCCGCCCGTCTCGATGCGGATGGCCAAGATTCAAAAAGCGACGCTTGACCCAACAAAAATCTCCGGTCGTTGCGGCCGCCTCAAATGCTGCTTGCGATACGAATACGATACTTACGAAGATTTACAAAAAGTCTTGCCACCGATTGGTGCCGACGTGGTCACGGATAACGGACGTGCGCATGTTTTAAACCAAGAAATCCTGACGCAGCAACTGCTGGTCGAAATGGAAGACCGTCGGCGCCTGTTGATCGACGCCAGCGAAGTGCTGACGGTGATAAAACGCAGCCGTAGTGGAAAAGATAAAGAGAAGGAGTAGGGTGCGTGGAGCAAGCCGCAATACGGTGTGTTGCGTATGACAATCGATCACATCATTTTGAACGGTTTGTTTCCTAGGTAGATTGGCTTGCGGAACGCACCGCAAGCCGTTTACCATGCTCCACACCCCCGACAAGAAAAAATGCCGGACGAACCTCATCCCATGTTTCAACTGCTCAAGGATGATCCTCGCTTTAAGCTTGAGGCCTATCAGTTCGTGCGCGAAGCGTTGGGATTCGCTCAAGAAGTTCTCAACATGGCAGGTGACGCAACGGCCGAGGACGAAACAGTGCGTGAAAAGCCCAACAAGGACGATCCGTTTGAGAATCCCTTCGAGGTCGAAGAGCAGCGTCCCGAGCGCCACATCACCGGCCAGCAATTGTGCGAAGCGATCCGTCGGTACGCGACCGATCAATATGGATACATGGCCAAGGTTGTGCTGAATTCCTGGGGGATTCACGAGACCGGCAACTTTGGCGACATCGTCTACAACCTGATCGAAATTGGCTGGATGAAGAAATCGGACCGCGACCGTCGAGAAGATTTCAACGATGTCTACGATTTCTCTGACGCCTTCTGCGGTCAATTCCAAATCACGCTGCCGGACCAAAGTGACTGATCTCATGGCCAAAGCGAAACGCCGTCGACGGCGCAAGGAAGCAAAATCGAAGGATACGGAGCGTCGCCTCAAAGAAGAGCCAGACGACAGCCTGCAACCCCACGAGATCGAAGCCAATCCGCCGCAGCCAAACATTCCGATCGTCGTCGTCAGCGGTGTGCTAGTTGTCGTGTGGCTTATCTATTTGTTCATCGTGGCCGTTTGGGGCTAACATAGAGCTACCGTCTAAGTTGCGGTTTGTTTTTGCGTTGAGCGTTTCTTTGTGATGGCCACCATTGAGCAGTCGCGACGCGCCGCAAATGTACATAACGTTTTAGCAACCGTGGGTTGAAACCTGCCGCTAATCCTGACATGTCGGTACGCGACACAATCGTGGGCAATCACCTTACTTTGCTCAAACTCGTCTATTTCGAACTAAACCAGATTTTTTGGAAAATTGCGACTAGTTTCACCACTGTTGGGGATTGAATCATTAGAAGCGAAACTCGCTTGCCCTATGACAGAGTCTCAAACGATCAGCGCCGATTTGATTCACCGTGCTTGTACGGGTGATCGAGATGCGCTGGGTGAATTGCTGGAGCATCATCGCGGATACTTGCGAGTGATTGCCCAGCGGATCATCGGTCAACGGCTTGGTAATCGCCTCGACGCGTCGGATATCGTGCAGCAAACGTGCATGTCGGCGTTCGGCAATATCGAAGGCTTTGTCGGTGAGACAGCGGATGAATTCGTGGCCTGGCTGCGAACGATCCACGAACGAAATGTCAAGAACGCGTTGCGAGACCACATCGGGACGCAAAAACGAAGCATCTCACGCGAACAATCCATCGAAGGTGACGAAGCCATTGCCGCCCGTGTTAGCATCGAACAAAGCTCTCCCAGCCAACGAATGATGATGGGCGAACAAGCCGTGCGTTTGGCCGAAGTGCTTCAGCATCTGCCTGATGACCAGCGCGAGGCCGTTCGGTTACGATACCTCGAAGGTTGGTCGTTGGCACAGATTTCCGAACACATGGGACGGACGAAATTCTCAACCGCTGGGTTAGTCAAACGCGGTTTGATCGCTCTGCGGAAACACTTGCGAACTGAATCATGAACAACACACTCAACGCAGAAGAGAATATTGATCGCGTCGACATGGCGATCGTCGAGTACTTCGATCTGGTTGATTCCGGCCAGCCGGTCGACCAAGACGATTTTATTGCGCGGCATGAAGATCTGCGCGACGAGCTGTCGTCGTTCTTTGATGCAGCGGGCGAAGTCGAATCGTTAGCTGGCCCGACGCTTGTTGAATACTCGCAGGCCTATGCGAGCGCAGAGACTTCCGCGCTGCTCGATACGCACTCAGCCGTCACAACCAAGCACAACCGACAACGGCCTCATCTGGAGCCGGGCACGGAATTCGGTCGCTACCGGGTCGAAGGCGAGCTTGGCCAAGGTGCGATGGGCTCCGTTTATCTGGCATTCGACACACAGCTCGCGCGCCAAGTCGCGTTGAAGATCCCGATCTTCGACGAGCAGCAAGAGCCGGAAATGATCGAACGGTTTTATCGTGAAGCTCGCGTTGCCGCCACGCTTCGCAGTCCACACATTTGCCCCGTCTTCGACGTCGACAAGATCAACGACATTCACTTCATCGCGATGGCCTATATCGAGGGCGAGGCGCTATCGCACTTCATTTCGACCAATCAACTGCGACCGCGCGAAATCGCCACGATCATCGGCAAGCTCGCACAATCGCTGCAAAAAGCCCACGATGGCGGCGTTGTTCATCGCGACTTGAAACCCAACAATATTATGATCGACGGCGAAGGCGAGCCGGTTGTGATGGACTTTGGTTTGGCCCGCTGCTCGGATCAAACCGACATTCGTTCGACCAAAGCGGGCGCGATCATTGGATCGCCGGCATATATGTCGCCGGAACAGATGATCGGCGACCACGAGACGATCGGTCCGGCCGCGGACGTCTATTCATTGGGCGTGATCTTTTACGAAATGCTAACCGGCCAGTTGCCTTATCGAGGCTCGGTGATTTCGGTTATCGGGCAGGTCATGGGTCCGGACGACGTGCCACGCAGTTCATTGCTCGCCAACGATCCGCACCTCGCCACGATTTGCGAAACCATGATGGCCAAGCGGCTCGAAGATCGCTACGCATCGATGAATGACGTGACGCGTGCGATCGACGCCTATTTGAACAACAAACCAGCGATTGCTGCTCACACAGCTACGAAACCCACGCCACACACGGCTCAACCGAATCCGCCGATGGCCCCTCATACACCCATCGAGTTGATGCGGGGAGATTTCGATGTTGAGCCAACGCTGGATTCACGAGCGTACAAACTTTTCGCCTGTTTTGCATTGTTCGCGGCTCTATTTGTTTGCTTCGCGGGTGGCATCGGATATCTCGCTCTTTCCAAGCCAAGGGCCAATGCAAACAACGAAGGCAGCCAATCAAAACCGAACAAGGACAAGGGCAATGCAGCCGGCGACAACGATCAGCGACAATCCCAGCCCAAGAAGGTTGACGTGAAAGCGCCGAGCATTCCGAAGTCGGCCCACAGCAGCGTCCCCTCGCTTCGATACAGTTGGAAAAAAGAGATGAAGTTTGGCTATGCAATCAAGATGGAAGCAAAACTCGGATCGCTCACCGAAACACTGGAGGGCACGTTAGTCTACAACGTTGTGGAGAGCAAAAAAGGAAATACGCGCATCCGTTTCGACAGCCGCCTTTCCTCGAAAAACAATTCGCGCGGCCCCAGTGTCTTCACTTACGCACGCGTCAGCAACAGTTTTCCGTCGTTTCGGGAAATCGTCGGATCGTTTCCCAAACACGAGTTTGTTGTCGACCGTCATGGCAAAGTGTTAGAGAACGGTTGTGAGGCAAACTTGCCGTTCGCCCTGGGATGTTTGGGCCAGATTCCCATTGAAACCTTCGGAGAGACCGGCCGATGGAAACACGAAAGTGAAGTGAAGATCGATGTCTACCGGCGCTCGAGCCGGTTTCGTCCCAGTCCCTTTCGACAAACAGATGAAAGCGAATCGCTCAATGTCGAAAAAGTGATTAGTGCCTCCGTCACCAAATCAAGCGGTGGCGAAGTGGTCTTAGACACCAGGTACACGTTCAGTGCGGATGACGAATCACGTTTTGCCGCGACGGGAACGAGCGAGCTGCAATTCAATCGGAAGCTAGGTCTGGTCACGAAGAAGACCATGTCGCTGGACGTGACAGATCGAACTCAGGAAATCGCGGTGTCGTTACAATGCACGCTCTTGAGTGAATCACAACTGGCCGACCAAATGAAGCGTTTCCAATCAGAACCGCAACCCATTTCGGCGAAAGAACAGGCACACATCAATGCATTGACGATGCCTGACATTCCGGCGGAGCTACGCGTGACTGGCGAGACGGTTCTCAAAGCCAACGATCCGCTGCAAGCCTACCGAGGCGGAAAGTGGCACGATGTGAAAGTCATCGAAACACTGGACGACGGTCAGGTCAAGATCCATTGGATTGGATTCGGCTCGGAATTGGACCAGCCGTTCTCACGAGCCCGACTTCGACTGGTTCCGAAATCAAATTGATTTGAATTACTAACTAGCGATTGCTAAAGAATAAGGAATTCATCATGTCAGCATTGCAACGATTCATCATTGTTGGACTGATTGCTGGGTGCACATACGGTGCAAAAGCAGAAGACTTCAAGCCAGGTGACAAGGTCGAAGTCCAATTTGGTCCAAAGTGGTATTCGGGCGAGATTGTCGAAAAGCGATCGGACAGCGTTTTCACCGTCAAAGTCGATCGCAACGGTCGTGAGCGAAACGTGCCTGTTTTCAAAAACAAGATTCGCAAAGCAAACGGGGCCGGAACAGGGAATCCGTTTGGCGAAGGAAAGCAGGCACCGAATAGAGTTGCGGCCTACGGTCCAACAACCTGGTCACTCAAGCCCAGCCCGCCGATTCAACCCGTCAAACCGTTGGTCGAAAAGCCAATTCTCTTGTCGCCGCATGTTGGGCACCCATTTTTCGAAGGTATCAAAGTCCTCGGCTTTGATCGCGAGGGCGGCAAGGCGTTCATTCTTCGATCCAGTCGCGACGGCGGCACGGTGACGAAGAGAATAGAACGAGTCGACCTGGCGGCGGGTAAAACGATGGGAACGGTTTCCTTTGAAGAGAAGACGGTGTTCTTTGATGTCGATCCGACTGGCAAATTGCTCGCGGCGCGGCCCGATCCAGGACCAGGGAAGAATGACAATCTTGACATCTGGGATATTTCAGGTGCCGAGCCAAAGAAGGTCACGTCCTGGAGGCCCTTCGCGGTTTCTGAGGCATCGCGGAAAGATGTCGGCGACGCGCACTTTGTCGACGCAGATCATCTGCTGACCGTCGCTGCCGGTGGCGAATTGATGTTGTGGAACATTCCCAACAAGAAGGCGATCTACTTCATCAAAACCAAGGCCAACAACAAATCTGCCGTCAGTGCCAACGGAAAATATATGGCCGTGACGACCAAAGAAGGCATGTTCGTGTTCGACGCCATGACGGGCAAGTCGCTGGGCAAGTTGGCTGGTGGTGAGGGCGTGTTCATGAAGTTTGCATTTTCACCCGACGGACAATTGCTGGCCCTCCACGCACAAGGCGGACGCCTACAAGTCTGGGATTGTGAAAAAGGAGAGCGCGTTCGCGACCTCTATCTGACCGGCATCGAAAAGGCCAGCAAACTCGACTGGGTCAGCAATCAGCACGTGATGGTGCGATACGTCGGCCCCTCGTTCCTGGTCGATGTCGACCGACGTGTCATTTTTTGGAAATACGACGGCATCAAGGACGGTGAGATGCTGGGCGACCGATTCTGGTGTGTCGTCGGACTTGGTGCAGGCAAGGCGCTCTATCCTGGCCAGTTTCCGCACGAAGCCGCTTTGAAATCCGCCGCGTTGCCGCCCGCCGACGAACTATTGCTCCTTAAGCCAGGAAGTCAGGTCAAACTCGATGTCAAAACCCCGGCCGCTCCCAATCATAAGTCGCAGGTCGAACAAACCCTCTCAGCGCGCTTGGACGAAAACGGCATCAGCGTGTCGCCAAATTCGAAAATTGTCCTTGAGGCAGTTTCCGAAAAAGGTAAGACCCGCTCGATCACCTTCCGCCGCCTGGGCCGCATCCGAGGCGGGAACGACACGGTGCAAGTCACCGAGCAGATTTACAAAATGACGCTGAAGTATGACGGCAACGTCATGTGGCAAACGCAGCTAGTTAAAGCAGCCCCGACCCTGCTCCGCCGCAAAGAAGGCCAGTCAATCGAGGACGCGCTCGCCGAATATACCAAGCCGGACGTGTCGTTCTTCATCAACAAACCACTTCCGAGACTCGTGGCAAAACCTGGTCCGCACGACGGAGCCTACGGCACTGCGAAGATTTCCGCCCAAGGAATCCAGTAGTCTCATTGATTTCCTTGCCGTAGCGCATTTTGGCAACGATTGAACCATCGTGGAATCGTCGAAAGCTCATTCGCTTGTCTTTTCCTCTTTCATGACGCGATTCAAGAACTCCAAGGATCGCTGCTTCGCGGTCTGGTCAAGAAACGCTGGGATGTGCCCTTTGTCCGAAAGTTCCAGCAATTCGACTGCCACTTTCATTTCTTTCAATCGCTTGACCATCCGATCCGCGCTGCCGAAAGGCACGATTTTGTCGTCCGTACCGTGAAACAAAAACACCGGCGGGTCGCCCTTGCTGACAAAACTAATCGGCGACGCTTGGCGATAGACGTCGGGATCTTCGGCACGCGTCGCGCCCAACCAGTAGACCAGCGATTTGCCGCCGCGCGGAATCCACGTGAAATCGCACGGCGTCCCTCCGCCTACGACCGCTTGCAGCCGCGTATCCGATTTCTCGGCGTCCACTGCCTCGCCCTCCAAACCATCCGATGCATCCGTTGTCCCCAGTAAACAAACCAGATGGGCGCCCGCTGAGTAGCCATATCCCGCGATTCGCTTCACGTCAATTTTGTACTTGTCCGCGCTGTGTCTCATCCATCGTACGGCTTCTTTGCAATCGTCGATTTGCGCCGGGAATTTGTGCTTGGGTGCTAGTCGATAGTTGATGTTCACCACCGTGTACCCGTCCTTCGCCAGGTTTCGGGCGTGACCTCGCATCGACCATTTACTTCCAATTCGCCAAGCTCCGCCGTGGACCATCAAGACGCTGGGAAACGGACCGTCACCCATAGGCACATAAACGTCCGCTAGGATTTCGTCATCTCCGCGAGTCACGTAGGTGACATCCGAGAATTTCTCGAATCGCTCATCGGCAGAAACACAATCCGCCGCGATCAGCAAGGTGGCCACAACTGTTAGAAACAACGTTTTCCGGAGCAACATTCATTATTCCTTCGTGCTTGAGTATTCGCCATCGGGTATTTGGTCCTTCGTCCTTCATCTATAATACCGGTTGAACGACACATCGGACAACGATCCCCAAAAAGGTGCTATCGTGGCAAACGAGTTTTCTAGCGTCCAGCAGGCCGTCGATGCGATCGCTCGCGGCGAAGTCGTCATCGTGGTCGACGACGAAGATCGCGAAAACGAAGGCGATTTTATCGCCGCCGCGGAATTTGCGACGCCACAGACGGTCAACTTCGTGATCAGCGGCCGAGGTGAGTTCTGCATGCCTGTTCTGCCGGACGTGGCCAAACGACTGGAGTTGAAACCGTTGGTTGAGTCCAACACGGCTCCGCTGTCCACGCCGTTCGTCACGCCGCTGGACCACTGTTCGTCCAAGACGGGCATCACGGTCGAAGAACGCAGCCGCACTGTTCGTGAAATCATCAATCCCAATACGACAGCGGCAGACTTTGTTCGCCCAGGTCATGTCCATTGCTTGTTGGCCAAAGAAGGCGGTGTGCTGCGCCGCGCGGGCCACACAGAAGCCACCGTCGATCTGGTTCGCATGGCCGGATTGGCTCCGGCGGGCGTTCTCTGCGAAATCCTCGACGAGACGGGCAACCGAGCATCGCGAGAAAAACTGTTCGAAATCGCCGCTAAGCACAACCTGCAAATCACTTCGATCGAACAACTGATCGCCTATCGTCGCCTCAGCGAAAAACTTGTCTCGCGCGCGGCCGAAGCTCAACTGCCAACCAAGTACGGCGACTTCGACATCGTTGTGTATGACGTGAGGTACGAAGACCAGGAACCCGTTGCCCTGGTACACGGCGACCTGGCCATTGCACCTCAAGCCCCGCTCGTCCGCGTGCACTCCAGTTGCTTTACCGGCGATCTGATCAACTCGTTGCGCTGTGATTGCGGCGACCAGTTGCACATCGCGTTGGACATGATCTGTCGCGAAGGCAGTGGCGTGTTGGTTTATTTGCCACAAGAAGGTCGCGGCATCGGTTTGAAGGAAAAGATCAAAGCCTACGCGCTACAGGAATCAGGACTCGACACCGTTGAAGCCAACCGGGCGCTGGGCTACAAGGCCGACATGCGTGACTACGGCATCGGCATCCAGATCCTCAAGGATCTAGGTTTGTCGGAAATTCGGCTTTTGACGAATAATCCGAAGAAGACGCAAGCCCCCAATCTGCTTGGCTTCGACCTGCATGTTGTGGACCAAGTGCCGATTGTCACGCCGATTAATGAGCACAATGCGAAATATCTGGCCACCAAGCGCGACAAATTAGGCCACGACTTGCCGCCCGACGCGTAATCTTGCCGCATGTTGCTTTTTTGCAACGTATCCTTTTGGGTCAGTGTTCCCAACACCCACTCTACGCGCGCATCGAACTGTGATCCGATTTCCATTCACACTTGCAATCATGTTTTGGGCACTCGCGTGTTGCGCGGCCTTGGCCGGCGACGTTGAATTGCTGAGAGCCGCGAGTCTAGCTTCGTCCACGATCGAGAAGGCAGAACAAGCCGAACAGCGGTTTCGCAATCTGTGTGCCGACGTCCAACCGCACCTCTCCTCGAAGGTGCCGTCGGAAAGAGTTCTCGTGCTCTTTGAATTCATGCACCGCCGAGTGCTCACCGGCGAGTATCAAGTCGATTGCAACGACATCACGCGCACCTTGGACGAGGGGCACTACAACTGCCTTACGGCAACAATTGTGCTACGTTGCTTTTGCAGACACTTCGACGTGCCAACAACCGTCGTGGAAACTCCTGACCACGTGTGCTGCCGCCTGGGTGCGATGGAGATCGAAACCACGTGTGCCCAGTGGTTTTCAACGGGGAAACCCCCTGGATTGAGCCTGACTGCTACACCCATCAGCGACGTTCAGCTTGTCGCCCGCGTCTACTACAACATGGGATTGAATCTCGCCAAGCGAAATCAGTTTTCGGCGGCGACCTCGATGTTACGGCGTAGCCACGAACTTGATCCGTATCATCAGCCAACGGAGGACGGCCTTGCATCCGCGCTGAACAACTGGTCGCTGATTCTGGCGGACGACGGACAATTTGCCGATTCGATCACCGTGTTGGAACGCGCCAAGCCATGGTCTACCGACCAACACACGCTTTTGACCAACCGAGTACACATCCACAGCTCATGGGTTAAACAATTGTGCCGTGAAGGTGAATACGGTCGTGCGGCACAGTTACTCCAGAATTGCGTCCAGCGTTATCCTCACGTCGACTTCTATAAACAGTCGCACTTGATCCTGCTCCGCGCCATTCGAGATCGTGCAACCGTCGCGGCAATCCGTGTTGAAAAATGACAACATTGCGGAAAATCTTGTCCATCGTTTGACGCCTCGCGAATTGTGACATACATATTTAGTATCACTGATTAGACACAAGTGAAATCCTTTTCGGATCCGCCTTCTTTGAGGCTTCTCTACGCTTCCGCAATTGAAGCGCAGAGCCCGGAACCAACGGCAGCCCCCCTGTCGCTTTTATAGATTGATTCAATCTGGGTACAGACCCGCAGCAAGTAGCCGGACTAACAATTGGTTGGTCCGGTTTTTTTGTGCGCGCAGCCTAGGATTCAGTGGAGGATTCCGGCGGCTCGTTCGAAACTGTTTCAGATTTTGTCGCCGCTTTCGGTTGGTGAAACATCGCAATCGTGTTAAGGCCAGATCGTGCTGAGACAAGAAGCATGGTTGTCATGGTGACCGCCGACGCTAAACACCAACTACAAATCGCACCGATGATGAATGGCTCCAGAAACGTAAAATAGATGAATGCGAAAGTCCCCAGCAGCGACATGCCAAATACCGTGGTAATCATCGCCTGCGAATATCGCGGTACGGCACAAAGAATCGAAGCCAGCAAGAGCGCCAAAAAACTGCTCAGCCCAAGGAAGCTCACTGGCACACCGAATAGATACGCATATTCGCTTTGAAGTACCGAATTGCAATCTCCTACAATGAAACAGACTGCATTGCGTCCCATCTCGTGGACCAGCGACAGATATCCCGCGATGGCAACTCCGCCAAGCGACAAGATCACAAGACAAATGGGGACTGCAAAGTGAAGTCGCTCTGGCGAACCACAGGGACTCGGCTTTCGAATCGCGTGCATCAACTTCATCGTGATCACAGTCGCCACGACGATCATGCCTGCAAGAATTGCAATAGCCAAACCATTCTCAAGCGGATGCCTGCGCACTCGCTTCCAGAACGGCAATTGCTTTAGTAGCTCAAGCTCTTTGAGCCACTTGAGAGTGATCACGTCGACATCTGAAGGTGGCGAGGCGGCCCACGAGACGCC
>CAYFJO010000054.1:0-38408 GCA_964343305.1 uncultured Pirellulaceae bacterium | reverse complement strand
GATCCTTGCTGAACTGCAAGAGTTCGTCAAAACAGCCAAGTTTCGCGAAGATCTTGAATTGCGGTTCCGCAAGTTCCAATCGGCTAATGTGGACGCGGCAAAGGGCGACCTCGGTCTGGACGTTCGAGACGATAAGTTTGATAAGCTGAAAGGCTCGCAAGACAGAGTCAAAAAAAACGCCGACCAGGTCGAGGCAATCAACACAAAATATGAGGCGCGCAACGAGCATCGGGAAGACCTCGAAGCGATTTTTAAGAGATTGACGGCTGATGAAGTGGTGGCTCAAAAAGCGCTGGACGATAATCAAGCGGGCATCAAGCGACTGAAAACGGCCAATGTCGAGCGTCGATCAACCTATTTCACGGGATCGTTTCCGTTTCTCGGCAAGCGATGGCTTGAGCTGCCGATTCTGGATGCGTTTAACTCGCCGCTGAAAATCGAAACGAAATGGGATGACGAAAACCGAATTGATTTCAACTTTAGTCGGGTGCGTCGATATGATCGCTGTACGACTTGCCACCAGGCGATGGAAAAGACCATGCCGGGGTCCTCGGTCGATCCGGCATTTGTGAATGACAAACTCGTTGACTTGATTCTCACCACTCCACCCGCCGATGGTTTGCCAACGCCGCGGACGTCGGCCGATGGCGAGGAATTGCCGCTGACCTTGTGGCAGGTTTACGGAATTCGTTTGGCGGACAGCGACCAGTACATTTTGGACCGCAACGATGCCACCGTGAGTTTTGTTCAGCCGTTCGCCCGCGACCTGTTGC
This sequence comes from uncultured Pirellulaceae bacterium, assembly GCA_964343305.1. GTDB lineage: Bacteria > Planctomycetota > Planctomycetia > Pirellulales > Pirellulaceae > CAYFJO01. Next base: position 37,635 of record CAYFJO010000054.1, on the reverse strand, counting down.
CGAAACCGGCGACCGTGAACATTCCCAACGATGCGTTGGCGGTCGAAGGCGGTTTTGAACTTCGTGTGCTGGGCAATCGCGGCTTTGAAGACATCACGGTGAGCAAGGGCGCGACGTTGTCGGATGTGGTAGCGGCAATCAATCAGGCAACGAGCGTGACGGGCGTCCAAGCAACGGAGCGAGAGGGTGTCGTGATGTTGTCTTCCACGGACGTTGGTTCGCAAGTATTCGTTCAAGCCAGTAGGAAAGGTGGCTCGCAATGGAGTGGACAGGGATCCAGCGGGCTGGACGATACGACACTCGCGCTGCCGGCAAGTGTGCCTTTGGCCGCAACCGCGTTTAAGCACCAGGGGTCGGACGACGCGGAATTGACAGACGTCGTCGCCCTGGACGACTTTTCGCTGGAGATTGAAATCACCGGCAGCGACCGACACGCGGTGTTGGCGATCACGAACGAAGATCAAGAGGGCAAGCCGGTTTTGGTTGTTCGGATCGAGGGTACTGAGACGCCAGTTTACGATGGGGCTCGGACAACCGAGTCGCTCATCAGCGGCCTGAACGCTGCGGCCCCGCACTGCGGCGTGCAACTCGTCACGCACAAAGTCGATGACATTCAAACGTATGAATTCGTGTCGCTGAAAAAAGGCAGCGATGCGTTTGTTCAAGTGAAGGTCAAAAGCGAAACGGCGGGTGGCTTTTTTGAATCGAGCTTGTTCGGAAGCACGAGCCAGGGGCGCGACCTGATCAGTTCGCTTGGTGCTCAGGCGATTCTGGCGTCCGGCGAAGATGATGCCGGCAAAGTGCTCGGTGAATTGATTCGCGAACGTGCGTTTCAGGCGGATTTCCTTGCGAAATCCGAGGACGCGAACATCAGTCGTGGGCTGATGACCGGTGACGTGATCGAATTCATCAACGGCGACAAGGTCGAAAACCCGCAACACGCATTGCGAATGTTGTTGATGGGTCGCAAGAAAGAAGGTTGGGGCCAACCGATTCGATTGACCGTGCGGCGTGGTCTGCCACAACCTTTCACAACGCATCCACGGCTCGACTTGTTTGTCGGATCGTTGAGTCTGCACAAGGCAACCGAGTTTGGTTGCTCGATCTGTCACGAAGGGCAGGGGAGTGCCACGGCATTTAAGTGGGCATCGCACACACCCAACAACAAACTTCAAAAGGAGACTTGGGCGCACGATCACGGCTGGTTCGACAACCATCACTGGATCTTTCCGATGTATCCCAAGCGGTTTGTGGAAAGCGGCTGTCTGAAATGCCACCATGATGTGACGGAACTGGAGCCCAGCAAGAAGTTTCCGGACCCGCCCGCGCCGAAAGTTGTCCAGGGCTACAAAGTGATTCGGAAATATGGCTGCTATGGTTGTCACGAAATCAATGGCTACGACAAACCGGATGAGCGAGTTGGTCCGGACATGCGTGCCGAGCCGGGATATTTTGCGGCAGCCTCCGAGTTGTTGTCGCACCTGCCCAGGCGGTTCGAGAAGTTCGAGCCTTTGCGAAAGCCGTTGATCGAAGAGATGGCCACCGTCTTGGCACCGCAAACGCCGCTGCTCGAAGAAAAAGATGAGTTGACTGTCAAGAAAGCAGAGTTGACCACTGCCGGGATGCCCACGACCGATGTTGACGCGCGGTTGGGCGAGATTGAGCAAGAGTTAGAGAAGTTGGATGCAGAAGCCGTTCCGGTACGTGAGAAACTAGCGCCGATCAATCGGCATTGGGAAACTCTTACCACTGTCAAAGAGCATGCCGAGACGCTTGTTGCGATGCCCACCGACAACGCAACGCGTCGGCGACTCAAGCAGTTGCTCGACTTAGACGCCAAGTGGGACGGCAATGAGTACGGCCGGTCTTTGGCTCGCGAGTCTCACCAAGTTTCGGAATTGCTGGAGGACGTGGAAACGCCCGGAACTTTGCGAAAAGCGGGCCCGAGCTTGCGTTACATCAAACATAAGGTGAAGGAAGATTTTCTCGTCGATTGGATTCGCGAACCGAACCATTTTCGGCCCCAGTCGCGGATGCCGCAGTTCTTTGGACTTCGCAAGCATTTGGAGCACGGAGTTAATGAGAAAGCCCAAGTCGCCGCCGCGACGCTCGCTGAGGTGCTGGGTGACAAAGAACTCAAAGAGTTGGCTGTCCACGTGGCCGAACATCCCGGTCACGCGGACGATCGCTTGAAGTTGTACGGCAAGATCGTCGCGAAGTTTGACGACGAAAAGACCAACCAGCGCCAGCTTGCCAAAGATCTTGTTGGACTGGAAGAAGTCTACGAGCCGATCGAGATTCTGGGGATTTCAACGTACTTGTTGAACCGCAGTCAGGCGTACGAATACGCGACACGCGAGACGGACGTGGAAGCACCGGACGCGGCGCGAGGCAAGTCGCTGGTTGCAGAACGCGGGTGTCTGGCGTGTCACAGCCACAAGGCATTCGCGGATGCCGAAGCATATCGCGGTCCGATGGAGATCGTTCAGGGGCCCGATTTGTCCGGCGTAGGAGCCAAGTTCGCGCATGAAGATGGAAAGAGTTGGCTTTACAGTTGGCTGAAGGATCCGTCGAGCTATCACGCTCGCACGAAGATGCCTCAACTGTTCCTGGATCGATTTGAGCACAAGACTCCGGAGGGCGAGGTAACGATGGTTACCGACCCGGCGGCGGATATCGTCGAATTCCTGTTGTCCGACGAATCAAAAAATGACTGGCAGCCAAGCCCATCGAACCTGTCACGAGAAGGCTTGGGTGCGGCGAGCAAGAAGACGCTGGACCAGGTCGTGCGTATCAATCTGGAAGACGCGTTTTCCAAACGCAAGGCCGCCCAATACTTGACTGGCGGAATTCCAGAGAAGTTGCGCGACGAACTGAAGGGTGCCGAAATTGAATTGGTGGGCAACGAAATCGGCGTCGATGAAAAACTGATGTACATCGGCCGCAAGGCGATCGGCAAATATGGTTGCTTTGGTTGTCATGACATCCCTGGATTCGAAGGTGCCAAGCCGATCGGAACCGGACTGGCTGACTGGGGACGTAAAGACACATCCAAGCTGGCCTTCAATCACATTGCCAATTACTTGCACGGTCATGCCGGGGGTCACGATGATCACGGGCATGAGCACGGTGAAGAGAAGCACGAAGAGAAGCATGATGACGAGCACGACCAGCCAGGCATGTTCGGCCCAGAGGATGCTGGTTTCTATCGAGACGCCTTGTTGTCGGGACATCGGGCGGGTTTCATCTATCAAAAGCTAGTCGAACCGCGCAGCTATGATTATCACCAGACGGACAACGCCAAGTACAACGAACGATTGCGGATGCCGCAATTCCCGTTCACGGACGTGGAACGCGAAGCCGTCGTAACGTTTGTGTTAGGATTGATCGCGGATCCACCTCGTCCCGTTTATATCTATAAGCCCAACGAACAGCGAAAGGCGATTGTGGAGGGCCGCAAGGTTCTGGACAAGTTTAACTGTGCTGCTTGTCACATGCTGGAAACCCAGAAGTGGGATGTTACGTACCCGTCCGGTGCGATTGAGGCGCAAGCGACAAAAGAAACATTCCCTTTCCTCAAGCCGACGTTTTCATCTGACGAATTGGCGGCGTCCGCGAAGCCCGATCGTCAAGGCAATTTGCACGCAACATTGCACGGCTTGCCTACGATCAGCAAACAAGATGGACGTGCCGCAATCGACGGAGTGATCGAAATTGATGGCGATGTTGAAGAGGTGGGAATCATCGATGCCGAAGACTTCTCCTTCGACTTGAGTAAACTCGTACGATACTTTGATCTTTATCAGCCCGCCGCGATTGACGGCAGTTCGTTCCAGACGGGTGTTCAAGCACTCAATTTATCGGCAGGTTTGATCGACCGCCAACAGCCGAGTGATGGTGGTTTTCTAGCGAAGTATCTGGTTCCACGACTGGCCAAATCGGAGCCGAGGAAAAATCCCGGCAAGCGAGGCAAGGCCGACGAGTCTTGGGGTTGGGTGCCGCCGCCGTTGGTTGGTGAAGGTGCCAAAGTTCAGACGGATTGGCTGCACGATTTCTTGTTGGATCCCTATCCGATTCGTCCGGCCGTCGTGTTGCAAATGCCGCGATTTAACATGTCGCCGGAAGAGGCGACCAAATTGGCGAATTACTTTGCCGCGATCGATGGCGCGAATTATCCGTACTCCCATAGCAGCCAGCGCAGCGCGTTGCGCATGTCCGACAAGGAAAGGGAGTACGCCGCGGGTGCGGGTAGTGGCGGGGATTCAGCAAACGCGCCAGCGAGCGAGGCAGAAAACGGTTCGGGCACGACTCGATTTGACGACGCAATGAAGATGGTGTCGGGCAAGAACGGGTGTGTTCAATGTCACATCATCGGGGACTTTGAGCCGCAAGGGTACGATTCGGACAAGGCTCCGGATTTGGGCCAGATCTATCGGCGTTTGCGGCCTGATTATGTCCGCCGATGGGTCGCCTGGCCAAAGCATGTTTTGCCGTATACGTCGATGCCTGAAATGATTCCCTATCGGCCCAACGCTCCGTACCAAGGTGGGATGAGCCAGTCGTTGTACCGCGGCACGAGCACCGAGCAACTTGACGCACTGGTCGATCTTTTGATGAACTTCGATCAATACTCGGTGCGCCGAAACTCGCCGCAAGGCGAAGCGAAAGCCGAGGAAAGTGCTGCGTCCGAAGATGCGACGGATGGTTCAACGCAGAACAATTCAACGGTTGTTGATGCGTCCGGCACTGACGACACTTCCGATAACTGATCGAATCAAAACGACAACATAGCCCTAATTGCAGGAGAATTGAGACTAGAACGGCAATGGTGAGCGTGGCACTGTTAGGTATAATATCTTCATCGTTCCTTCCTGCCTGTTTGCTGGCACGTTGGTTGTCAGTCACTTCCGAATTGTGGTTGTCGTGACACTGTCGTCTCGGCACCAAAGCCATTGCCCAGGGACTCATGGGCAGTCCTAGTTAACTCGCCGTCGGCACGGAAACCGTCGCGTCGAGTGAGGAGAAATGAAAATGCAGAATTTCAAGACAATCGCCGCCTTATTGACTCTTTGTGTCTTCTTGTCGTCGGCCGACGCCCAGGAGGAATGGGGGACACTGAAAGGTAAATTCGTTTACGATGGCAAGCTTGATCCCGTAGAAATCAAGCCGACCAAGGACGTCGAGTTTTGTGGCAAGCACAAAATCATTGACGAGACGTTAGTGGTCGGCAAAGACGGCGGTGTCCGGGATCTGTTTGTGTTCTTGTATTTGGGCAGGAGTGAAAAGAAACCTGATGCACATCCGTCTTATGCGAAATCCGCTACGGCCAAAATAGAACTAGCGAATAAGGGTTGCAGCTTTGGGCCTCATGCAGTGTTGCTGCGTACGACACAAACGTTGTCGATGACCAATCCCGACGAAGTGGCCCATAACACGAAGATCGACTGTTTCAAGAACACACCGATTAATCCGCTGATTCCCGCCGGCGGAAAGCTGGATCAGAAGTTCGAAATCGCAGAGAGCCTGCCCGTTCCGGTGGGGTGCAACATTCATCCCTGGATGACAGCCCGTATGTTGGTCAAGGATCATCCCTACATGGCCGCGACGGATGCGAACGGGGAATTCGAAATCAAGAATGTGCCCGCTGGCGATTGGACGTTTCGCTTTTATCATGAAAGAGCTGGCTACGTGCAGAAAGTTACCATCGATGGCAAGAAGTCGACGTGGCTGCTTGGTCGCAAGAAGCTGTCATTTGCCAACGGCGAGACGACGGACATCGGAACGGTCACGTTAGCGCCGGAGATTTTTGAGAAAGATTAGAGTGAGTTGAAGCAAACTTCCGAAGTCTGTTGGGGCTTCGGAAGTTCTATTAACTCAGCAGATTTGAAGAAGAAAGGCATGCAATGAATCAAAACAATCCCATTAACGCGCACTGGCTCGTGATGGTTCTGTTGTCTTGCGTCGCTTTGCTTCAGACGGGATGCCCTCAAGCGGCCTCGACTAGCCTGGTTTACAACGTAGACAACATGAAAGAGATTCGCGAAGAGTTTCAGCTCGGTGGTAGCGGGGGCGTCGCGGCAAGTGCTGGTCCAGCCGTGCCGCCACGAGAAAATCCGCTGTGGACGGACGTCACGTTCAAGTTTCAAGTGGAAGGTGAGGTCGTTCAGCTAAGCCCCATTTCGACTCCCAAGCAAAAAGACATTTGCGGAGCGGTCTACGCAAATCAGATCTTTGAGGTGAGTTCCAGCGGCCAGTTCAAGAATGTCCTGGTTTTTCTCGACATGTCTTTGCCGTCCGATCCGGCCAGCGGCTGGGTCCATGAGCAGTACGACTTCGATTGGGTCGATGCAAACGTGACGGGTGACAAACTTCCGCAACAATTGAGGGAAGTTGAGTTTGATCAAGAGAAGTGTGTGTTCGAACATCGAATGTTTGCGATGCGAACGAATCAAATCATGAAGATCCTCAACTCGGATCCTGTGCCGCACAACACGAACATGTCACCAAAGAAAAACCCGGGCGCCAATCCGACGGTCGGTCCGAATTCTTCTGTCAATTACACGCCGGACAAAGAAGGCGAGAACTTCAAAGCTGAATTGGCACCGTTCGCTATCGCTTGCTCCATACACCCGTGGATGCTGTCGTATGGAATCTTTCGCGACAATCCGTACTTTGGCGTTACCAATAAAAACGGCGAAGTGACGATTCAAAAAGTCCCCGCAGGCGTTCCTTTGAAATTTGCGGTTTGGCAGGAGTCGTTGAAATGGGTTGCTCCGTCCAAGGTGGAAGGCGCGACGGATAAATGGAAACGGGGAAAATTTGAAGTGACGTTGCCGGAAGGTGATTCTCATATCATCACGGTTTCGATCGATGGCTCGTTGCTGAAGGCCAGTTAGCGGATGACGGATTCAAGGAAACGGTGAGAGAAAAGAGTTAGAGCGTATCAAACGATGCAAAGACATTTTTACAAATTGGTGTCGCTGTTGGTGCTGGCAGTTTTGTGTGGCTGTACCGCGGAAGCGACCTTTTCGGTGAACGGGGTTCAGTTTTACAAGAAGCAGCGCGAGCGTGATACCGAGTTGCAACAATTGAATGACCGGCACGCGAGCAAAAAAGAACAACTTCGCGAGGCAAAGAAAAGTGGTTCGGGCGTTTCCGAGATGGAAAGAGATCTTCGCGACATGGAACGGGAAATCACTTCGTTGTCGACGGCGGTTGACCAGTTTCGATCGAAGCATGTGGCAGACATCAGCGACATCCTCGTGGGACTTTTTGGCACACCCGACGAACCCGCATTTCCGCAACTTGGTTTTGATGACGTAATCGACACGGATCTGTTGGTGGATGCCGCCGGCCCGGTTCGCAGTGACCAGTTTGGCAATTCGCAAGGATTATATCGCGAACATTGCGCTCATTGTCACGGCACGACGGGCGACGGACGTGGTCCCACCGCTGAGTTCTTGAATCCGTACCCGCGTGACTATCGGATGGGGTTGTTCAAATTCAAAACAACATCGGGAGAAAACCCGCCGACGCATGACGATTTGAAGTACATCATCGCCGAAGGCATTTCCGACACGGCAATGCCGGCGTTTAAGTTGCTTTCCGACGTCGAGTTGGATGCACTGGTCAACTATGTCAAGTATCTCTCGATCCGCGGCCAAGTCGAACGGACGTTGATGGACGAGCTGAGCAATTTGGACGATATCACCGATGAAAATGCTCGGTTGATTAACGTTGGCGCGAAGAATACCGAGCAGAGCCAGGAGCAGTTTGACAGCAAAATTGCGAACATCACGGCCATCGTCACCGACGTTGCCAGCAGGTGGGCGGATGCATCCGAGAAGATCATCCCCGTTCCTGCACGGCCTTGGAAGGAAGGCGAGGCGAACGTGTCACGAAGTTGGGGAGATGCGGAAGATGCAAGTCCCATCGAGTACGGACGATCGTTGTTCTATGGCAATGTGCTGAAGTGTACCCAATGCCACGGTCTGACGGCTTTGGGCGACGGCGAGCTTGGCAACTACGACAAGTGGACGGATGACTGGTCAAAGGATATCGGGATCAAGATTGCTGACCGCCGGGACGTTGTGGATGAGTTTGTAGCCGCGGGTGCATTGCCGCCTCGAACCATCCAGCCTCGTAATCTGCGGCAAGGATTTTACCGGGGCGGTCATCGACCCATGGATTTGTATTTGCGAATTAAGAACGGCATCACGGGAACGCCAATGCCGGCTGTTGTCGCCACCGTGGAGGATGAGCAGATTTGGGCGGTTGTCGAATATGTTCGCTCGCTGCCGTATGAAACAATTAGTCGTCCGGAACATATGAACGAGAATACAAGAAGGCCAGGATTTTAGTGCCGTAGCCGCACACTGCCAGTTTGCGTGTTTCGACAAGCTGGCAGCTTGTCGCTACGAAATTGGAAACAGTGTTGGAGTATCAACGTGGGACGCTTTTGGAGTTTAATGTTCTTGCTCGTGCCAATTCTCGGCACTTGGATTATCGTCGCCGCGGCAACGGACACTTGGCCATTCACCGCGCCACCCGAGGGAGGCTGGTTTCAATTCCCCAGAGCGCACTGGTTTCCTGAGAACGTTAATCCCCACGGAGAGATTATCGATATTCTCTTCATTCGGATCTTTTATTTGACCGGTGCCATCTTCATTGGAACAGGGATCGCGCTGTTCTGGTTTCTATGGAAATACGATGCGGAAAAAAGCAGTGAGGCGGTTAAGTTCAGTCATGGCAATCACACGTTGGAAGTGGTTTGGTCCATTATTCCAGCGTTGACACTGTTGTTCATTGCGTTCGTTCAGTTGAATGCCTGGGCCGATCACAAGATGCGTCGCCCGCTTGATCCAGGACCAGATGGTGAGCTAGGAACTGCCGACGATCCCATGCTGCCGGGACCGGACGAGAAATTGGGCACCGATGACGACCAGCCAGCGCCCAAGCCGCCTCTAGCGCTCGTCACGGGACGTCAGTTCCAGTGGGACGTTCGCTATGCCGGCAAGGATGGCGAGTTGTTTACGCCAGACGACTTGGTGACCAACACCGATCTGCATGTGCCGGTCAATGAAGAAATCGTGTTGCAGATCGAAAGTCGCGATGTGCTGCATAGTGTCTTCTTGCCAAACTTCCGGGTCAAGCAAGACGTGGTTCCGGGGATGACCCAGCACATCTGGTTCCTGGGCACTCGAGAAGGCGTGTTCGACATTGTCTGTGCCGAACTGTGCGGGTGGGGGCACTATAAGATGAAAGGCCGTTTGACGGTGCAAAGCCGGCAAGACTTTGAAGCATGGTTGGACGACATGCAGGTTGCCCAACAGCAAGACACTAATCAACCTCCCCAGGACGACGAATAAGATGAGCGAGACCGTGGCAAGTGCCGATTCACACCATCACCAAAGTGGAATGACGGTCGGTGAGTTTTTGGCGACTTACGTCTTTTCGCGTGACCACAAAATCATTGGATTGCAGTTTTTGTTTTCCACGCTGTTGTGGTTCTTGGTCGGCGGTTTGTTGGCGCTGGGGATCCGTTGGCAGTTGGCCTGGCCGTGGCAAAACATGCCGCTGATCGGACCGATGCTTTTCTCAAACGAAGGCGGCCAGATCTCGCCCGAATTCTATACGATGCTGTTTACGATGCACGCCACGGTGATGATCTTTTTCGTGATCATTCCCATCTTGGCTGGTGCGTTTGGCAACTTCTTGATCCCGCTGATGATCGGCGCGGAGGACATGGCCTTTCCAACACTGAACATGCTCAGTTACTGGTTTATGTGGCCGGCGTTTCTGTTGATCGGGGCCAGCTTCTTTTCACCAGGCAATGGCGCGGGCTCGGGATGGACCTCGTATCCACCGTTGTCCGCTGTATGGGAGGCGGCGCCGGCAAGCGGAATAGCCCAAACGCTCTGGTTATTAGGCGTCACGTTCGTCGGTGTGGCCTCCATGATGGGGTCGGTCAACTATTTGACGACAATCATCCAGATGCGTGCACCTGGCATGACGATGTTTCGCCTGCCCCTGACCATTTGGGCCATGTTCATCACCGCCATTTTGCAAGCGTTTGCTCTGCCAGTTTTGACGGCTGCGGGCGTCATGCAATTGACGGATCGAGTCTTGGGAACGGGATTTTTTCTGCCCGAAGGATTGGTGGTGAATAACTCGGCACCGGCTAGTGGCGGTGGTCAGCCTCTGTTGTGGCAACACTTGTTTTGGTTTTATTCACATCCTGCCGTCTACATCATGATTCTGCCGGCGATGGGCATGGTCTCGGACATCCTCGCTTGTTTCGCGCGAAAGCCGTTGTTTGGCTACAAGCCGATGGTTTATGCGATTGCAGGTATTGCCGGCTTGGGCTTTATCGTCTGGGGACATCACATGTTCGTCTCGGGGATGAATCCCGTCCTTGGCATGACCTTTATGATTGCCACGATGATGATCGCACTGCCCAGTGCTGTGAAGACCTTCAACTGGCTGGGGACGATCTGGGGAGGGAACATTCAGTTCACAACACCGATGCTGTTTGCGCTCTCGTTTGTGTCGATGTTTGTGATTGGTGGTTTGTCCGGCATCTTTATGGCGGCGACTCCAACGGACATTTTCATCCACGACACTTACTTCATCGTCGCGCATTTTCATTACGTTTTATTCGCTGGAACAGCGATGGCTGTGTTTGGCGCAATCTATTTCTGGTTTCCAAAAATGTTTGGTTGCTTGATGGACGAGACGCTAGGTAAGATCCATTTCTTTCTTACGTTTGTCTTTTTGAATGGCACGTTCTACACGATGCACATCCTGGGCGTTGTTGGATTCCCACGCCGCCTGGCCGATCCGTACCACTACGAGACATTTCGACACCTGATGCCGATGAACCAGTTCATGTCCTGGTGTGCGATTCTGATGGTTGCCACGCAAGTCATTTTTGCAGTCAACTTTATCTACAGCATGTTTTATGGCAAACAAGTCGGACGAAACCCGTGGGGAGCGAACAGTCTTGAATGGTTTGCCCCCAGTCCGCCGGGACACGGCAACTTTGACAAACAACCGATCGTCTATCGCGGTCCTTACGAATATGGCTCACCGGAAGTCGACGAAGATTTCTATCCACAAACTCAACCACCGCCTCAAGTCGAGGATGAATAGAGCAAGCCGTCTGGTTTGCTCGACACAAGCGGGAAGCTTGTGCCACGATTCATGACCGCCCAAACCAAAGACTCCGACTTCAACCCTTGGCCACATCGTTTGGCGGTCGCTCTCGTGTGCGCGACGTTTCCGTTGATTTGGGTTGGTGGCCTGGTGACGACTTACGACGCGGGAATGGCAGTGCCAGACTGGCCGTCGACATACGGTTACAACTTGTTTTTGTACCCTTGGACGACATGGATTTTTGGTCCCTGGGATCTGTTTATCGAACATGGCCACCGGCTGCTCGGCGCGCTGGTCGGAATGATCACGATTGGATTGGTCGTTGCTGTGTGGCGTTGTGATCAGCGGCGTTGGCTGCGAAATCTGTCGCTTGCTGCACTCGTGCTGGTGATTGCCCAAGGTGTCTTGGGCGGCATGCGAGTGGTGTTGGACGAGCGGACACTGGCCACAATCCATGGCTGCGTCGGTCCTGCGTTTTTTGCCTTGGTCGCTGCGATGGCCGTTTTTACATCACGGTTATGGCAAACGTCGAGTGATCCCCGGACACATGGGGGTGCCGGGATGTTGCAGCGATTGGCGGTGTTCACTGCCGGATTTGCTTATCTGCAGCTTGTTGTTGGTGCCCACCTCCGTCACCTCCCGGTCAGTGCAAGTCCGGGCACGTTTCGAACGATTGTGTTTTTTCATCTGATATTAGCGTTGGTCATCGCAGTTCATGTGATCTTGCTGTTGGGCGTGACGTTGCTGGTTGACCAGCGGTCACGGAAACTATTGGCTCCGGCGATTTGTCTGGCCGTGTTGGTGACTCTCCAGTTGGCACTTGGCGGCGCGACGTGGTTTGTAAACTACGCCTGGCCCGCTGGTTTGCCGGAGCCGAGTTTTGCAGCCGGTTTTACGATCCTATCAAGAGGTTGGTTGCAATCTTACGTGGTGACGGCCCATGTCGCTGTCGGGTCATTGATTATCGCCACGGCGGTGCAACTTGCCTGCCGGTCACTTCGACTGCTGTCCCCCGTTGAGAGCAAATCGGCTAATTCGGTTATCCTAAAAGGGGTGTTGGCATGAGTAGTTCGACACTGACGATCCCGGGCGAACGCGCTGGCCTGTTGGCCAAAGTTGGCGACTACATCGAATTGACAAAACCACGCATTGCGTTGCTGGTGTTGATTGTGGTCGCGATTTCCGCGTGTGTTTCGCAATGGGGAATGGTGTTCAACATCGTCAACCTCATCCACACGCTGATCGGCACGTTGTTGATTGCGTCCAGTGCGAGTGCGCTGAATCAATGGCTGGAGCGCGATCGAGACGCCAAGATGAAACGGACATCGAACCGGCCTTTGCCCGCGGGGCGATTGAGTTCGTTCGAAGTGGTCGCGTTTGCGTTGATGAGCGTGGTGTCGGGAATCGTATATCTTGCCGCGGCTGTGAATTGGCTGACGATGATGCTGGGACTGGCCACCTGGGTTTTGTATGTTTGCGTGTATACGCCGCTGAAGACACGTACCAGTTGGAACACCTTCGTTGGCGCGATTCCCGGCGCACTGCCTGTGCTAATCGGTTGGTCCGCAACCGGGGCAGCCTTCGATATTCGTGCCTGGGCGTTGTTCACAATTGTGTTTCTGTGGCAGTTTCCGCATTTCATGGCAATCGCTTGGATCTATCGCCAGCAATATGAAAAAGGTGGGATGATGATGTTGTCCGTCGTCGACTCGACGGGCAAGAGCGCGGGAATTCAAGCCGTATTGACGGCATTGGCACTTCTGCCTGTGAGCATCGTTCCGGGGCTATTCACGCCAGGAGCGTCGTTGTACTTGGTAGCCGCAGTCGCCCTGGGCATCGGGCAATTGTTCTGTGCCATCACATTTCGTATGCAATTGAGCGACGCGTCCGCGCGACGATTGCTTCGTGCATCACTTGTTTACTTGCCGGCCTTGTTGTTTTTGTTGATGTTGAGTCCCTTCGTATAAATCTGTCCCGCGACGGTTAAGAATTGAATCATGACAGAAAGTCAACCCACGCCCGATCATGGCGACGACGATCACGGTCACCCTGGTCACATACAATTAGAGTACCAGCCGGCATTGCCGATTCCTCGCGGCAAAACTTGCCTGTGGTTGTTCCTGTCGACGGAGATTATGTTCTTCGCGGGGCTGATCGGTACCTATATTGTGCTTCGTTTCGGTGCACCGGTCGGCACTTGGCCGACGCCGCATGATGTCCACGTGATCGAAATCCTTGGCGCGCTAAACACTTTTGTCTTGATTTGTTCCAGCGTGACGATCGTTGTCGCACTGGAAAAGGCAAAAGAAAACAAACCAGCCGCCGCAAAGTTTCTTTTGCTCCTAACCTTCTTGCTGGGAAGTGTATTCCTTGGTGTGAAAGCGTACGAATACAATTCCAAATTTGCCCACGCGATCCATCCGGCAAAACCGCGCAGTAAGATCTGGGATAAAGCGGATCCGTATTTTGTTTCGGCGGTGAAAGCCGAATTGCTCCGGCAGCAAAAGTCGTTGGACGAAAGGCGTTTGGAGCTGGCCAAGTCCGATCAGAAACTTGACGAGCACGAAGAGCATCGGCTGGAGCTTTGTACGCAACTGTTGATCGATGCGGTGGAATGGACCAGTCTCGTTGCATCGGACACCTCCAAGCCGCCTGCTGATCGGCAAGCCGTGATGGATGTACTGGCATTCACGATCTATCCTTTACATCGCGATGCGAAGCTGGTGAAAGCCTATCTGGCAATGGAACTAGCGGACATCAAGAAGGAACTGAAAGAACTCAACGCCCAAGCTGAGCCCGAAGATGCCGCCGCGAAACTGGTGCACGACGACAGAAAACGCCGCCTAGCGGGGCGGATAGAACTGATCGAAGAGAGGCTGCTCAAGACAACCGAAGCGGACAAGCACGGTCACTTTACGAATGGGATCAACGAAGAGGCGTTTCATTACGCGAACACGCTGCCGATGAAAATCCCCAGCGGAAACATGTGGGCCAGTACGTATTTTCTGTTGACCGGGTTTCATGCGATTCACGTTCTAATCGGATTGATCGCCTTTGCCCTCGTGTTGCCATTGAAATTGGATGCCACGCGACCGTACTTGCTGGAGAATATTGGCCTTTACTGGCACTTTGTCGACTTGGTATGGATCTTTCTGTTTCCGATGTTGTATTTGTTCTAAGGTATGCGTCAGACTTCCGAAGTTTAAGAAAACTTCGGAAGTCTAGGTCATGCCAGGAGTTAGTTATGGTTGAAAACGAACAGGATGCTCACGATTCGCACGACGATCATGACCACGGCGGTGTTGGGAAATACTATGTGGTTTTTGGTGCCCTGTGTGTGCTGACCTTTCTTTCGTACATCATCGGCAACTATATGCATGACACGATGGCGATCGCGTGCATGATGGCGGTGTCGTGTGCCAAGGCGATGTTGGTGATCCTGTTCTTTATGCATCTGAAGTACGAGGCCAACTGGAAATACGTGCTGACAGTTCCCGCCAGCATTATGAGTTTGTTCCTGCTGTTGATGCTGGTGCCCGATGTTGGCAACCGCACGAACAAGTACAGTCAGTCGCGATGGGATTTTGCGGCGAGCCCGCGTGAAGCGCATGCAGGCACGCATGGCGACGACCCTGACCAGCAATCGGGCAAGCACAACGACAAACCCGACCACGATGATCGTGGCAAACACGCTGGTTGAGTCGTAATTCATGAACTCGGAGTTGGCGATTTCCGTTTTGGGCATGTCGCACTGTTATGGCGAGCGACAAGCGATTCGCCAACTGGATCTGTCGATCCATCGCGGCGAAATCTTCGGGCTACTCGGTCCTAACGGCAGCGGCAAGACGACACTGTTCCGCGTCCTCTCGACATTGATTCCACTTCAGAGTGGCGACGTTCATATTCTGGGATACGATTTGACCGCCCAGCAATACAATGTTCGGGCACGGATGGGTGTCGTGTTTCAGGCACCAAGTTTGGACAAGAAGCTCACGGTTCTAGAAAACATTCGGCACCAAGCGGCGCTCTATGGCATGAGTGGCGAGCAACTGCAACGGCGTGCGGCAGAGATGCTGGACCAGTTGAAATTGTCCGACCGCGCCGGCGAGTTGACGGAGACGCTTTCCGGTGGTTTGCGGCGACGGGTGGAGCTGGCCAAGGGAATGATTCACCAGCCGGAGTTGCTGATCCTGGACGAACCCAGCACCGGCTTAGATCCCGGAGCGCGGAGCGATTTGTGGCAGTATCTGCAGCGCGTGCGCGACGAAATGGGTGTCACGGTCGTGTTGACGACGCACTTGCTCGAGGAAGCTGAACGGGCAGATCGGATCGCGATCCTCAGCGAAGGCACACTGGTGGCTTGCGACACACCGGATGCTTTGCGAGCCACGGTTGGCGGCGACGCCATCACGATCGACACCGATTCGCCCGGCGAGTTGGCGGAGGCGATTGAAGCTCAGTTTCAGATTCATGCGTCGATTGTCGATGGCAGCCTACGCATGGAACAAGCGGACGGTCATCAATGGATCGCACGTCTGGTCGAAGCATTTCCTGGACAAATCCAATCCGTCCGAATTGGCAAACCGACCTTGGAAGACGTGTTCATTAACAAGACGGGACATCGATTTTGGCAGGAACCGTCCGAGGGCAAATCCATTGCACACTGACGAAACAACACACGACGACTTGGCAAAGTCTACTCAGGCAATTGCAATGCGCCCCTGGTTGGCCACGCGGGTCCTTTGCTGGCGAGAAATCGTTCGCTTTTTTCGCCAACGAAATCGAATCATTGGGGCGATCGGCCAGCCGGTGTTGTTTTGGCTGTTGTTCAGCGTGGGCTTTGAGCGGTCGTTTCGCGTTTCGGAAATCGAAGGGCAGGGGTTTCGGGAATATTACTTTCCGGGGACGCTGATGCTGATCCTCCTTTTCACCGCGATCTTTGCCACGATTTCGATTATTGAGGATCGTCGCGAAGGATTTTTGCAGTCAGTGCTGGTCGCGCCCGTGCCGAGATGGGCGATGGTGTTGGGCAAAGTTCTGGGCGGGGCCATCATCGCCATGATGCAGGGGTTGCTGTTTCTTGTTTTGGCGCTAACCGTCAATATAGAGACCAGTGTTTTGAACTTGTTGGTCCTGGTGCTGTTGATGTTTGTCTCGGCGGTCGGTTTGACTTCGTTAGGGTTCGTGATTGCCTGGCGGATGGAGTCGACGCAGGGATTTCATGCGATCATGAGCGTCCTGTTGATGCCCATGTGGCTGTTATCCGGTGCGTTTTTTCCGATTCCCGCGGCGACAGTGGATTCGGCGTGGACGCAATTGGCGATGCACTGGATCATGCGGGTGAACCCCGTGACCTATTGTGTTGGTGGTGTGCGGCAATTGTTGATGTCGCCACCCCCAAATGAGACTTTTTATACGCCGTCGGCTGCTTTATGCTGGATTGTGGCGACGGCGTTTGCTGGTGTGATGTTCGTCGCCGCCTGGATGATTTCGAAACAGAGAACGACGGGAGATTTGTTGTGAATAAAAAGCTAGTTGGTGGCCTTGCGATTGTGATCATCGCGGCCGGCGTGCTGACGATTGTTACGGCCGCAAGGATGAGCAATCGCGGCGCACCTCAAGGTGGCTCTGGCGGATCGACAAGTGATGGACAACAGTTTGTGCACAGCGACGATTGGAAAGACATCCCCATCCTCAAAGATTTTCAATTGACCGAGCGCAGCGGCAAGTTGTTCGATTCAAAGAAGCTCGATGGACAAGTTTGGGTGGCGAGTTTCTTCTTTGCGTCGTGTCCCCACAAATGCCGACTGCAAAATGAACACATCGGCCGGCTGCACCGGCATTGGGGACCCAAAGGTGTGACATTTGTCAGTATCACTTGTGACCCCACGAATGACACACCCCCTGAGCTTCAGAAGTATGCCCGGAAATTCGATGCCCATCCCGAACAATGGCAGTTTCTGACTGGCGAAATGCTGCACATTCGCCGGATTGGTGGCGAGATCTTTCAAGTGCCCGTGCAACAAGGATTCCATGACTATAATCTGTTGTTGGTTGATCGGTGGGGCAAGCTGCGAGGCCATTTCGATTGGAAAGACTCCGAGCAACTGGCGGAGTTGGAAGAGTCGATTGGCAAGTTGCTTGACGAAACCGAACCACCGTCAGAGAAAGAACCGGAACGTCCAAAGTTCATCGACGAAAACGAAGACGGCCTCAATGATCTTGAAGAGTCATCGTGAGCCGAAGGCGCTAGCCTCGGGCGTTATCAAAATGTGTCACAACTCTGCCCGCGGCTAGCGCCGTCGGCTCAAAGGAAGCACCATTGGACTTGGAGCGGATCCTGCCGCACGTCAACGCTTCGCTGAACGCCATTGCGACCATATTGCTCGTCACTGGCTTCGTGCTGATCAAACGTGGTCGCGAGACGGCACACAAGCGAACGATGCTGGCGTGCTTCGGCGTGTCGATTCTGTTTCTCGCTTGCTACGTCCTCCACAAGATTCTCAAGCAGGGAGTCAACACGCCGTTCCCCGACTATCCACCCACCGCGGTTCGATACACTTACTATTTCATCCTCATTTCGCACATCTTGCTGGCGGCGGCGGTCCCATTTTTGGCGGGCATCACGATTTATTTCGGCTTCTTTAATCGCAAGCGACATCGGCCAATCGCCGTCGTGACGTTTCCGATCTGGCTGTACGTTTCGGTCACCGGCGTCGTCGTTTATTTGATGCTTTATCACATGTACCCACCTGCCTGGGTCGATGTATAATGTCCCAAGACTTCGGGAGTCTTTTTAGACTTCAGAAGTTTCGAAGCTGGTGAAACCCATGAACTCCATCAACATCATCATTCGCTGTCTCCTCACCGTTGTGATCGTATTCTGCGTCACCGACGTCGTATCGGCGTGCCCCACATGCAAAGATGGCATGGCCGAAGATCAGCAGAATATGGTTCAAGGCTATTTTTGGAGCATCGTCTTTATGATGTCGATGCCGTTTCTGATCTTCTTTGGACTCGGTGGATACTTTTATTACCTCGTTTGTAAAGCGCGCGCAGAGCAAGCCGCGGGTGACAAGACGAACGCCGGCGAAGTTGCCACGGCTGATACAGTGCCACTGGGACAAGTTGCCGCGGAAGCCTGATTCAACACGCTATGAAGTCTCTCGGAAAAATGCTGCAAGTGATCGCACTGATCATTCTGCCGTTAGCAATACTGATGGAATTGAACGGATCACCCGGTCGAGATCGACCAGTCGCCGACATGTTGGTCATGATGGGGTTCGGCATTGCCTGCTTCGGCATCGGCCGGCTGGTCGAAGGTTACGCAGCGCAATAACAGTCATTTGCACGTTCGTTTTAACGCTGACGCCATCGGATTGCCTGATAGAATATAAGCAGATTACTTAGACGTGCTTTGAACAGGTAGTTGTATGCGTCCATCCATGTTCGAAGTCGCCCGGCGTGCGGATGAGTTTTTTTGGGTACTTCACCCATCCACCAAGCAATGCAGTGTCTGGTCAAATTGCTGGGCGAAATGGAAATCCCGTTTGCCATAGCCGGCGCGATGGCAGCCAACGCACACGGACACCTCCGCACGACGGCCGACGTGGGCATCTTGGTTCGTCGCGAAGACCTCGATCGCTTCAAACAGCAACACCTTGGTCTGGGCTGGGTCGACAAATTCGAAGGCTCGAAGAACTTTCACGACGCGGTGTGCAACGTCAACATCAACGCGTTGATCGTCGGCCAATATCCAGGTGATGGTTTACCCAAGCCCGTCGTGTTTCCGCCGCCCGAAGTCGTCGCAGAAGTCGACGAGGATGGCATCCCCTACGTGTCGCTGAAGACGTTGTTGGAATTGAAACTTGCCAGCGGAATGACAACGGCACATCGACCGCGCGACTTTGACGACGTCATTCAACTGATTCGCGTCAATCAGTTGCCCGCCGACTACGCGGATACACTGAATCCGTACGTGGCGAATAAATTCCGCGAATTGTGGCAAGCGGCCCAGGTCAACGAGGATGACTGATCGATACGCGCGTGAATAGGTTATAATCGAGGGCGAGACTTGTGCACTTGCCTGACGAGCAGGCAGGGGTCTTGCTTGGTGGTGAGGATGAGCTAACTGGTAAACGTGCGTTCCTGCCAGACCAAGCTGGCAGGGGATGAGAATGCGCGAGGTATTGATTGGCTCGTGCGAACAGGTTTCTTTCTCAAAATCGTCGTGACGCGTATACTGGATTGATGCCACGACTTTTCTTTTTCGCCGTGCTTGTTCATGTAATGGTCGGTGGCGCGCGCGGTCAGATTGATAGCCGTGAGTATTCACTTTCGGTTCACATCGAGACGGCCGAAGGAGCGGATCTGGTTCGGGCTGATGAGTTTATTGAAGATGGGCAGATCGAGGAAGCAGTCGAGACGATTCGGCGTGTGTTGGAAGACGAGGGCGAGAAACTGCTCGCAATCAAGGCGGATGATTGGACCTCGCAGCACGGTTACACGTGTTATGTGCCAGTGCGAGAGTTGTGTCATTTGCGACTCGCAATGGCACATCGATTGGCTCCGGAAGCGTTGGCTAGTTATCGGCGGCGTGTTGATCCGTTGGCTCGGCGGTGGTACGACGATGCGGTCCGGCGGCGTGACGACATGTTGTTGCGGCGGATTGTTGAGCAGATGTTTGTCAGCAGTTACGGCGACAATGCGTTGTTTCAATTGAGTGAAATTGCGTTGGAACGCGGCGAGTTCGCCAAAGCTCGTGGTTACTTGGAACGAATCGATCGTCAACTTCGGGCTCCGAAAACAGCAGACGAAACGCTGGGTCGTTGGTCCGCTCGACCATTGTGGCTGGCGATTCGCGACGTTGATTTGGACGAAAAGTGGGACGATTTGAAGCCGCTCGTTGTCGAGCCGCAGTTTGATTCTTGGCTGGCGTATCCGGACACCGATTTGGAATTAGCTGATGTGCGTGCTCGCTTGGTGCTGGCTTCGATTTTGGAAGGCAATCATGAGCGGGCGGAGATTGAACGCACACTGCTACAAAAGTTGCACCCGGATGCCGAGGGAAAAATTGGTGGCAAGACCGGTGTTTATCACGAGCAACTGAAGACGTTGATCGAGGTGAGTCGTGGCTGGGATGTTGTTCCGAACGCACGGGGGTGGCCAACGTTCGCGGGTTCGACAAGTCGATCATCAAATGGACGGCGCGACCTTGATTTCCGTCCCACAGCGATTTGGCAGGTGGACCTGTTGCCGGTTTCGACTGAGCGTGAATTTGTTGGGCTCGGCAGGCCACGGATCGCAGAAGATGGCCGTGGGGCATTGAGTTATCATCCGCTGGTCGTCGGCGACTTGGTGCTGTGGAACACATCGAAGCGGATTTTGGCTCATCGGCTGCGAGATGTCGAGCCGGTTTGGGGTTTCATTGGCGGTGAAGATGGCGAGCAGTTTCGTCAGGAAATCTATCCCAGCGCTGGTGGCGACGAACAGGCGCGAGAGTTTGAGGCGTTTCCGTCGCCTCGCCGGCCCCATCTTGGCGCGCCGCGTTTTACGATGACGGCGCATGGCAACAAAGTGTTTGGTCGGTTGGGCGACGTTGTCACAGGCTCGCGCGATGCGAAGGAGCAGCGACAACGTACGCAACGCAGTTATTTGGTCGGCATCGACTTGGCCAAGCAAGGTAAGATGCTGCCGGAGTTTCCGATTTTGCCTGACAGAGATGTGCGCTGGGAATTTGAAGGGGCTCCGATTTCAGACGGCTCGCGGCTTTATGTGGCGATGCGATACACGACGCGCGAAGGTGCTTTGCCTGAGTTGCATGTCGCTTGTTATCCGTTGCCGGCCGTGCAGTTGTCCGATGACATTTTGCAACGACCGCCAGTGTGGCGCACGAAGATCTGCAACGCCGAGACGCCGGCGGGTGGCGAGTTGGATGAGGTCACCCACGTGCTGCTTTCGATGCACGAGGGGACGATCTACTGCAATACGAACATGGGTGCCGTTGCCGCGATCGAGCCGAGTATTGGCGATATCAAATGGCTGACGCGATACCCGCGATCGCCGTTGCGTCCCACCAATCCGGATCGAAGTGACTTGCATTATTTTCGCGATTTGAATCCGTGTCTTTGTCACCAAGACATGGTTGTTGTTGCACCGGCGGATTGTGATCAGATTTTTGCATTAGACTCGGTCAGTGGCCGGCCCATCTGGGAGAATTCGAACGTTGACGCGATTCATTTGCTCGGAGTTGGCGCTAATCATTTGATTGCCAGCGGACTTTACTTGTATTGGATCGATGTGTTCACCGGCGAAACGGCAGCGCAGTTCCCAGCGAAACGTGGCGGCGCGAAGAAAGGAATCGGGCGGCCAACGCCGCATGGTTACGGCCGCGGGATTTTGTCGGGCGGTCGAGTGGTTTGGCCGACCCGCGAATCGATTCTTGTGTTTGATCAGCGAATTGAACCTGACACACGTTTGCCGCGACTAACTCGACAGCCAATTCAATTTGCCAACATGGCGGTTGGTACAGGCAATCTGGTGTTGGCCGATGATGTGCTGTTGATCGCGGGACCTGACAAACTTTATGCGATTAAGAACGATTCAGATGATGGCAAATGATGCTCGCGCCTCTGCGTGAAAATTAAACAAAGGAACTATCATGCTTCAAGACGACGATCTCCAAGCAGTCGAGCGACTCAACGAAGCCTACCAGCAGATCACTCGTGAGCTTTCGAAAGTGATCGTGGGCCAAGCAGAGGTGATCGAAGAACTGTTGGTCGCATTGTTTGCACGCGGGCATTGCCTGTTGGTCGGCGTGCCAGGCTTGGCCAAGACGCTGATGATTCGCAGTGTTGCCGATGCACTGTCCCTGGAATTTAACCGCATTCAATTCACACCCGACTTGATGCCGTCGGACATCACGGGCACGGAAGTCATTCAAGAGGATAAATCCACGGGATCGCGCGAGTTTCGTTTCCTCAAGGGTCCGATTTTCGGCAACGTCATTCTGGCTGACGAAATCAACCGCACACCGCCCAAGACACAAGCCGCATTGCTGGAAGCAATGCAGGAACAACAAGTCACCGCCGGGGGACAAAAACACGTTTTGCCACAACCGTTCTTTGTGCTCGCGACGCAAAACCCGATCGAACAGGAAGGCACCTATCCGTTGCCCGAAGCACAACTCGATCGCTTCATGTTCATGGTCATGGTCGACTATCCGAGCGAAGAAGAGGAACTTGACATCGTCAAACGCACAACGACCGACGTCGAAGCGACGATCACCGCCACGCTGGACGCCGACCAGATCGCTGACCTGACCAAGATCGTCCGCAAGGTGCCCGTCGCGGACCACATTGCCCGCTATGCCCTGCATCTGGCTCGCATGACTCGTGCTGGCAAGGAAGACGTGCCAGACTTCATCCAGTCATACATCATGTGGGGAGCGGGCCCGCGAGCGAGTCAATATCTCGTGCTGGGGGCGAAAGCCCGCGCCATCCTGCAAGGTCGCAACTACGTAAGTTCAGAAGACATTCGAGCCGTTGCCAAACCAGTCCTGCGTCATCGCATCAAAACCAACTTTGCAGCGGACGCCGAAGGCATCACGCCGGACCAAATCATCCAGCGGTTGATCGACAGTACACCGGTGATCGAAGACGGCGATGGCGGCAAACTCCCCGACGTGTTTCGCTCGGCCGAAGCGGGATAATCGTTCCTACTAGAAATATGACTCCCACAAAACTCGTGCGGATGAACTTGTACTGGAAGTGTCGGAGATGTCAAAACGAAAACCTGTTCGGAAGAAACGGAAAGCGAAAGTGTCGGCGGGTTTGGGGTACAAAGCGTATCATTGAGGTGCGAGCTTTAAAGCGAGGAGAGCTATGATCCAGCCACTTTCAGAACGAATCATCTCAACGGACGGAATTCGGGGCGGAAAGCCGTGTATTGCTGGCACACGAATCAGCGTGTCGGACATTGTTATCTGGTCAGAGCAAGGACAATCGCCAGACGAAATCGTGAATGACTTTCCGCATCTGACCCTTTCGGATGTGCACGCGGCGCTCGCCTTTTACTACGCGAATCAGTTGGACATCGATCAGCAGATTCGCGATTCGGAGAAAGCCGCTGAAGAATGGAAACGCAAGTTGGAAGACACCGCTTCCACTAACGAGACGAGCAACGATGGAGACTCGGTTTCATCTTGACGAGAACGTGAATGGTGCGGTTGCCAATGGGCTTCGACTCCGAGGGATTGATGTTACGACCACGAAAGATGCGGGGCTCGTCGGTGCAACCGACGAAGCTCAACTGGCATTCGCTCATAACCATAACCGTGTATTTTTCACCCACGACGACGATCTTTTGAGTTTAGGATCCGACGGCCGAGAACATGCTGGAATTGCGTTCTGCCATCCACGGCACAGAACGATTGGCGAGGTCATTCTTGGCTTGACTCATCTTTGGAGAACGCAAACGGCCGAATCGATGAAGCATTGTGTGGAATTCCTGTAAGGTAAGTATTTCGGAGACCGATCTTGGAATCACAATCGTATTTGGATCCTCAGACGTTGGCCAAGTTGCAAGGTTTGCAGCTTCGCGCGCAGCACATCGTTGAAGGCTACGTCTCGGGTTTGCATCGCAGCCCATATCATGGTTTTTCGATCGAATTTGCTGAGCATCGAGAATATTCGCCGGGAGACGACTTGCGTTACGTCGATTGGAAAGTGTTCGGCCGCACGGACAAGGTGTATTTGAAACAGTATGAGGACGAGACGAATCTGATTTGTTATCTCGTGCTCGATACGAGCGAGAGCATGCGGTATCGGGCACCCAATTCGCCGATGTCGAAATTTGAATACGCGCAGTGCATCGCTGCGTCGTTTGCATGGCTGGTGCTGCAACAGCAGGATTCGATTTCGCTGGCGACGTTCGATAATGAGATTCGCAGTTTTATCAAGCCCAGCAGCAGTCCCGCTCAGTTGCAGCAGATCATGCACGTTCTGGAGAACTCGCCGGCGGGTGCAAAGACCTCGACCGGGCCGATTTTTCATGAATTGGCCGAGCGATTGACGAAGCGTGGTGTGGTGCTGATTCTGAGTGACTTGTTCGACGATGTGTCGTCCATGATGGCGGGGTTGAAACACTTTCGGCATCGGCGACACGATGTGATCTTGATGCACGTGCTGGATCCGGCGGAACTTGAGTTTCCGTTTCAGAATTTGACGCTGTTCAAAGGGATGGAGCAAATGCCCGAGTTGTTGGCCGATCCGGCGTCACTGCGGCGGGCGTATTTGCAGGAGTTCGATGGGTATCGCCGCGAAGTGCAAACGGGCTGCCAAACGCAGCAGATGGATTATCAATTGATGCGGACGGATCAAAACTTGGGTTTGACGCTGTCGAGTTTCATCGCGTCTCGAATGGCCAGGGTGAAGTAAATGAGTTTTTTTCCGTTTGGTAGCGGGTGGATGTTGCTGTGGGGCTTAGCGGCTGCAATCCCGATCATCATTCATCTGTGGAACCGACGGCGGTATCAAGAGATGGCTTGGGCGGCGATGGAGTATCTGCTGGCTGCGATGAAGAAGAAC
This sequence comes from uncultured Pirellulaceae bacterium, assembly GCA_964343305.1. GTDB lineage: Bacteria > Planctomycetota > Planctomycetia > Pirellulales > Pirellulaceae > CAYFJO01. The sequence continues at coordinate 12,895 of CAYFJO010000054.1, read as the reverse complement.
TCGCGGCGGATTACCGTTGAACAATTGATCTTGCTGTTGATCCGCGTGGCGATCTTGTTGGCCCTCGCTGTGGCGCTGGCCGATCCGTTGTTGCCGAACGCTCCGACGTTTGCACCGGGACTCGGTGCGGGCGGGCAAACGCATTGGGTCTTGGTGTTCGACGGATCGTATTCGATGGATTACAAGCGATCGGACGAGACGCGGTTTGAAGTTGCCAAGGACCTCGCCGCGCAACTGGTCGACGAGAGCACGCAGGGCGATGGTTTTACGTTGGTCATGATGAGCGACCCGCCGCAGGTCGTGATTCGCAGGCCAGCATTCGCGCGTGAGGACGTCCTGGAAGAGATCGATAACCTTGAACTGCCGCATGGCGGGGCTAGTTTGTCGTCAACATTGGCCGAAGTTGAAAAGATCGTGCAAGCGGCTGATGAAAGACATCCCCGGCTGGTGCATCGCAAGGTTTGTATATTTACGGACCTGGGCAGAACGACTTGGGATGCGGTTGATTCGACGGAATGCCGAACGCGCGTGACAAGCCTGTCTGAGCGAGCGTCGTTGGTGTTGTTCGATCTTGGAGACTCTGACCAGACGAACTTGGCGGTAACGCAATTGGAGTTGCTCGATTCGCTGATGACGATCGGGCGCGATGCTCGGTTTCAGGTGGAAGTGCAGAACTTTGGCGCTCAGCAAGCGACGGGTCAAACTGTCGAGTTGCTTGTCGATGGGCAACGCGTGGATGACCAGCAGGTGGATGTCCCGGCCAATGGCCGCGCGGCGGCGACGTTTACCCACCGGTTCACCGCGCCGGGAGAACATCATATTGAAGTCCGTGTGCAGGGCGACCCGCTGAGTGTGGACAACCATCGTTGGTTGAGCGTGCCAGTGCGCGAATCGATCTCGGCGTTGTGCGTCGAAGGCAAGGCGGGCGCGGCGAAGCATGTTGGTGTCGCGCTGGAGCCATCGAAATCGAATCGGCCGCGTGTGACACCGAAGGTCGCCGGAGAGAACGCGATTCTGGAAGAAAACTTGAACGAGTTCGATTGTGTGCTGGTGTGTAATGTTGGTCGATTCGGTAGCGACGAAGCTGCCGTGTTGCACGAGTATTTGGCCAGCGGTGGTGGGGTCGTGTTTTTCCTAGGCGATCTTGTTCAGGCGGACAGTTACAACGAATATCTCGTCGACAACAAAAAGGGCAAACGTGTTCTGCCGGTGCGGCTTGAGAGTGTCGTCGGCGACCGAAAACATCAATTCAACCCGCTGGAATATCGCCACTCGATTGCGGCTCCGTTTCGTGGCCATCCCAAGTCCGGGCTGATCAACACACCGGTTTGGCGATACATCCACCTGAAGCCTGTCGACAAGACGACGTCGGAGATTGCAATGACTTTCGACACAGCAGACCCAGCAATCGTCGAAGAGAAGATCGGACGCGGGCAAGTGATTGTTTACGCCAGTGCCGTGTCGGGAAAATCGTTCGACCGGCTGACCGACCCACCGACGCAATGGACGGAGTTTCACACGTGGCCCAGTTTTGTGCCGCTGGTTCAGGAAATGCTTTCGTTGGCCGTGCGAGGGCGTACGGCGGACCGAACGATCCTGGTCGGCGAAGACATCCAAGGCGTGGCCCATGATACGTTAGGCGATGTGCCACTGAAGATTGTCAAACCAAGTGGCCGCGAGGAAAGTGTCAAGATGAGTGTGGACGGCGAAGACAGCCGGTGGATTTACGGCAGGACTTGGCAAAGCGGAATCTATGAAGCGCAGATTGGGAAATCACAATCTGATACCCGATACTACGCCGTGAATGTGAACACGCGTGAAAGCAATCTGGAAAGGTTTGATGCCGAGCTGTTGCCCAGCCAATTCCAATCAGATTACAAAATCGACGACCTCGAAAAACCGCAATTGCCGTCGACCAATCGATCGCAGCTTTTTCAATATGTTTTAGTGCTGGTCTTGCTGCTGCTGTTTTGTGAGTCGTTTCTGGCGTATCACTTTGGGCGGGCACGAGGGGCAAGCGTGTAAAAAATGTCAGGGTCTGAAACAAAAATCGGCGAAGGACTGGAATACTCGTTGGAGCCAACGTGGATGTGGGCGCCTGCGGTGCTGTTTCTGTTTGCAGTCGTTGCACTCGTTTTTGTCGTTGTGTTGTACCTGAAGGATCGCGGTCGGTCGCGGTTGCCGCTGCGATTGTTTTTGGCCGCGCTGCGATTCTGCTTGATCGTGGCGGTGGTCGTAGCGCTGTTTGGTTGGATGTTGCATCGCAATCGAACGGATCTGCCGGACATGGTTGTGCTGATTGATGATTCGCAGAGCATGTTGTTCGAGGATCATTATGCGGACGATGGGTTGCGGTCGAAGCTGGTGTCGCGAGTCGAGTCGATTGGCAGCGGCACGATCGATCGGCTGAGTTTGGCGAAGGTGTTGTTGTTGGAAAACGACCGAAAATTGCTCAACTTGCTGTCGGAAAAGTACAACTTAAAAATCTACCGCATCGGCGGGTCCGCAAGGGCGGAGTCGGATCCAGAGGAGTCGATGGCCGAGTTTGTTCAGTCGCTGGATGCCGAGCAGACGAACAGCCGTCTGGGGAAGTGCTTGCGCGACGTTTTGGAAATCCAGCGTGGTCGGCCAACGGCCGGTGTGATTCTGTTGACTGACGGGATCACAACAGATGGGAAGAAAGTCGGCGAAGTGGCGGACTACGCGCGGCGAAAGTCCGTGCCGTTGTATATTGTTGGTTTGGGCGACGATCGACCACCGAAGGATCTGCGATTAAGTGACTTGCTGGTCGATGATGTTGTGTTTGTCAGCGACATTGTGAACTTCGATGTGAAACTGACCGGTTCTGGATACAAGGGCGAGACGGTCGTCGTGCGGCTTCGCAAGAAGGGCGAGAAGCGCACGTTGTCTGAACAAACCGTGACGATCGGCAAGGATGGCCAGACGCAACCGGTTCGGCTGACGCATCGGCCTGACGAGCCCGGTGAATTTGAATTCGTCGTCGATTTCAAACCGCTTGATGGCGAAGCGAACGCGGAAAACAACCGTCAGTCGCGCATGGTCGCCGTCCGCGATGAAAAGATCCGCGTGCTGTTGGCCAGCGAAACACCGAGCTTTGAATTTCATTTTTTGAGTATTCTGTTGGGGCGGCAACTTCGCGGGGAACAAAGCGAGGCGGGCAAATCGATCGAATTGACGATGGTGCTGCAAGAGGCAGACGAGAAGTACGCGGGTGCAGACGATCGAGTACGACGCGTGTTTCCGGTGCGACGCGACGAGCTGTTTGAATACGACGTGATCATCTTCGGCGATGTGAACCCTGATGGTTTTGGAAAACTGGTGATGAACCACATCGCCGACTTTGTCAAAGAACGTGGTGGCGGCATCGTGTTCATCGCCGGCGAGCGACACATGCCGGTTGATTATCGGGACTCACCGCTGGCCGAACTGATGCCGATCGATGTTGCCGCGGTGACATCGCCCGATCCAAACTTGTCGTACGACAAACCATTCAAAGTCCAGCCGACGGCGATGGGGCTGACCAGTTCGCAAATGCAACTGGGCGATTCCGTTTCGGAAAACTTAAAAATCTGGGGCGAGCTAGGCGATCTGTATTGGTTGCTCGACGCACCGGATTTGAAATCGGGGGCACGCGTCCTGGCCGAGCACCCGACGCTGACCGGAACCAACGGTCGCAACCTGCCCGTCATTTCGATGCACTATGTTGGCGCGGGCAAAGTGGTCTTCCACTCGACCGACGAAACGAATCGTTGGCGGTTTCGCAAGGGCGACAAGTATTTCTCGCGGTATTGGATTCAAACAATCCGCTACCTCAGTCGCTCGAAACTACTGGGTAGCTCGCGCGCTGCCGAGATCACATCGGACCGTGAAAAATATCGACGCGGCGAACCGGTCAGTTTGCGAGTCAAGTTTTTCGACGACCGACTGGCGCCGCCGCAAGATGATGGCGTAACCGTTGTGATGGAACGCGAAGGCGGTCGTCGGCGACATATCAAACTTCGCCGCCAAGCGACGTCGCGGGGCATCTTCGAAGGCACGATGAGCGGCCTGGCCGAGGGCAATTACAACCTCTGGGTGGCCACGCCGACGTTGGAAGGAACGCCACCGTCGCTCAAGTTCACCGTCGTTGCGCCGCCGGGTGAACAAGCGCAACTCGAAATGGATTCGGCGGACCTGAAGCTGGCAGCAAAAAAATCGCGAGGCAAGTTTTATACCATCAAGACGGCGGATCGACTCATCAAAGATCTGCCCGAAGGCCGCCAGGTACAGATTGCATCCATGCCGCCGATTTCGATCTGGGGACAATGGTACATTGCCCTCATCTTCGCCATCGTGTTCGTCGCGATCATCGCAACGGAATGGGGCCTACGAAAGTGGGCTGGAATGCTATAAAAAGAGAATTCCGGGGCGCTTCGCATCGCCGCTGATATCTTCCGCTTTCCCTCGTTACAATAATGTCGCAACAGAAAAAACGAGGTTCCCATGAATTTGGTTGGCGGTTTGGTTGAAGAGATCCTGTGGATTTCACTTGGGTTTAGTGGCATCGCGGTGGTTCTGTGCCTTGCCTGTGGCGTTTTCGCCACGTTGGACTTAATTGACGTCCGAGCGATCCGGCGGTTGCTTCGTCAACGCCGTTTTGGACTTGTTTCCATCTTTGGCTTTATGGCGATCGTCGCGATTGATTTAACGCTGCTGCGCTCGCTGGAAATCAAACCAACGGAACCCGCCGCGTTGTTTTTTGGCGCGATCTTTTTCATCGTTGGTTTGGTGATTGTGGCCTACGTTGGATTGGTGTTGACGGACATCACGGAACCCAACACGTCCGCGGTGAAACGAAAAGACACCCTGCCCGATGAATTCAACCCACCGCCGCCGCGTTTGGGGAACACGATGCCTGATGGCAACCCAAGTTTTGGATTTCTGGGTTCAGACATTCCACCCGACATCGATGGCGAGCGTTGGGACGAATGGATCTGAAACGGAGCGGGTCCGCTTACTTTAGGCCGAGGTAAACCTTGCAATTTGGCATTGCCACGTTGAATTTGTCAGCGCCTGATTTTGTGATGCTGGTATTTACAGCCGTGAGGCGTCGGAATTTCTTTAGCCCAACAAGCGAATCGAGCCCCGCATCCGTAATGTTTGGATTCACACTGACGCTTAAGTCGACGAGGGCCGGACACGCACCAAAATGACCGAGTGCTTTGTCGGACAAGTTCGTGCGAAGAGCCGCGACACTGATTAACTTCGTCAATCTCTTAAACCCGGCGAGTCCGTCTTCGTTGAATGTCGCATCGTCAAGATAGAGCCGCACAAGCGAGGGGATGTCAGAAATGTGCGACATCGTCTCATCGGAGAGATTGCAATTCCGCAGGTGAAGAACTTGTAGTGACTCCAACGCCCGCAACTTTGAAAAAAACTGTTCCGTAAGTTCGCTGTTTTTTGAGAGATCGAGAGTTTTGATCGACTGCATCCTTGATAGATGGTCGGCGGCGGCATCGGTGATCGATGTGTCCTCAATTCTCAGAATGGAAATAGTCGATTGGTCCGCCAAGTTAGCGAAACCCAGATCTGTGATCCTCGTCTCTGTAAGGATCAACTCGCGAAGATTGGGAATCGCGGCCACATGCCGAAGTGATTCATCTGCAATTTGGTCCGAAAGTGAGAGATCCAGGACATGCAACGACGCAAAATCAGCCAGGTGGCTCAGACCATCGCGAATGTGGGAATGTTTTCCGCTGATGTATTCGACTGTGTCAACCTTGCACAGATTCTGAAACTCTTCGCCGGTAATCTGATTGGTCACGTTATCGAAGTAGATGTTTCGAACTTGAAAAAATCCTGTGGGGATTTCGCTTTCCTGCCCTACACTGGTTCCCAGAAACTTCTGATTTTCGTAGCGAATGCCGCGGATTCGTCCGCCGGCGGAGAGGATCCACTTGGCGGCTTTTCGCGCCGTGTCGGACCTGGATGGCTCTCCCAACTGCACCTTGTCATCACCATCATGAGATCCAACGGCGGTAAGTAGTTCCGCATTGTGCTCGACCGGCACGACGCTTCCACTCTCATCCGTCAATTGGATCTGGCAACATTCCAAATCACCGCCTCTGAGTTGCCAATGGATTCTGTGCGTGCCTTCTACCAGTTCGACTTCGTAGGTTGCGTGTCCACTTCGATCGTCGCCGACGGCCCCTAGATTTTCGTCGTCAATCGCCAGCGTCAAAACTCCACCCGTTGAACCGCCACCGACATGATAGACGCTCAATTTCGATGGCTTGGACAAAGAAAAACCTCCTTGCAATTCGACAGATAGTTTGTTGGTGGACAGATTGAAGGGAACGTCGTGATCGAACAGCCATTGCACGACTTGATGATTTGTAAGCCACTGGCCAGCGTGGTACTGGACAAGAACGCCGACATCGCGCCCGTCGACTTTGATTCGCCCAACCATCCCGGCCTGGCTGGTTGAAGTTGGCATCGGAACGTTTGGAGGGACGTTATTTCCTGAATCCGTCGAAGGGTTCCCGTTATTCGGTGTGGGAACTCGTACCTCCGTGTCGCGAACCGGATCATCGCTTGTGTTTGCTTGACTTGGTGGAGTGGGCGATGAAGCATCATTCACATTTGCAAGCGGCGATGAATCGTTGGTTGGCTGCTGGCCATCGCCCGAAGTTCTTCCACCCCGGTTGAACACGCCAATGGCAATCACGATCAAAATCAAAACACTGCCTCCGCTAATCGCTATGGGAAGCACCCAGTTCGGTATCGATTTTGAGCGGCGTCGCGCTGGGGCCTTCGATTGCACGAACGGCTGTTGAGGAAATGAAGGATGTTCGAAGGCGGCGTTTGCTGTCCCAGCTTGGTTCATCGGTGCACTGTAGTCCGTTTGCGTTAGATCGGGAAACGCTGCTGCTGCGGGCGTGTCGGGCAGAGACGTTTCTTGCGACGCAGCCGTTTGGGTTTGCAGTTGCTGGTCGTACGCAGCCCTTAAATCCGGATTGAGCAATGTCACCCGCGCGCTAGAGAGTTCGTTGAGGACTCTCTGGGAATACTGCGAATGTTTGCCCGCTTGATAATTGCGAATGTGCGCCATTCGTTGATCGGCCGCGTTTTCAATCACGTCCAGATCGTTAACAAATAAAGGCAGTCCGAGTAAGCGATAGTGATGCGGCGGTTGTTCGTCTGGTGGGATGCCGAGCCATTTGAAATAAGGATCGAACTGGTCAGACATGTCCTGAATCCTTCATTGAATTCGATTCACCGGCGTCGAGACGCGCGAAACGGGAGCACCAATATATCACAATGCGACTCCCGATGCCCGCGCCGAGCAGGCCGGCAATGGAACAAGAATTCTCCGTCACAATGGAGCCCAGAGAGGAGACGGAGAACGGACCGATTCCACTACCCTTCCAGTAGGTCTCGTCGTTCGCGAGTCGCCCCAGTGGCCTTTCTGCCACACAGCGGGTGCTCGTAACGTTCTCGATTGATCCCGAAACTAACCCTTGCCTGGAAGCTTCACTTGCTGGCCGTCCTTGCGGCTGCCAAATCGTTGCCAGACCGTGTAGTCAACACTGTGGTAGAAGAAGTGAACGGAGCCGTCACCGAGCAGCATATTGCAGCCATTACCTGAGTGCACGGATTTAAAGCCCCAGGAGTAAATGTTGTCACTGGGACTCGTGCACACATGGTTTAGCAGCGTTCCGGTTGGATCGATGCTCGCGTGCGGTGCAACCGCATTGCCGCCTCGTGCACGAACTGGAGCATTACAGGGCGCCCCTGTTCCTGCCGATTGCCCCTTTCGATGTCCAAACATCCAACTGTCATTCCAAGACGCTTCCGTGCGATTCGGGGTAATTTCACCTACCAAGAAAGTGTTCGCCAGGCCATCAGTGATTTCGCCAAATGTGGCACCATAATAGACGTTCGAAAACGGGCCAGAAATCCGGGCAGGGTTCGACGCGGCGTTATGTCCGCCCTCTCGCTCGACCCCCGGGTTTGAATTGCCCGGCACGTCGAAGAAGTCACCCCGGGATACGATCAACGAACCGACTTCGCTGGGATCATCGGAACTGCAACCGCCGCCACCATCTACAACATTCTGCGCACCGATATTTGCTGCGTAACATGCAAGTGCATGTTTGCCGTTATGGCCCGGATCGTTGTCTTCCCACTTGGGGCCGTCAACCGAGGGACACCAGAATCCAGGAATATGGATGTCGCTAAAGTACTGCTCTTTGGGCAACTCTTGAATGCCATTGTGGTTGACATCGTTGTATCGGTTGAGAATGCCAAATCGTTCGCGGAAGTTATTTCGATCGTCTTTTACGGCATCGTACAGCGCTAGTTGTTCGATATAAGGAAGCAATTTGAAAAACACCGTACCACGATTCCCGCTATAAAATCTCTCCTGGCCATTCCGTTTTCTACCATCCAAGCCGTCACGGCCATGAGACTTGTATGGAAGATGTTTGTAGGTGTCATTGTAGTTGTGCATCGCGATCCCAATTTGTTTGAGATTGTTGACGCATTGCGAACGGCGGGCAGCTTCGCGGGCAGCTTGCACGGCGGGCAAAAGCAAAGCAATCAAAACGCCAATGATTGCGATCACCACCAGCAGTTCGACAAGTGTAAAACCCTTCCTCTGAGTCCAATGGTTCATAGAATGACTCCCCTAAAATAAAGGAATTATAAAAGATATTAGAAAGTGGATACTAGGCACAAAGCCGAAATGTTGCAAGAGTTCGCGGCACGACAGTAGGGCAAATCACCTTTTAAGGTGACATCCGCAACCCAGTGCTCCGCCAATCTTGAGTTTTTGGAGTGGCTGGGCGACACAGCGCCCACTCAGCACAATCCAAATCAACAAAAAAACAGGCGACCACAGAATCGTGATCGCCTGTCCATTTTGATGTCCGACTGGCCCGCGCTTATCCTTTGCCTGGCAACTTGACTAGTTGTCCGTCTTTTCGGCTGCCAAATCGTTGCCAGACCGTGTAGTCAACACTGTGATAAAAGAAGTGAACCGAGCCGTCACCAAGCAGCATGTTACAGCCGTTGCCAGCGTGGACCGACTTAAAACCCCATGAGTAAATGTTGTCATCCGGACTCGTACATACGTGATTGAGCAAGGTTCCGGTAGGATCGATGCTGGAGTGTGGTGCAATGGCGTTGCCGCCGTAGGGGCGAGTTGGAGCATTACAGGGAGCGCCTGTTCCCGCCGACTGGTGCCACCAGAATCCCATCATCCAACTGAAATCCCAGTTCGCTTCCAGGCGATTCGGTGTAACTTCACCAACCAAGAAAGTGTTGGCCAACCCGTCAGTGATCTCGCCGAATGTGGCACCATAATAACAGTTGGAGAAAGGCCCTGAAATTCGAGCGGGTACGGACCCTTGGGATTCTCCAGCTAATTCTTCGGCGCCGGGGTTTGTATTACCCGGCACGTCAAAAAAGTCACCTCGAGATTCGATTAATGGGCCAACTAGGTTCGGATCACTGGAGTTGCAACCTCCATCGGACCTTGCGATGTTCTGGGCACCGATGTTGACGGAATAGCAGGCAAGTGCGTGCCTAGCATTATGGCCTGCGTCATTGCTTTCCCACTTGGGGCTGTCCACGGAAGGACACCAGTAACCAGGAATATGAATGTCGGTGAAGTATTGCTCTTTGGGCAACTCTTGAGCGCCGTTATTGTTCACATCGTTGTAGCGATTGCGAATGCCATATCGTTCGCGAAAATTATTTCTGTCGTCCTTAATCGCATCGTACAATGCTAATTGTTCCATATACGGAAGAATCTTGACCAGTACGGAACCACGACTTCCATTTAGAGTTCTTTCTTGCCCGTTTCGCTTTCGATAGTCAGCTCGACTAGTGTCAGTAGTATGAGAGTGAGACTTGAATGGCAATTGTTTGTACGTGTCATTGTAGTTGTGCAACGCGATCCCAATTTGTTTGAGATTGTTGACGCACTGTGAACGACGGGCAGCTTCACGGGCAGCTTGCACGGCAGGCAACAGCAGAGCAATCAAAACACCAATGATTGCGATCACCACCAGCAGTTCGACAAGTGTAAAACCGTGGGGAGACAATTTCACTCGAGACTTCATCACCTCTCCTTAATGAAACTCCCTGGGAAAAACAAAAAAGTATAATAACAAAGTCAATTCTAATACAGGGAAGGCTAAGTCACCAATCACCCAATTATGTGATTTTGGTACATTTCGCCGAATTGAACCGTCGCTCTGGATTGAATACGGGCGTTGAATTAACCTTTCGTCATGGATAAGGCAAACGGCTCAATCCAACATCCACTTTCATTTGTCCGCGGGCTGCGCAATATTGCGCTTTTCCTGGTGGCCTTCGGTGTTGTCACTTGCTTTCTCGTGCCACCTCAGTCTCTGGATGTGGTCCTCCGCGCCAAGCTCGATTATTTCAAACAGCACAAAGACGAATTCGGCATCGTCTTTCTGGGAACAAGCCGTGTGTATCGTTGCTTTGATGCACGGCTGTTTGACCAGGAGATTGCAGGCTACGGTCACCGCCTTCGATCGTTCAACTTTGGTTTGCCCTATCACCGGGCACACGAAATCGACGTGTTTGTGGACGAGTTGTTGGCGATGCAACCTCAGCGGTTGAAACATGTCGCCATTGAACTTATGTCGTGGGATCCGACGATCCTTGAAAAGATCGCGACACACGACCGTACGATTCATTGGCACACACCCAGTCAAACGATTTCAGCTTGTCGAACAATCTGGCTGGTCGATGCTCCGTTGGCAAAGAAGATTGAGTGGTGGTCGACGCATCTTTCCAATTTTTGCGCCAAGTACACCAACCACGGCGGTGCGACACGTTGGATCTCGTTGGCCAACGAGCATCCCGGCGAATATCAATGGCGAAAAAGGATGATCGAACGCCACAGCGGATTCATCGCGCTGGATGACGAGCGTGATCCGGCTTATGCAGGGCGCCGCCAGTACTTCCGCAACGCCTTCGTCCCGATGGATGGCCGCGGCGAAGTGCGGCTGTACGAGTTGTTCCTCGAGCAAGTCGCTGAAATCCCAGAAGAAAACGCTGTCCTCGGAACACTCGAACGATTCAATCTCACGGCACAACTTCATCAGCAAACGAAGATCAAACGGCAAGGAATCAAGCCGATCTATGTTTTGCCGAACGTCCGATTCGGAACGCCGGATTTGAATGAACTGCGAGACCGCGATTTGCTGGAAGACGTGCTGACGTATAACCACCCGCAACAGTACCCAGCGATCTACATCCGAGACAACTACTGGGACCGCGGGCATTTGAACAAACAAGGTGCTGCCGAATTCACCAGGCTCTTTGCCAAAGACATGGCTAAGTTGATGGAGTAGGGTGTGTGAAGCCATGCAGTTTTCTCAACCTCGGTTGCTCATCTTTTCCGACCCTCTGTTTCTGCTTTTCTTTCTAATCGTGTTTGCCATTCACTGGCTGCTGCGCGGCTATGGTGTGCGAAAATCCTGGCTGTTGATTTGCAGCTATATTTTTTACGCGTCGTGGGATTATCGATTCCTCAGTTTGATTCTGATCTCGACCGCCGTCGACTACGTGGCGGGGTTGGCCATTTGGAAGAGTGAATCAACGGCCGGGCGGCGCAGGTGGTTGATCCTCAGCTTGGCAACCAATCTCGGCATCCTTGGCTTCTTCAAGTATTTCCACTTTTTTGTCGACTCGGCGGCGGTGATGCTTGGATGGCTCGGTTTGCCCGCTTTGCCATCAACCCTCGAGATCATTTTGCCTGTCGGCATCAGTTTTTACACGTTCCAAACGATGAGTTACACGATCGACATCTTTCTGGGCAAGCTCAAGCCGCGCCGCAATCTGCTGGACTTTGCTCTGTTCGTGGCCTTCTTTCCACAATTGATCGCCGGACCGATTGTGCGAGCCCGAGAATTTCTGCCGCAGGTCGACAAACCGAGGCGATTCAACACCATTCGCTGGCGTGTTTTCCTGACGTTGTTTGTCATCGGGTACGTTAAGAAGAGTTGCATCTCGGATCGCATTGCGGGATTCATTGATCCGTTCTTTGCCACCGACCCGGTGCTCAGCGCCGATCCCGCGAGTTTTGCGTCGTCGTTCATCTGGGCGATCATGCTGCTGTACGCCGTGCAGATTTATTGCGACTTCTCGGCGTACAGCGACATGGCGATCGCCTGTGCGGGCATGCTTGGATTTCAACTGCCACAGAATTTCAACTTTCCCTATCTCGCCGGCAACATCACCGAATTCTGGCATCGTTGGCACATCAGTTTGTCGACGTGGCTGCGCGACTATTTGTATATCCCGCTGGGCGGCAGTCGCGGGCCAACGTGGTTTGTGTGGCGCAACTTGATGCTGACGATGTTGCTAGGCGGGCTGTGGCACGGTGCATCGTGGAAGTTTATTGTCTGGGGCGGGTTACACGGCGCGGCGCTGGTCGTTCACCGCATTTGGAAAAGCTCCGTCGGCGAAAAAAAACCGATGCGGTTCGTTGGACCGGTGTTAACCTTGTCGTGGGTGTGCCTGCTGTGGATCTTTTTCCGGGCTCCGGATTGGCAAACGGCCATGGTGTTTTGCAACAAGTTTCTGTTCCTCAATCCATCTGGCACCTTCATCGCACCGCCTTGGGTTTGGGGATCGCTCGTCGCATTAGCCGCCGTGCATTGGATCGCATCACGCTGGTCGCCGCTCGATTACGTGTATCGATTGCCCGAATGGTTGTTTGCCATCCTGCTGGGCGTCGTCTATGCGCTGGCGATTTCGCTGGCCGCCGTGAACACCGAACCGTTCATCTATTTTCAGTTCTAGTGCTTTGTCAACTTTCAATTTTGGGATCGTGTGCCACTGGCTCTGCCAG
>CAYFJO010000053.1:12770-38671 GCA_964343305.1 uncultured Pirellulaceae bacterium | reverse complement strand
CAACGAACAACCAATTACAGCGAACCTGCGCGCTGCTAGTATTTCAGCAGCTTTCATTAAGACGCGCGTTATCTAATCTCGATCGGAGCCACATGATGCGAGCACTGACATCATTCATCATATTGTGCATTCTTAGTCATTCGGCGTCAGCCTATATCACCGTCGGTAATCAACGTCTTGACCACGCGATCTATGCAGCAGGCCACGCCCCGAAACTGATCGTGGCCGGCCAAATCAAGAAACTCGAAGATGACCCGGTGATTGGACTCAGAGGGGCACCGCGCGTCAACATTGAATTCGACATCACGAGCGTCATTCTCGGTGAGCAAAAATACGGCATGAGCCGATTGGATATCAACTTGTCTCACTTCGACTGGCCGCACGATTTGGTCCAACTTGAAAAGGACGTGCGATGTATCCTCGTCTTACGAAGTGATCAAGTCGACGGCACGAACAAATATTCGGTCGTCAGCGTTGTTCCTGCCCATCGCCGCTCGTTGAAACGCGTCAAGGATGGCGAGCAAGCCAAGCGTGTTTTGGAAGCAGAGATCGTCAGTGAACTTGTCGATGAGAAATCCACCGCGCGACAAACCGAGCTGCTAATCCAAGTCGCCCCGATTCTGACGAAGGACAACGCACAACAGGTCGTTCCTTTCGTCGAAAGCAAGAATCCGTGGGTGAAACGTGCGGCACTCGCCGGCATGATCTACGCGACGGAAGATGAAGAATACATCCGACAGGCCGCAATCGACGTTCAAGCATTCTTCACGGCGACGGGCAAAGACGATTTGATCGATGGCCGACTCGCGCCGTACCCATTTTTCCTCAAACATTTTTTCTTCCTTGAAAAACGCTCGTGGACATTTGGCAGTCGCTGGAGCGTCAAGGAAGCGGAGAAACACCTGCGGATTCTCAAAACGATGCTCGACTTGAATGTCATCGACGACAAAGTCGCAAGCATCTTGAATCCAAACCAGGATTGAGTCGTACGTGCAAACTTGCCTCAAACGGCGATAGCATGCTGGAACAAGAAGAATACATCGAGCAGGCTCATTTCTTTCGCACCTTGGGCGAACGGATTCCCGAGCGAGTGCCGATTCAGGATCTGTTGGCCCAGTTGCGCGACGAGGCGTTGTCGACGACCAAGCTGCCGATGGCCATCGACTTTATGCTGACGGAACTCAATCACACGGGCGCAGTCTCCGGTGCGATGGCGCGGTTGCCTCACTATTTTACGCCGTTTCAATCGTACATTTTTCAACAGGCCGAAGACGAGCGGGGGCGGTTCGACATTCGCGTTGCCATCGCGGTGCTGCGATTCGAAGCCGAGTATCGGTCGCAGGACGCGACGAGCCAGGGCATGTTCTTCTATCAATTCGAAACGTTGTGCCGCAACCGGCTGAGCTACGATTTTGGACTGCAAGCGATGGCGGGCGACCTGATCTACGACGAAGTGTGGCGAGACTGGATCCTGGCGACTCGTAAGAAGCTCGGCATGGTCGATTTCGCCGATTTGTTGTACGTGTCAAGCGAGCATTATTTGACGCGAAATCGAGGCCAGGGCGAATCGCAAGTCGAGGCGGCTCAACCGATATTGTTCGGCGAAAAAGAAGGCAAGATTGCGTTGGCCAATCGCCACAAGGATCCGCTGTTTTTGTTCTCGGCCTTGCAACGGCAACTCAGCTATCCCGTCGTGCCGCGACCACAGCCCAAAGATTCGGCTTCAGAGATCATCCCCAAGATGCGGCGACAGCTTGAGCGGCTCGAAACGCGTGTCAAATTGTTGGAAGACGAAAACCGAGATGGGGCATTTGATATCACCAAGTTCTATCAGAAGCCGGGAGCGGCACCCGCCGCGGACGATTAGGCCGGATCGGCATCTCGCCGCCTTTTGAACCTTGCCTAAAAATCGCATAAAACGCTGTTTGATGCGGTTCTACAATGATTCTTTGCGTGGTAGATTTGTGGAGTTGAACGGATGTTTTTCGAAGGCAATCGGTCGGCTCCTCTCTTAGACGACAATTACCTTCATGAATTGTTGGCTTTCAGCCGTTGTCCGTTCGATGATTAGAATGAAAGGGAACTTATCCCTGGAACAGGTGACGGGTGGCCGTCGCCGGTTACCTTAGCATGTTTGGTTGATTGAGGGGTGGGTCATGGACCTGCAACGAAATCTTTCTGGTGAAACGGTTGATCGGACCGAACCCGCTCCGGCGGAAGCGGTCTCTTTCGAGCCCACGCAAACCGTGCGTGAAGTGCTTCATCGTCTCAAGGAATTGCGGACAGGTGCGGCGCTCATTTGTCGTGACGGCGTGTTGGTTGGTATTTTTACCGAACGCGACGGTTTGAAGTTGCTAGCTGAAGGTGCCGATCTCGACGTGCCGATCGAGCAAGTGATGATCAGCAATCCCGTCACGGTATCCACCGAAACAACCGTGAGCGAAGCGATCGCCAAGATGTCGTCTGGCGGTTATCGTCGAATGCCAATTGTCGACGGCGATGGCCGGCCCACCGGCTTAGTAAAGGTTTCTGGGATTCTGCACTACCTCGTGCAACATTTCCCCAATTTGGTTTACACGCTTCCACCGCAACCTCATCATGCCACGCAGGAACGAGAAGGTGCGTAGTCCCGTCTGGCCGATTATTGTCCCCCGCCCCAATCGGCCAACAATTTATCAGATACTTCACGAGTTCAAAAAGGGGTCAGGTGCCGTTGTGCCAAGCACCCTACGGGCCGTTCCGGCAACGGTATCTGACCCCTTTTTGAACCCATTGTTATTCATCGTGAGATAGCTATGTCTACGGTTTCACAAGGCGTTCCGGAAACAACCAAAGAGATTCTGGAAATTGAAGGTGCGACGATCAAAATCGCCGGCGACTCGGGTGACGGCGTCCAGATCGCGACAGGGCAATACACCACTACATCGGCACTGATGGGCAACGATATCGCGACGTTCCCGGATTACCCCTCCGAGATCCGTGCCCCGGCGGGAACGCTGGCCGGCGTCAGTGGATTTCAGGTTCAGTTCTCGTCGAAAGATATCAACACGCCTGGCGATCACCTGGACGCGCTCGTGGCCTTTAATCCAGCGGCCGTGCTGACGAGTATCGCAGACCTAAAAAGGGGCGGCTTGCTGATCGTCAATTCCGATTCCTTTACGCAAAAAGGCCTCGATCTGGCGCGAGCCGCTACCAATCCGTTGGAAGATGGATCGCTGGACGAGTTCAAGCTGATCAAGGTTGCCATGACAACGTTGACGCGAGAAGCAGTAGCCGACGTAGAAACCGCGGACGGTAAGAAGTTGGGTGTCAAAATCGCGGATCGCTGCAAAAACTTTTTTGCGGTCGGGTTGCTCTATTGGCTTTACGGCCGCGACATTCAACCCACGCTGCGCTACATCGAAGAAAAGTTCGGCCGTAAGCCGGAGATCGCCGATGCAAACGAAAAGGCTCTGCGGGCCGGTTGGAATTACGGTGAAACGACCGAGGACTTTGTCAGCAGCTATAAGATCGATGCGGCAAAACTGCCGCCAGGGAATTACCGCAACATTATGGGCAATGCCTGCCTGGCCATGGGCTTGGTGACCGCGGCGAAACTGAGCGGCAAAGAAGTTTTCTATGGCTCGTATCCCATCACGCCTGCCAGTCAAATTTTGGAAGAGCTGAGTAAATTCAAAAGCTTCGGCGTTCGCACATTCCAAGCCGAAGACGAAATCGCCGCGATATGTTCGTCCATCGGCGCGTCCTTCGGCGGCGCGATGGCGGTGACCGGATCGAGCGGACCAGGCATTGCGCTGAAAGGCGAAGCAATGGGGTTGGCGATGATTTTGGAATTGCCGTTGATCATCATCAACATCCAGCGAGGCGGGCCGAGTACCGGCCTGCCCACCAAGACCGAACAATCGGATTTGTATCAAGCGATGTACGGCCGCAATGGCGAGTCGCCAATTCCGATCCTCGCCTGTAGTAGTCCGGCGGATTGCTTCGACGTGGCTCAAGAAGCTTGGCGAATTTCAACTCGTTTTATGCTGCCAATCATCTTGTTGTCCGACGGTTACATTGCGAACGGGTCGGAGCCGTGGCGAATTCCCAACATCGAAGATCTCGAGCCCATTCCAGTTTCTCATCCTGGTCCCATCACCAATGGCGAGGCATTCATGCCCTATGAACGGGATGAAATGCTCGCTCGTCCGTGGGCAATTCCTGGCACGGAAGGGTTACAGCACCGCGTCGGTGGTTTGGAAAAAGAAGATGGCAGCGGCAATGTGAGCTATGACCCGGACAACCACCAACATATGACCAACATTCGTGCCGAGAAGGTCAGCAAGATCGCCGAAGTCATTGGCCCACAATCGGTCAACGGACCGGATAGCGGTGACCTGCTCGTGCTGAGTTGGGGTGGGACGTATGGTTCGTGCACGACGGCGGTCGAGCGATGTCAAGCCGAAGGATTGTCCGTGGCTCACGCACACCTGCGGTGGCTCAATCCTTTCCCGCCGAACTTGGAGGACCTGATGCGGAGCTATAAGAAGGTTCTCGTTCCCGAACTCAACATGGGACAACTTCACTCGATCCTTCGTGGAAGATTCTTGATCGACGGCGTGCCGTTCAATAAGGTGAAGGGCAAACCGTTCGCCGTTGAGGAAATTGTCCAAAAAATCAAGCAAGTGATCGCCTAACCGATCGAAAGAAACCCGAAGCGTAAGTGAGGGACAACCACTATGAGCACTGGACTTCCCGTTTTGACCGCCGCCGACTTTGCCAGCGACCAAGATGTCCGTTGGTGCCCTGGATGCGGTGACTATTCCATTCTCGCCCAGATGAAGAAAACGCTGCCGTCTCTGGGCATCCCCCGCGAAAAGATTGTCTTCATCTCAGGCATCGGATGTTCCAGCCGTTTCCCGTACTACATGAACACCTATGGCATCCATTCGATTCACGGCCGGGCGCCTGCATTCGCCACGGGTTTGAAAAGCGCCCGTCCCGATCTGATGGTCTGGGTCATCACGGGCGACGGCGACGCGTTGAGCATCGGCGGCAACCACTTCATGCACTGCATCCGCCGCAACGTCGATGTCAACATCGTGTTGTTCAATAACCGCATTTACGGCTTGACCAAAGGCCAGTATTCGCCGACTTCGCCGCTCGGCAAGCACACGAAGAGTACGCCCTTTGGCTCAATCGACAATCCGCTTCATCCCCTGTCCATCGCGATTGGCTGTGAAGGAACGTTTGTTGCCCGTTCGATTGACACGAATATCAAACACTTCAACGAAGTCCTCAAACGCGCCGCCGAACACCGAGGCACGGCGTTCATCGAAGCCTATCAAAACTGCTGCATTTTCAATGACGGTGCCTGGGACTATGCCAAGGATCGGGACGCCAAGGAAGACAATGTATTGATACTGGAACACGGCAAGCCGTTGATTTTTGGCAAGAACCGCGACAAGGGAATTCGGCTGAATGGCCTCGATCCGGAGGTCGTCGAACTTGGCAAAGGCATCACGGAAGACGACCTGTTGTTCCATGACGAGAAGGCGGCCGAACCTAGTCTGGCTTACTTGCTGAGTCGCCTACGCCACGAAGACGGTTTTCCCGAACCGATTGGCGTCTTCCGTGCGATTGACAAGCCAAAGTACGATGTGGAATTGAACAAGCAAGTCGACGATATTCGCGCTGCGGCCGGCGAGGGCGACCTCGAAGAACTATTCAACTCCGGTGAAACTTGGACAATCGCATGAGTCTCTGCCCATTCTGTGACCACGAAAACTTCGAAGGCGTCGATGTTTGTGCCCAATGCGAACAGCCACTCACGGAGGAGCATCTTCACGACCCGGAAACCGCCGTCGAGCGTGGTTTGTTAAGTGACCATCTTGATCTGCTCGAATCGCGGCCGCCTGTCGCGGTCGCGCCGGATGCCGCCACCAGCGAGGTCATGAAACTGATGATCGAGAAGCAAATTGGCTGCGTGTTGGTCGTGGAAGATAATCAATTAAAAGGCATCTTCAGCGAGCGCGACGTGTTGATGAAACTGAACACAGAAGCCGCGGAACTGGCGGATCGCCCCGTGTCGCAGTTCATGACTTCCAAGGTCGATACGCTCGATAACCACGCCAAAATTGCCTTTGCCGTCCAACGCATGGACCTGGGCAGCTTTCGCCACGTGCCAATCCTGGACGCTAGTCTCACGCCGGTTGGTATCGTTTCTGTACGTGACATTCTCCGTTACATCACGAAGAAGTCCGCGCAAGCTTCGTAGACTGTCGTCGGACGGATTGCCGAATCCGTCCAGAGTGATGTGGGACGGATTTGGCAATCCATCCTACGGTGGAATCACTTCTTCAGCTTGCTGACAACAAACAGCAGAACTACTGCGCCGACGAACGCGGTGATGAGCGAGCCAATCAGGCCACCCGTGGCGATGCCCAGCAGTCCAAACAAGAAGCCGCCAAGCACGGCCCCAACAATTCCAACAATAATATTAACGACGACGCCAAAGCCGCGGCCCTTCATGAACACTCCGGCCAACCAGCCAGCAACGCCACCGATGAGCAAAAACCAGACAAGATCCATTTCATGTACTCCTCAAGAGTTAAAGGTATTGTTGTTGCGTCGGCTTAATGACGATTTCTGGCACATGGGCTCTCGGCGGCAGACAGGCAATGGTCAACACAAGTGCCCCGACGTCTTCGGGCTGCAAAATGGCGGCTTTATGCTCGTCGCTGACCGGGACCGGGCGATTCTCAAGAATGGGCGTGTTTACCTCGCCTGGATAAACGTTCGTTACACGAATCCCGTGCGGTCCGTCTTCGTTGGCCACCGCCGTGCCCAGGGCGGTCATGGCAAACTTCGACGCGCAATACGCGACACCCCCCAACGCCGCCGCCCGCTTGCCGGCAATCGACGAGATATTGACGATCAGACCATTGCCGCGCTCGCGCATTTGCGGCAACACGGCATGCATACAGTTGTAGGCACCGGTGGCGTTGATGGCCAGCACCTGATCCCATTGTTCGGGCTGTATCTCGGCCATCGTGCGTGTTTTGACGTTCGTGCCCGCGGAGTTGACCAGGATGTCGATCGCTCCCAGCGCCTCGCTTGCCCATTCGAACAACTGATTCACGCTGCCACGATGAGCAACGTTGACTCGGTGATACAATAGCGGCGGATCGCAGTCAGCCGCCTCGGCCGCTTCTCGCAAAGCCGCTTCCCGACGCCCCGTGATGGCGACCAGACAGCCGGCATCGGCCAGCGATCGGGCAATACCCAAGCCAATCCCCGTTGCACCGCCGGTGATGATCGCAGTTTTTCCTTCCAATTGTGGCATCTCAATTACCTTGTCTGAACAAAAAGTGAAAATCTCATTTGAACGAAACGAAATCGGCGACACAAGTGCCAACGACCGAGCGCTTGCGGGTCGTTGGGAATTGGCAAATAATTGAAGTATGGCAAAGAGTGACGATAGCGCCGTGAATCCGTCCTCGCCCAACGGCGACGAGCAACTTGATACGACCGTCGACGTTGTCACTCCAGAGAACATCGCTTTCAAATACAACGTGGCAGGACCCTTTCGCCGGCTGTGCGCGTTTTTTGCCGATTCGGCGATCATCGTCGGTTTCTTGGTGGTGTTGGCGATCCTGTTCATGTTGATCGCCTGGGGATTCTCGCTGTTGTTCACACGGCTGTTGGGAGCGTCGCCCGAGGCGGAACGAGGCATCGCGGTCGTCAGCGCTGTGTTGCAGGCGACGTTCTTCGTGGTCTGGTTTTGCTCTTATTGGTCTTTCGGCGCGCTGTTCGAAACGTTTTGGAACGGCCAAACACCAGGAAAATGGATGATGGGCATTCGCGTACTGTCGTCGGATGGCCAACCGATCAACGGGCTGCAAGCCGTGTTGCGCAACGTGCTGCGAGCGGCGGACTCATTTCCCTTGCTATCGCCCGCAATTTTTGCCGGCACATTCATCGGCAATGGACTCGAAGGAATGATGGGGGACGAAGGCCCGTGGGGCGAAGGGGCCGGCATCGAATCGTTGTCGCACTACACGGTCATTCCGACTTTCATGGTTGGATTGACTTTCATGATGCTGAATCGGCGGTTCCTGCGAGTCGGCGATCTCGTTTGTGGAACGATGGTCGTGTTGGAAGAACGTAGCTGGCTGGTCGGCGTCGCACGGGTGGAAGACCCCCGAACGCCCGACCTTGCGGCGCTGTTGCCGCCAGGTTTTCAAGTGAGCCGCGGCCTGGCACGTGCCGTCGCGACGTACGTGGAACGCCGCCGCTTCTTTTCCGTGCCACGGCGGCGTGAAATCGCGCGCCATTTGGGAGAACCGCTGTTGGCCGAGTTGGGAATGCCGCTGGATACCAGTCACGACCTGTTGCTGTGTGCGATCTACTATCGAACGTTTGTTACCGATCGGTCCAATGGGATGTCACCGAATCTGCCGGTTGATCCCGTTGTGCAGCAACCCGTTCCGGCAGTAGACGGGATCACCTATCTTGACGCCAGCGCGCCACCCCCGACACAACCAACTCAGTACTAAAACACGCAAGGCCAACATCCGTGAAAGTCGCTGAACTCCTCGAACGCCGCCGCCGCAACTGGCAAGAGCTGGAACAGCTTTGCGAACAGATTTCGCAATCCGGCAAGAAGGGGTTGGGGGCGGCAAAGGTTGCTCGCTTTGCGGCGCTGTATCGTGCGGCCTGCGCGGACTTGGCGTTGGCCGACGCTTATCAATTGCCACCGAACACCGTCCAGTATCTGCACCAACTCGTCGGTCGGGCCCACAACCAGTTGTATCGCGGCCGAGGTTTCGACGTCAGCGCATGGATCCACACGTTGCTAGTCGAAACGCCACAGCGCATCTTCAACGACCGCTGTGTCCAGTTTGCGTTCTGTGCTTTTTGGGGTGTCTTTATCCTGTCCGCGTTCCTGGCTCATTCCGAAGTGACTTGGCCGAACTATGCCGAACAGATCTTGACGGTCGAAGGCATCGATGGTTTGGAACAAATGTACGCGGAACCGATCTCTGGCCGCGACTGGACCCAGGACATTCAGATGGCGTCGTTCTACATCTTCAACAATACCTGGATCGGGCTGCAATGCTTCGTCGGATGTTTGTTCATCGTGCCCGGGATGTTAATTTCAGTTTACAACGCGGTGATGCTGGGTGCCGCGTTTGGCTACATGTTTCGCCCCGACGTGCCCGCGGGCGAAAACTTTCGTCATTTCGTCACGGCTCACGGGCCCTTCGAATTGACGGCCATCGTGATGTCGGCCGGAGCAGGTCTGAGGATTGGTGTCTCGTGTTTGATGACCAAGGGCTTGACGCGCACCGACGCCATGCAAAAGGCAGGGCGTGAAGCCGTTCCCATGATTTCAGCGGCCGTCATTCTGTTCTTCCTGGCGGCCCTCATCGAAGGATTTATTTCACCGTCGGCCCTGCCGTATTTTGCCAAGGCCGCGGTGGCGATTATCACCAGCGGCGTGTTGATGTTCTACTTTGTCGTGCTCGGTTTTCCGCGGGAAGGAACGACGTGGAATTAGACCAGACGAGAATCGCGATCCGCGAACGAGCGATGCTAGAGATCCTCGACCTGTCGCTGCACGTGATGCGCTGCTACGCCAGGCCGATGCTCGTCATGTTTGCGATCGGCGTCGTACCCTTCATCGTGCTGAACTACTTCTTGATTGGCTGGATGGCGGACATTGCCTGGGAAGAAGAGTTCCCGTACGGATTTATGTGGAGCATGTTTGTCTTGGTCTACGTCCAAGCACCTTTGGCGTCGGTCTTTGCGACATGCTACCTCGGCCAAGCCGTGTTTCAGCAGCGACCCAGCATTCGTCACGTGATTCACGACGTGTGGAAGCTGAGTCATCGCATCCTCTGGTGCCAGGTGTGTTTGCGCGGCGTTGGCGTGATTTGCGTGCTGTTCTTCATGATCGAACGCTACCGAGAATATCCCGGCACACAGGAATTTGTGATTCATGTGCTGGTCCTGTGCATCCTGATCGTGCGCAGCTTCCGCCCGTTCATCAACGAAATCATTGTGCTCGAGAAAAACCCGTTGCGCTCGGCAAATGAAATGATGCAGACGGTCAAACTTCGTAGCGACCGATTGCACAAACCGTCAAGCGGCGAGTTGTTTTCGAAAT
This sequence comes from uncultured Pirellulaceae bacterium, assembly GCA_964343305.1. Lineage (GTDB taxonomy): Bacteria > Planctomycetota > Planctomycetia > Pirellulales > Pirellulaceae > CAYFJO01. The sequence goes on along the minus strand of CAYFJO010000053.1, from coordinate 28,518 downwards.
CACTTGGGTCGATGCTGCTGGGCGTGATCATCTGGATGGGCGTTTACGGGGCGATTCTGTTCTTGTCCGGCGTCTTTTTGAATTCCTGGCGGCAAGGGCCGATTATTATTACGTGGTGTTACCCTCTGTCGCTGTGGATTGTAGTATTCTATTTCACGGTGGTTCGATTCCTGTGCTATCTCGATTTGCGCATCCGACAAGAAGGCTGGGAAGTAGAATTGAAGCTGCGCGCCGAAGCCGCGAAATTGACGGGCAAGTTCGCATGATGAAACGGAGACATTTCGCCTTTCTGCTTCTGTTGGTATTGGTGTTTGCGCCGATCGCCGTTGCCCAGCCCGAAGTCGATCCGATCGAAGCGGGCCGCGATGCGTTGCGGGATTCACACTATTTTCCGTGGTACGACCGCGAAATAGATGACGTCCGCCGCGTCGACGTGTTTCCAGAAAAGGAAAAGCAGCCGCCACCGGACCCAGACAAGCCGCCGAACACACCGCCTACACCGTCGGCGGCATCTGGTTGGGGCGCGATTGTCGCCAATCTGATCACGGTGTTTTTCTGGCTGCTGGTAGCCGTCATCTTGGCAACGCTAGTTCTGCTGGTCATCTGGGTGTTCGTAAAGATGAAATCCCAAACGGAAGAAGAGTCGACGTTGACAATCGCCGATGCGAGCAGCGACGTGGACCGCGTCGAAAGTCTACCGTTTAATGTCGCGAAGCCAAAAGACGATTTGCTGGCCGAAGCACGTCGCCATTACGAAGCTGGCAATCTGCACGAAGCGATCGTGTATCTGTTCAGCTACCAACTCGTTCATCTGGACAAGAACCAACTGATCCATTTGACCAAAGGAAAAACGAATCGTCAGTACTTGATGGAATTGAGCGAAAACTCCATGTTGCTAAGGCTGTTGCGCGGGACGATGATTACGTTCGAAGATGTGTTTTTCGGCAACCACGATTTAGAACGGCCGCGTTTCGAAGACTGCTGGCGGCGGCTGGACGAGTTCCACCATCTGGTCGCTCAAGGAGCCATGCCATGACGAACAGCCGCCGCGGCGATCGCCGGGCACAAGTCGCGCTCGTCTGCTTGCTAGTGACCATCGGTGCGCTGGTTGGCTATGCCATGAGCAGTTGGACACCGCGCGAGCGGATCGACGATACCTATGGCAAACGGCACGGCATCTACGGCGGCCGCAGCGTCAACGGCACGGCTGTGTTGGCGGGCATGTTTGAAAAACGCGGTGGCCGAGCGAGTTCGTGGGACCGGCTTTCTCCTCGATTGACGCGGGCCGACACGATCGTCTGGGCTCCGGACAATTCTCAAGTGCCTGAGTCAGATCAAATCGCGTGGTTCGAAACATGGCTGCACGGCGGGAAGAATCGCACGTTGATTTATATCGGCCGCGACTACGACGCCGAGGTCGAATACTGGCAGGATGTCATGCCAACGGTGCCCGCCAAACAGGCCCAAGAAGCGGCCAAGCGACTCAGCGACGCCAAGAAGGACCGAGCGTCCGTTCGATCTGGCTTAAGCCGGGAAGCTGGCGCCCAGTGGTTCAAAATCCGCCGCGATCGTCCACCGCGGAAGATCACGTCGTTTGCAGGTCGGTGGAGATTTCACATTGACAGCCAGAAAGCGAACATCCTGGTTGGCGAAAGGATCGTGATCGATTCGTCCCAAGGAGGTCTGGTGCTGCTTAACGGATGGAGCGACGAGCATCAATCTGACGATCCTGAACCGCTTGTGGTCGCCTTTGAAAAAGGCGAAGTCCAGCGCAAAAACCAACTGATCGTGGCAGCGAACGGTTCGTTCCTGTTGAACTATCCACTGATCAATCACGAGCATCGCAAGCTAGCGTCCCTGTTGATCGATCATTGCCATGGGCTCGACGACGTGGTGTTTCTGCAATCGGACAAAGCGGGTCCTCCGATCGTCGAGGAAGACCCCGTACTCCGACAACCAGGTGCGCTAGAGATGAGCGCCGTTTGGCCGCTCAGTGCGATTATTCCCCATGTCGTTGCTCTGGGGATCATTCTTTGTTTCGCACTGTTTCCGATATTCGGTCGCGCGAAGAACTTGCCGCAAGAGAACCGATCCGACTTTGCCAAACACATCGACGCGTTGGGGACCTTAATGGCGCGGACGAAGGATTACAGTTACGCCCAAGAGCGTGTGACGCATTATCAACAGCGGGTCAAACGTGATTCGTCCGTCAGCCACAGTTCGCCGTCTGTTGCGAAGACGACTGCGGACGCTGAGAATCTGTCGCAGCCATATCAACCGCGCGATACCGGCGCGATCCACTTTGATTTGCCGTACCCGGCCTTGCCGCCGTTCGTCAAACCGCTCGCCGAAGCCGCCATCAAGACCGTTCGCGACCAGCACGGCATTTCGCTCGATTATTCGTCAGCCAGCATCGAGCAGGTCGACCAGATTATTTTGGGCTATTTTGAACGAGGCCAATCAGCCACCCTTGTTGGTGCCGCCGTGTTTGGTCTGGGCTGTTATGTCGGGCAAATCATGGTCCAGCAATTCGGCGGCCAGTGGAAAGAACCCAGCGAAACGACGCTCCGCAGTGGGGCGGGCCCCTATATGGTCGTCGAACTTTCCGGCGACGGCCTCTGGAATCCAATCGGCAAGGCGTTCAAACTATTAGAGAATGGGGTCCAAGACCGTCTCAGCACTTTTTATCAGCTCGTCACGCAAACTCGAGACAATACATGACAGCGACACCGCCCGGACATAACGCGCCTTCGACGACACCCGCAGCCATCGAGTTCGCTTGCAATCGTTGTGGCCGATTGTTGAAAGTCGACGCATCCGCCGCGGGCCGACAGGCCAAGTGTCCGCAATGCGGCACCATCCAACCGGTGCAGGTGCCGCGGTCAGCGGGAAACAGTTTTCCCGTGCCCAGCAATACCGAAACCATTGAATGGGTGCCGCCAGCCACGGACACACCGACAGCGCCGATGGACAAAACGGACACGGTCGAATGGGTTCCACCGAATGCGAACGCCACTTCGAACCCTGTTTCCAACACCACCGAGACGGTGGAATGGAATGCTCCTAGTTTAGCGCCGCACCCGCCCGCGATTCTTCCGTCAAACCCAGCACCGCGACCCGCAGCGCCCGCAAGTGAACCACTAGCCAGCGAAGCAGCCGGTGAAACACCAACCAAGCAGTTGTTCGAACGGATCACCGCGGAAGTCAGCAAGGTCTTCGTTGGCCAGCACGAATTGGTGTTGGGAACGCTAGCCGCTCTGTTTTCCAGCGGGCATATCTTGATCGAAAGCGTACCGGGTCTTGGCAAGACGTTGTTTGTCCGCACGTTGGGAAAAGTTTTGGGATGCAATTTTGGCCGCATCCAATTCACCGCCGACTTGATGCCGTCGGACATCACCGGCGCACCGGTCTTCGACTTGAAAACACAAGAGTTCAAATTTCGACGTGGTCCTGTCTTTACGCAGTTGCTGCTGGCCGATGAAATCAACCGCTCGCCGGCCAAAACACATGCCGCCTTGCTGGAAATCATGCAGGAGTTCCGAGTGACCGTCGACGGCAAAAGCCACGACCTCAATCGGCCATTCCTCGTGATGGCAACACAAAACCCGATTGAATCCGAAGGCACCTACAACCTGCCCGAAGCTCAGCTTGATCGATTCATGTTCAAATTGGTCGCGAATTATCCGGCCGAAGCGGAAGAGGCACGAATCCTGGATCTGCACAGCCGCCAGGTCGACGTCAATCAACAGCTTCAAACCGACCTGGAAACCGTCACGTCGCCCAAAGAGATCCTGCACATCACACGCGACAACGCCGCGATCCGCATCGACCCGCGTTTGTTGGATTACATTAACAAAGTCGTGCGGCTGACGCGCGACTGGCCGCAATTTCACATGGGTGCCTCGCCCCGTGCCGGCATTGCGCTGGTCCAGGGAGCGCGAACGTTGGCCGCCTTCCACGGCCGCGACTACGCTGTGCCCGACGACGTCGTTCAAATAGCACTTCCCGCGCTACGCCACCGCGTGATCCTGACGGCCGAAGCCGAAGTCGAAGGTCATGACGTCGACGAATTGTTAGGCGAGTTAATCCGCACAATCGAAGTGCCACGTCTGTAGGTCGGGACTCCGTCCCGACCGAGTTTCCGAGAAAAGAAAGGTCGGGACGGAGTCCCAACCTACCAGCGATGCCCGACATCCTAGAAAACTTCCGCGATCTGTTCACCAACCCGGAAACGGCCAGGCAATATCCCTGGATCATTGTCGGGATGTTCATGGCACCATTTTTCTTGTTGGCCTTCGTGCGCCGAATCTATCCTCACGTCCCCCTGGCCGTCGTGCTGTTGGTTCCTTTCGCGCTCAGCTTACTGGTTGTCGTTGAGCCGGGCATGTTTTTCGTCGTCGTGCTGATCGACCTCATAATCGCCTGCGTGGCGCTGATCGACTTGTTCACGGTCCCCAGTATTCATTCGGTTTCGATCGAACGAAGGACGATGCGAATTGTTTCAATCAAACAAAAGCACCAAGTCACGTTGACGGTGACCAACAATTCAAAACGAAGTCTGACCATCTGGATTCGAGACGACGTGCCACAGGATTTTTCGATCGATCCCAAGCAATTCGTCATCCGGCTGGCCCCCCGCAGCCGCTCGACGGTCCACTACGAATTGCTCGCCAGTCGCCGCGGTGCGTTCCAGTTGGACCAAGTCTATCTGCGTGTACGAAGTTGGCTGGGGCTTTGGCAATCGTTCCTGAATTATCCCGAGAAAACCGTCATTCATGTCTATCCCGATATGAAGCAACTGGCCGAATACTCGATCCTGGCACGAACCAACCGCCTGAGCCTGATGGGTGTGCGCCGCACTCGCAAGATCGGCCAGGACAACGAATTCGAACGCCTGCGCGACTACACACGCGACGACAATTTCAAACACATCGATTGGCGCACCACGGCACGGCGCAGCAAATTGACCGTGAAAGATTTTCAAACCAGTCAGAGTCAACGCATTATTTTTCTTGTCGACTGCGGTCGGATGATGACCAACATCTCGTCGGACATCAGCCTGCTGGACCATGCGCTGAACTCAATGTTGATGATGAGCTATGTCGCGCTAAGCCAAGGCGATTCGGTGGGCTTGATCTGTTTCTCGGACGAAATCCACACCTACGTCCCGCCGCGCGGCGGCATGAAACAAATGAACCAGATGCTGCACGCCTCGTTCGACCGCTTCCCCAAACTGGTCGAGTCGCGTTACGACCAAGCCTTCCTCTACATGCGCACCAAGCAACCCAAACGCTCCCTCGTCGTGTTGATCACCAACATCATCGACGAGGTGAACGCCCACCAGCTTCAGCAATACCTCGGCACCCTTTCGGGCCGCCATCTACCGTTGGGCGTTTTGCTACGCGACCACCAATTATTCGACGTCGCTGACCGCCAAGCCCGCGACGAAACCGAGCTCTTCCGCTCCGCCGCTGCTGCCGAGATTCTCACCTGGCGGCATCAAGTGCTAACCGACCTGGAACACAAAGGCGTTCTGACGATTGACACATTTCCCGAAGACATCACTGCTCCCTTGGTCAATCGATATTTGGAAATTAAGGCGCGGCATCTTCTGTAGTCAGGACGAACCGCTAACTCGGACTCGACATCGGCGGTTGTATTTCAAGGTCCTTCCAAAAGCTACGGACAATTTGGAGATTACCTGCGTGAGAGGAAGTGCCAATGGCGACAACACTGCCCAACGTCCGTTTGGCGGACCGTGCATACAGACAGATATGACGTGCGAAACGAACTGCCGCTGCTCGCCTCCGATTCGTGCAGTGTGGATTGAGTCGATGGGTCGACGCCTGCAAAGACGGCAGCGGCCCAAGTGAGCGCAGTTTGGAGCAAGACCCCACTACGTTCCTAGAAACGGTCCTTTCTCAAAGCTCGTCAGATTCAACAAGTTTTTGGATAAGCTGGACTCTCAGTCAACGCCTGAAGACGTCGGTATATCTACCACCGGAGTTGTCGTCCTGAGTCACGAACGGCTTTGACGCTGCCAACACATGTCACGCCCAGGTGCACGAAGCGAAATCGACGAGGTGTCATTGTGACTGCGCGCCGAGGGTGAATTCTGGCGACCGGGAGATCAAATTGTCAGTGAACCGGGTGTGCGACTCCCACGCAGTTTTAGCGCGATCTAGAAGTTCATAGGTGTGATTCACCTACGCGCCGAACAGGATTCGCTTCGCCCGGTCGGGCGATGCAACCAACGACACGAAGCAAATGTCTCAACTCGCGTCGGTCGCGATCTCCTCTTGCCAAAACAAATCGTGGTTGCGTCACTTTGATCGCGCCAGATTAGTTATTGTGGGCGCGTAATTCAGATTAACTTTCTGCCACGGTGTGGAATATCCACACCTTTAGAGATAGGTACTTGATGTAATGTGTAAAACTTACCTAATCGTTAATCTCGTTAAAGTTTTCTAAACTTGCGTAACGATAAAAGTCGGAAGAGGAACCAAGTGGAATCTGTTTATACGTCTTTGTGCTCGAATGTCGTGCCTCACATCGGGTCGCCGGAAATCTATCGATGCGGGTCTTCTTCGATGCTCGCTTGCTTCGACGCGTGCTTCTTCTGAGTACGCTGGCCGTTGCTGCTAGCGGATGCTCGCGGCTGAAGTATCGCACGCAAGCGGATCGTGATGCGTACGGTGTGATCGCCGAGCGGAATGGCGATCCACGATGGAACGCGCCTACGGTCAAGATCGATCTCGATCCTTGCAGCAGGTATTTCGATCCCTATGATCCTGATCGTCCGCCGATGCCGTTGGATGATCCTGCTTCGCAGCAGTACATGAAGATTGTTGATGGCAAGAGGGGATGGAAACATTGGGGTGATAACGGCTTTCGGCGCGAGCTGGAGAATCCGGAATGGAAGAACGCGCTGGTTTCGTATGTCGAGACGGATGATGAAGGCGCGCTCAAGCTAGATGTTGACTCCGCCGTCAAGCTTGCCTACGTGCACTCGCCGCAACATCAGCGGCAACTTGAGACGCTCTATCTTACGGCACTGGATGTTTCCGGCGAGCGGTTTCGTTTAGACACGCAGTTCTTTGGTGGGTACGACGCGAATTACACTCACAACGGTTCCCTTGTTCCCGCAGCACTCGCGTACGACAACGCCGCCGGCAAGTTTGTCGTGACGCAACCGGTCGATGTTGACGGGCTTGAGACGAATCGTTTGACAGTCGGCCGTCCGTCGGTGGGAAATCCGGCATTGCAGTTACAAAAGCGATTCGCCACCGTAGGCGATCTGTTGATCGGTTTCGCCAACTCGTTTGTGTTTGAGTTTACGGGCGGCGATGCCAACCTTTCGGCGTCGCTGGCGAATTTTTCATTCATTCAGCCGCTCCTGCGTGGTGCGGGCAAGGACATCGCACTCGAACAACTGACGTTCGAGGAACGAAAGCTGCTCGCCAACTTGCGGGCTTACGGCCAATTCCGCCAAGGGTTTTACACGCAGGTTGCGATCGGCGAACTCGGCGTCACCGGTCCGCAGCGCGGCGGCGGCAGTACGAGTTTGCAGTCGTTTTCGGGCAGCGGCAGCAACGGCGGATATCTCGGCTTGCTGCAACAACGACAGCAAATCCGCAACGACGAAGACAACCTAAACTTGCAGCTCCGTACGTTCGCCCGTTTGCAAGCGTTGTACGACAACGACCTGATCGACCTGGTTCAAGTCGACCAGTTTGAACAGGACATCGAACGGACCCGGGCTCGGTTGTTGAGGAGCCGCAACAATCTGCAGCTCAGCCTGGATCGGTTCAAGACCAGCACACTTGGTTTGCCACCCGACTTGGCGATTGAGATCGACGAATCGCTGATCAGACAATTTCAGTTGATCCCGCGCGAAGCAGCCGCGATTCAGGACGACATCATCAAGGTGCAAAGTCGCGTCGGCAAAGTTTTTCGGATCATGGACCCGTTATTCAGGATCGCCGGTCTGCAAAATCAACTCGGCGGTCTCGGCGACGACACGGCCGTCGCAGACGTTCGTGAATTGCTCGTGAAGACACGTCTGCGAATAGGAGCCGTTCAACGACGGCTCGATGAAGTGTACGAAGATATTCCGCGCCTCGATTCAACACGAGGTCCGGAGATGACGCCGGCGGAAAAGTCCCTCATCAATACGGCGCGCGAAAAGCTGCGGCAACGCGACGAGTTGGAAACCGAGTTTCGTCAGTCGAGACTCAAGCTGCAGGACTTGCAAGACAAACTGACCGCCGAAACGAAAGTCGCCACCATTCGCGACAACGCCGACTGGATTGGCGAGCAACTTCGTCTGTGTCAAGGTTGCCTGGTCATTCAAGCACGCGTCCATCGCCTCGATGTTGAACCGACTCGCGTGATCAGTGATTTGTCCAAATTTATCGAACCAGTTCGGCAAGTCTTTGAGGACGTGAAAAAGGACCTCGACCAGATGGACGAAAAGGCACCCGAACGATTGCGATCGATGACCGATAAAGAGCGAACGAATTTTCAAACGGAGCGGAAGCGGCTCGACAAGAGATACTCGGATCGGCGCGGGGAATACGACGCTTTGGTTCGCGAGTTGAAGATGCTGCACGATGGACTCAACGCCGAGACGCGGCACAAGACGACGCGGGCGCTTGTTGGTTGGGTCGCCGGTTATCTACGTGTAACGCAACGGCTGCTTTTGGTTCCGGCCCGCGCGCGTCTCGAATCGATCGCTGTCGATTTCATCAAGCTAAACACTGACGATGCAATGCGGTTGGCGCTATCGAATCGCCTCGATTTCATGAACGGGCGTGCGGCGTTGGTCGACCAGTGGCGATTGATCCAGGTCAATGCGGACGCGTTACAGTCGGTCGTCAACATTACGGCCAGCGGCGATATTCGCACGGCGAAGAACAATCCATTCAGTTTTCGCGCGCCGACTGGCACAGCGCGACTAGGATTGGAGTTCGACGCGCCGCTGACGCGATTGCTTGAACGAAACTCGTATCGCGAGTCACTGATCGAATATCAACGGAGTCGCCGCGCTTTAATCCAGTCGCGCGATTCGCTTCACCTCGGAATCCGCGCGCTGTTGCGACAAGTCGAACAGTCACGGCAAGACCTTGAGATTCAGCGCCGTGCCGTCACGATCGCGATTCGACGAGTTGACCAAACACAACTCGAATTGAACGAACCACGCGACGCACCCGAACCAGGAAGCCGACCGCCGATCAATCGCACTCAGTCGATTCAACTACTCGGCGCGCAACAGGCGCTGCGTGATTCACAAAACGCGTTTCTCGGCGCGTGGCTTGATTACTATGCCGTGCGGATGCGGCTCTATCGCGAGTTGGGCATCATGACACTCGATCCCGAAGGTCACTGGATTGAGCATCCGGTCGACACATCAATGTTTGGCCCGACCGACGGCGGAGATTCAAAGTTCGAAGAATTGCCCCTGCCTGAGCCACTCCCGGCGAGTTGGATGGAATTGGCCGCGCCGAACGTTTCCGTTGCCGGTCGCCCGGTAGAGCTGCGCCGCTTGCCGCCCACCGACAATTAATTTCGATGTTGAAAAAAACTTCGGAATTATGTCCACGATTTTCACTATCGATTTGTTTCCTCGGGGACGAATCGATCCATAGTCTGCGTCAGAATGATCAGTGGTCGGTGGTTCCGAACCTGCTTTTTCCTGCCTATAGTGGACATTGACAATTCGAAGTCTTCGCAGCTGAACTCGAAAGCGTTCAGATCTTTTGAACACCGCTGAGCTCTTGACGACTCAGTCCCACCCGCGCTATCCAAACCATGGCCGACGTCGCTCCACAAACCGAGTTGCAGACGACCCGTGAAGCATCGCGTGCCCGACAAGCTCGCCTTGTGCAAGTTGGCCTATTCGCGGTCGGTTTAATCATCATTGTCGCATCGGCCGTGTGGTTCATCCGAACCGCATTTTCGTCGCAAGACGAAACTCGGTTGACTCACAAGATCACGCGTGGCGATCTGCGTGTGACCGTCACCGAACAAGGCACGCTTGAAAGTTCGAACAACACCGAGATCAAGTGCAAGGTTCGCGGTTTCAGCACAGTGACCTATGTCGTCGAAAGCGGCACGGAAGTGACCGGGCCGCCGTCGGGCGAGGATGGCAAGCCGATTTTGGTGTGGGAAGACGACGTGTTGTGCCTTTCCCATTTCGCGCCGATATACTACCTCGCCACCAAACACATCTACCCGTGGGCGGGCGACATTCTCGTCGAACTCGACACCAAAATCATCGAAGAGCAATACAGCTTGACCAAGACGAACACGTTCAAGGCCGAGGCGACACATGCCGAATCTGACGCCAATGTGAAAACGGCCACGATCGCAATCGACGCGTATGAGAAGGGTCGATTTCGTTCGCAGTTGCAGGAACTCGAAGGGCAACTGGAAGAGAAGAAGCGAAACCTGCGTTCGGCGCGGATGAACCTCGAACGTTCGGAAAAACTGTTCACACAGGGATACATCACCGAGCTCGAAGTCGAAGGAAACGCGTTCACGGTCACGCGAGCCGAATTGGAACTTAAGGTGGTCGAGACCGAAATCAAGGTGTTGAAAAACTTCACGCGCGAGATGCGAATGGTTGAGCTGAAGGGCAACTTGACGGCTAATAGGTCGAAGCTGGCGGCTGACGACGCAGGCCTCGACATGGAAAGGAAACGTCGCGACCGTGCGCGAGAAGAACTCGATGCGTGCCTGATTCGTGCGCCGCGCAGCGGGATGGTGATCTACCCTTCGGCTGCGGCGTGGAAACGAACGCCAGACATCACCGAAGGTGCGAACGTTCGCAAAGACCAAGTGCTACTGCTCATGCCGGACCTCGACCAGATGCAAGTCAAGGTTGGCATCCACGAATCGATCATCGATCGCGTCAGTGAGGGCATGAAAGCGATCGTCACACTCCCGGATCGCACATTGGAAGCGAAGGTAACCAAGGTTGCCAAGGTGACTCGACCAGCGGGTTGGTGGACTGGCAACGTGGTGAAGTACGATACGATGATCGAGTTGCCCAAGGACGAAGGACTCAAGCCGGGCATGAGCGCGGAAGTCGAAGTGATCATGGCCGTGCATGAAAACGTGTTGATGATCCCTGTCGCGGCGGTTGTGGAAACGAACGAAGGCAATTTTTGCTGGGTGCAGACGCCCAATAGATCGGTACGGCGGCTGCTGAAACTTGGTGACAGCAACGATGTGTTCATCGAAGTAAAAGCGGGATTGAATGAAGGTGACGAAGTGATATTGAACCCCACCGCAATGATTGAAGACGCCAAACAAGAGGCACGAAAAGCGAACGAAAACTAGAACGTAGCCGAAGTCGCCAAGACTTCGGGACTTGAGGTTGGCTCCCGAAGTCTTGGCGACTTCGGCTACGACACAAATCCACCCCTAAACCAAAATGCTAACTCGCGGCCTGACCATCTTCGCTCTCTTCGCCACCTGCATCATCGCCTGCACATTCATCCTCGGCGCTAATTCCTCATCCAATCTCGCCAACATCCAAACGCACACCATCACTCGCAGCGACCTACTCGTCACCGTCACCGAACAGGGCACGCTCGACAGCTACAACAATGTCGAGATCAAATGCAAAGTCCGCGGCAACAACATCATCACGTCGGTGATCGAAAGCGGCACGCAGGTTAAAAAGAACAAGATCCTGCTTGAGCTCGACACGCTGCTGATCGACGAGGAGATCAGCGAACGCACCAAGTATTTTCACTTGGCAAACTCAACGGCCGCCCGCTCAAAAGCGGATATGGAAAAGGCCGAGTTGGCCATCTCGGAGTATCTCGAAGGCCGGTACATCTCGGAGCTAGCTACGCTTGAAAAAAATCTCGCAATTGCCGAGTCAAAAATCGCGACGGCCAAGAACATTTTGCAACATTCAAAAATGATGGTCGAAAGCGGTTATGCCAGTGAACTCGATATCGAAGAAAAAGAATTCGCGGTGCTGAAAGCCAACATGAACGTCGACCTGACCAACACCAAAATCGAAGTGCTGAAGGACTTCACCAAGAAAGAGGAACTCGTAACGCTCGTCAGTGCGCTCAACGTTGCCAAGGCAACATACGAAGCCGACCGCGAACGTGCGTATGCCGACGAATTGCGGTTGCGGCGTGCCGAGACGGAGTGGGATTTTTGCACGATCCAAGCTCCGCGCGACGGGATGGTGATCTATCCCAATGCCGAGGAGTGGGAAGACGCGCCCGACATCGAAGAAGGCGCGACCGTGCACAAAGATCAAATCCTTTTGTTGATGCCCGATTTGACCAAGATGAAAGTCAACGTGGGCATTCATGAATCGATCATTGACCGCGTCCGACTGGGATTGCCAGTGCGTGTCACGCTGCCTGGCAAACGAATCTCCGAAAGTGACCTGTCGATCGACGCGGAGATCACGTCCGTTGCGTCTGTGGCCAAGCCGGCAGGTTGGTGGACCGGGAATGTTGTGAAGTATGACACGATGATTCATTTGCCTGAGACCAAAGGCTTGAAGCCGGGGATGAGTGTGGAAGTCGAGGTGATTATTGCTCGACACAAAAACGTGCTAACGATTCCAACTTCGGCGGTGATTGAAACGCGAAAAGGGCATGCGTGCTGGGTGCAAAACGGGAGCGCGGTCGTTCGTCGTGCGCTTGAGCTTGGCGATCGCAGCGATATGTTTATGGAGGTCAAATCCGGGTTGGCCGAAGGCGACAAAGTGGTGCTCGATCCGCTGGCGAATGTTCCTGAAGCGCAAAACGAAGCCGCTGCAACTTTAGAAAGAAACAAACGAAAAAGTCCCCTCTACCTTGAGGGAGAGGGCTAGGGAGAGACCAGCCTGCCATGCCCCTCTCTCTAACTCTCTCCCCACAGGGGAGAGGGGACCAGACATATGAACATCAATTCAAAAACTCGAACTGGCCTAATCGCGTTTAGCGCGGTCATCCTCGTCGGCGCAATGATCGCCTTCGTCGCCAACGCCATGTCGTCGCGCAAAACCAGACCGAAGCTCACACACAAAATCACCCGCGGCGATCTCGTCATCACCGTCACTGAACAAGGAATGCTCGAAAGCTCGGTCAACACCGAAATCAAATCGCAAGTCCGAGGCCGAAACACCGTCATCTGGGTGATCGAAAGTGGCAGCGTCGTTAAAAAAGGCGACGTGTTGCTCGAAATGGACACGCTGTTCATCGAAGAACAAATCGACGAGCGCACGAAATACGCCAACTGGTCGCGATCATCCGCCGAACGCTCCGCCGCCCAAGTCGCCCGCTCGGAACTCGCCGTCAAAGAATACGAACAAGGCCGATACGTTTCCGAAGTGATGGCCAAAAAGACCGAGTTGGCAATCGCCGAGGCAAGACTGAACAGCGCGAAGAACAAACTCAGTCATGCACGCGAATTGGTCGAAAGCGATTACGCGAGCGAGTTGGAGATTGAGGAAAAAGAATTCGCGGTCAAACAAGCCGATCTGCGAGTCAAACTCCGGCGGACGGAACTCGAAGTTCTAGAAAACTACACGAAGGCCGAAGAGCTACAGACTTTGAGAGGCAACTTCGCTGCGACGAAGGCGAACCACAACGCGAACGCTGAACGAGCGATGGCCGACGCCTCGCGACGCGATCGATCCGTCGCCGAGTTGCCGCATTGCACCGTTCGAGCACCACAGGATGGCCTCGTGATTCACCCCAATGCCGCCAAGTGGGAATTCGAACCCATCGCCGAAGGCTCCACAATTCACAAAGACAAAGTCCTCTTGCTGATGCCAGACCTTAATCAAATGCAAGTCAAAGTCGGTGTACACGAGTCGCTCGTCGACCGATTGGAAGTCGGCCAATCGGCCAGTGTCTCGCTGCCTGAACAGACACTCAAAGGCACGGTCTCGGAAATTTCATCGATAACCAAACCAGCTGGCTGGTGGACCGGAAACGAAGTCCGATACGACACGATAGTCAAACTGCCAAACGTGCCTGGCTTGAATCCAGGCATGAGTGCCGAGGTGGAAATCACCGTTGCTCGACATGAGGACGTGCTGACAATCCCCGTCGCAGCGATCGTCGAATTGGATGAAGGCAGTTTTTGTTGGATCAAAACCAAAGACAGAACCGTTCGCCGCCAAATTGAATTGGGTGAAACGAACGACATCTTTACCATCGTCAAGAAGGGACTAACAGAGGGTGACGAAGTGATATTGAATCCACCCCAAGTCTCGTCTGTTCAAACGAGCGAGCAAAGCGTTGAAGTGAATCGCTAAAAACTAGCCACAAGAAAATCTATCTGTGAAGAACACCTTTTTTCAAACCGTCCAACTCGGCATCAAAAGCCTGATGCTGCAAAAGATGCGAGCTGGGCTCGCGGCGCTCGGCATCTTTATCGGCACAACGACGGTAATCTGGCTCGTCGCGGTTGGCGAGGGTGTCAGCCACCGGGCTCAACAGCAGATCCTAGAACTCGGCGCGCGAAACGTCATCGTGCGCACGAAGGAAACTACAGCAGGCGACGAAGAAGCGAACCAACGTGTTAAGACCTACGGCCTCTTGCGCAGCGACTATCGCCGAATCACCGAGAATATACCGAACATCCATCGGGCGATTCCGATGAAAGAATTGCGATTCGAGCTTCGGCTGGGAAATCGCACTGCCGACGCCAAACTCGTCGGATGTCACGAGGACTATAGAGAACTAAATCAACTCGAAATCGCACGCGGTCGCTGGCTTCAGCCCCAGGATCATGGCAAAAAAGTTGTCGTGCTCGCGGATGATACGGTTAAGCGGCTGTTTCCGTTCGAGAATCCAATCGGTCAAACGATCTGGGTCGGCAGCGAGTTTTACAAAGTCATTGGTCAAACTAAACACCGCACAGATTCCGCGGCGATCGGTGGCAGCCTCGATTCACGCGACTATAACCTCGACGCCTACATCCCGCTCGAAACGATGCGTACTCATGTCGGCGACCTGGTTATGAAACGCGTCGGCGGCGGAACGGGTTTCAATTTCAATGGTGAAAACGTTGAACTCAGTCAGATCACCGTCGAGGTCGAAAACATCGAAGATGTTGACGAAACGGCCGCGATCATCACAACGCTTTTGAGAAAGTACCACGAAAAAGAAGACTATTCGGTCGTCGTTCCGAAGGAGCTATTGCGACAAGCACAACGAACGCGGGCGATGTTTAACGTGCTGTTGGTCGTTATCGCCGGCATCTCGCTTCTGGTCGGCGGCATCGGCATCATGAACATTATGCTGGCCACTGTCACGGAACGAACTCGCGAGATTGGCATCCGTCGCGCTCTCGGTGCGAGACGGCATCATATCATCTCGCAGTTTCTCACCGAGACGGTCGTGTTGACTGCCAGCGGCGGCATCTTGGGTGTGCTGTTCGGACTATCGATAGGACCTCTGTTCGATTTCGCGACATACACCATCGACAAGGTGTCACCCGATCTGCTGCCGCAAATCGTGTCGGAACTCGAACCGCGCATCGCACCATGGTCCGTGTTGCTATCGCTTTTCATATCGCTTTTCGTTGGAGTTCTATTCGGCGTCTATCCCGCTCGGCAGGCGGCTCACATGGATCCGATTGAAGCGCTAAGACACGAATGAAAAACAATGTCCACGATTACGGAAAACTTGAGGTTCAGTCTGTGGCCGGCTTGCCGTGCGATTGGCGATTTCATGTTTCCACTTGGGCGTCGATCGGCGGCAGCAGGCCATTTTGACTC
>CAYFJO010000053.1:0-12670 GCA_964343305.1 uncultured Pirellulaceae bacterium | reverse complement strand
ATGGATAAATCCGACGAAAAACGAGATCGAGTTCTCAAGGCCGCGATGGACTGCCGCGCGAATTTGATCGCATACGCCCGTTCACTGTTGGGCAACTACTCAGCCGCGGATGACGTCGTCCAGGAAGCGATGCTCGTGGTTGTTCACAAATTCGACCAATTCGAGGAAGGAACTTCGATAATGGCTTGGTGTCGTGCGATCGTGCGTTTGGAAGTGTTGCGTCTCCGGCAACGAAATCAGCGTGACCGCTCGTTGACCGAGCGACTTTTGGACGATGCAATCGACGCGGCATTCGAAGAGTTTCAAACCGAGCGGCGACGTGACGATTCGGACTCTTTTCGAGAAGCATTGGAACATTGTTTCGAGCAAGTTCCAGAGCGAGGCCAAGGCGTTTTGAAAGCCAGATTCGTGGATGAACTGAGTTACGAAAAAATCGGCCAGCGGCTGGGAATGACCATCGAAGCCGTCCGTAAGGCTTTGTTTCGTTTGAAAAAACAAGTGCGTGTTTGTGTCGAAACTAAAACGAGAGCGGTTCAATGATCGACAAAAACGAATTCGAAGAACTGATCGAACGACATCTGCGTGGTGAGTTGGACGAACCTGAGAAAGAACAGCTCGCGGCCTTGTTGGATAGCGATCCGGATGCGCGCCGGCAGTTCGTCGAACAAGTCCATTGGGACACACAATTTGCCGAGACACTTCGGGAGAGTGCTGGTGATGAAATCAGCCGAAGGGCACTCGCCCTGGGTTTAGCGGAGCAGGAGTCGAGCCAACCGGTCCCTAGCGCGATCCGGCTGATGTTGGTAGCCGCCGTTGCCTTGGCCATCATCGTCGCGCTGACCATTGGACTCTACTATCAACACATCAATGCCGAGCGAAGAATCGCTGAAATTAAACAGACAACAGAGCAGCCCAATTCCGATCCGATGATTGCCAAAATCACGGGCTTGAGCGGATCGCTTATCTGGACGGGCAACCGAGGTCAAATTGATCGAGACGTGAAAGTGGGAACCGAGTTGTCTGGTGGAACGATCGAAGGGATGGCTCCCGATTCGTGGTTCGAACTTCAGTTTAACGATGGTTCGACGGTGATGATTTCTGGTACTTCGATGCTGACGTTTGCCGATGCTGGACAGAAAGAATTGCGGCTGAAGGAAGGAATCTTTTCAGCCAATGTCGTCACACAACCAGAAGGCAAGCCGATGTTGATCCACACGCCGTCCGCGCTGCTCAAGGTCCTGGGAACGCAATTCGACGTTGAAGCGACTTTGGCATCTACCATGCTGAATGTCACGGAAGGCAAAGTTCGGGTGCGGCGGCTGAGCGACGGTCGCGAGGTTGACGTTCCGGCGAAGCATCGTGTGATTGCGGAGGGGGAGGGCGACTTCGCGCCCCAACGGTTGCCAGAATCGGTGAATCATTGGAAGAGCCAGCTTCACCTAAGGCGTGGATGCTATGGAAAGTGGTTGCCGGCAACAGAACAGCGGGCGGCTGCTCAGAAAGCGATCCCCCTCATACCGCGGGAAAACCCCAGTGTTACGCTGTACTTGCTGGGGATTCCGGTGTCCCGCAGCGATGGTCCACCAGTAGTTGTCAGGCCGGATTCCCAATTCGTCGTCCGCGGTCGCGTTAACAAACCAGCCAAAGTTCATTTCGGCATCGCGGTGTCGTATGTCAACGGCGAATTCGCTGGAAAGTTCCGCGGCGACCTTGATGGCCAGCAACCGATTTCCGAGCCAGACGAGGATGGTCAGTTCGAAGTCGTCTATCGAATCGGCGACTTTACACTCGATCCGTGCGTTCGTGATCGGAAAGAGGAATTAGCAGCCAAGCCCGACGACCTGGTTCTCAATGGCGTTTGGGCGTTCACGCATACCGGCGGTCCGAGTGGTCTAGAAGTCAGTGAAGTCGAATTGATCCCGCCGGAGAGAGAGGAAAAGCGATGAAAAAAGTCGACACATTTGCCTGCATGGCGACCGCATTGCTCGCGATCGCTGGCGTCCTTTCAGCAGATGACAGCGGCAAGTCAGCAATCCAGAGCACTAAATATCGAGGCTCGTATTACGTTAACGGCGAAATCCACGTCAACACGTATGGCACTCCCGAGAGCAAACCGCTGACAAGCGGACATCAGGATTTCAAGCCATCCTGGTCAAAGACCGGCGACATGCTCGTCTTCTTCCGCAGACTGAAGAATGATCCGGTGGTTACCAATTGGAAAACCGCCATCCACGTTATCAATGTGGATGGCACAGGCTTGCACGCGCTCAGCGACGGCACCCACACGGATTTCAACCAAACCTGGTCTCGCGACGGAACCAACACGCCCATCTGGAATCGGAAACATCCGGACAAGGTCAGCTTCTATGTGATGGCCAGCAAAGTGGGCAACAAGCCCGGCCAGGAGATCGCGCTGACCGACAAAAACTACCATACCTGGGCGTACACCTGTCTAATCGACGGCAGAATCCTCGTCCGGTGCGCACACCCGAAGCAGGGCTGGGGTTACTTTCTCATGACACCCAATCCCGGCGGCGAGCCGAGGTTCCAACGAATCGAATGCGCCATGGCCAAGAAAGGAAAATTGGATCGCGTCAGCGTCTCGCCAAGCGAGACAAAGGTTTGCTTCGAATATCAAACCGGTTTCGAGCGACGAGTCGCGGGACGCACGCTCTACATTGCCGACTTCAACGCGCAGAAACCGTCGATCATCAATGCCAAACCGTTCGCTAACAAGGAGGGTACGAATCGTTGGTTCGCCTATCCTCGCTGGACGAAGGATGAAAAAGCGATCGTTTATCACGCCAGCCCCTCGCTCTACCTCTACACCTTAGCGGATGAAAACACCGTGAAAGTGTCGACCAGCGATGGGGCCGATTACCGCTATCCTCACTGCGAAGCGACGCCCAAGTAAACAGATCGAGGAACCAACGCAATGAGAAGCGAACGAATCATCACCACGATGCTCCTGATTGCGAGTCTGACCGCGACCTCCGCGAGTGCAGAAGATCTCGACTCTGGCAAGCATGGTTTTGCCGAATCGGGCGATATCAAGATTCATTACGTGGCGATGGGCGAAGGTCCCCTGGTCGTCATGATTCACGGCTTTCCCGACTACTGGTACACATGGCGAAAGCAGATGCCGGCGTTGGCGAAACACTATCAAGTCGTGGCGATTGATCAACGCGGATACAACAAGAGTGGGCAGCCCGAAGGTATTAAAAACTACTCGATGGAGAAGCTTGTCGGTGATGTGAAGGCGGTTGTCGAACATTTTGGACGGAAGCAGGCGACAATCGTCGGTCACGACTGGGGCGGAGCCGTGGCTTGGTCATTCGCCATGGCTCATCCGGAGATGACCGAAAGACTGGTGATACTCAACCTGCCGCACTTCAACGGACTGCGCCGCGAGTTAGCAAACAATCCTGCTCAACGAAAGGCGTCCGCCTATGCGCGGCATTTTCAAACCGAGGAAGCCGCTTCGCAGTTAAGTGCCGAAGGACTGACGTTTTGGGTGAAGGATCTGCAAGCGAGGGCAAAGTACGTCGAAGCCTTCAAGCGATCCTCGTTCGAGGGAATGCTGAATTATTACAAAGCCAACTACCCACGCGAACCGTATGACCAGTCCAAGGATGAATTGCCAAAGGTCAAGTGCTCGGTGTTGATGATTCACGGATTGAAGGATAAAGCGTTATTGGCTGGCTCTTTGAACGATACTTGGGAGTGGATCGAAAAAGACTTGACGCTGGTTACCCTGCCCGACGCAGGCCACTTTGTTCAACAGGATGCGGCCGACGCGGTCACTCGAACGATCGTCAGTTGGCTGCGCCTGAAGTCGTCCAACTAATCGCAATCTACGAAACTGGCTGTTCTCAGCAGATATAAGGAACGCGCAAGATGACAAAGAGCCGTTTGACCGTCCTCGCTGCGACGATACTGTGCGCAGCCATTCTCTGTTTGATGATCGTGCCAGGCGGAACGGAATCGGGAGTTTCGGCCGCTCCTGCCTCGGCTAGGAAACGGGGTGATTCGCCTCGAAGACCTCTGCGTATCGGGCATCCAACGTTTGCGAGCCCGCATGCGTCACCGATGGCTATCCACGGTGGCGATGTCTTTGTGGTGAATACCCCGGCAGACACCGTCGATGTAATCGACGCGGAGACTCGGAAGGTCCGATCCCGCATTCACGTTGGTATCGACCCGGTCAGCATTGCCGTGCGGCCAGATGGCAAGGAAGTTTGGGTGTCGAATCACGTCTCGGATTCGGTCAGCGTCATCGATAACTTCCCAGGCAGTCCAACGTACCTACAAGTCGTGGCCACGATTCAGCAGTTCGACCCAAAAACGAAGGCTACCACTTTTGATGAACCGATCGGCATTGCGTTCGCTGGCAACGATAAAGCGTATGTCGCGCTGTCATCGGAAAACCAGATCGCCGTTATCGACGTGGCTACGCGCAAAGTGAGCAAGCGGCTCAGGATCGCCGCTCAGGACCCGCGGGCGATTGCGGTTCACGGCGACCGACTCTACGTCATCCCGTTCGAGTCGAATAACAAAACGCAACTCTCCGGAGGTTCTAAGGATGACATTGACGGCGATCTGGTGACGTTTGACGCCTGGGAACATTCCATTCGCGTTAACAATGTTCTTTCGTTGGGACATGTGACCGACATTGTCAAGCATCCGGATGTGCCGGATCGCGACCTGTTCGTGTTTGATACCGAGACCGACAAACTGGTTGAAACGGTCGACACACTGGGCACGTTGCTTTACGGACTCACGGTCGATTCAGCAGGCCGCTTGTTTATCGCTCAGACCGACGCGCGCAACGACGCCAATGGCCGCGCGGGCACCAAGAAGCATGGCATGAAGGAGATGGAAAACCGCGCATTTCTGAATCAGATTACGAAGGTTCGATTTAGTGAGCCGAACGCGCTAGCGTCGGGTGAAGCGAAAGTGAAGGAAACTTCGAAACCCGCGGCTAGCGCCGTCGGCTCACGGGCGAAGACAACCGTCGAGTTCATCAACTTGGAGCCACTACCACCGAAGCATCCCGAAACGGGCATGGCTTTAGCGACGCCGTACGCAGTTCAGATTAGCGGTGACGACTCGACCCTGGTCGCCGTCGCTGCCGGCTCCGACAAGCTGTTCACCGTCGACGCAGAAAGCGGCGAAGTGCTTGGACGCGTCCCGGTCGGAGCGGTGCCACGCGGGATCGCACTCGAAAGCACTGATGATGGAAAACCGGCGCGGGCGTGGGTCTACAATGCTGTGGCCAACACAGTCTCGCTGATTGACTTATCCAACTCGGCGAGCCCGAAGGTTTCCGGATTTGTCAAGCTGGAAGATCCCACGCATCGGCAGGTCAAGCTTGGCCGTACCTGGTTCAACGACGCCGATGCTTCATCAACCGGCACGTTTTCGTGCGAAAGCTGTCATCCCGACGGCAACACCGATCAGTTATTGTGGGTTCTCAAGACGCCGATCGTCACAGGCGGCAATCAAATCATGCCTCGTTCCACGATGCCTATTCGCGGCCTGCGCGATACCGCCCCATTCCACTGGGACGGCGTACTTGGCGATCCCTACGGCGGCAACAACAGCGCGAACATCCGCACGTCGGTCGAGCCAACCACGGATATTGAGGACCAAACGACCAGCACGCGGCATCTGATCGACGCCAGCTTGGCCGACGTCCTGCGAGCGCATGGAAACGACGCGGTCAACGACGAAGGCAAGCCCGGCGCGCTTACGGCGGCGGAGCGCGACGACCTGGCGATGTATTTGCTCAGCGTACCATTCCCACCCGCGCAGCGTCGTGCATATGACAACGTTTTGTCAGAGACCGCGCAACAGGGCTACAAGCTGTTTCACATCGACGGAGACAACGATCCCTCAAAGTCGCGTCCGAATGTGTGCGGCAATTGTCATCGCATGCCGTTCTTGGTGAGCACGAACACGCCGGGAACCGGTATGGAAGCGCCAACGTGGCGCGGCGCGTACGACCGCTTCCTAATCCTTCCTCAAGGCCGGTTGAATATCATTGAGTTTCCGTTCTATCGTAACGTCGCGGAACGTGGCCAGCCCGAAGAAGAGATTTGGCGGTTCTCGTGGGGCGGGCGACGCCGATTTAATCCTGTCTGGAACATGGTGGTGGAAGGCAGCACGGGATTCTCGGGGTCTTTCGCCCGCCAAGTGACGCTCAACGCAACGTCGGTAAACGACGCTTTAACAGCTGATTTGCTGAATGCATTGGAAGTCTCCGCGTGGGAAGGTGGCGTTGTGCTCGAAGCCGAGGGAGTCTTCATTGACGAATCAAATACGAAATGTGTTGAGCTGCAATTCGATCCCGAGTTCCAAGGCGGTGTCTATGTGAGCAAGGCTCGCGATCGCGCGTTATTCACCCGCGAACAACTCGCAGCATTTGCCCGCGATGGTAAGTTTGTAGGCACATTTACGGGAAGACATGGGGAGAACGCCGACGTCGAATCTCCGCAACCAGCCCTGTGGACGCTGGGTTCGATCCACGAACAACGAGGGCGACAGAGATTTCCGATCCTGCATGAAGGCGAGAGCACCTTGGCCGTCAGCGGCCGCAACTTCGACCAGTATGCAAGCGTATATGTCGATGGGCGGCGTGTGGACGGTTCCATCATGCTCGAAGAGGACGCACAAGAGAAAGTCCTGATTTCACTGGATTCGTTACCTTCGGCCGGTATGCATCTGCTGCAAGTCCAGTCGAAAAACGGATTATTCAGTAACGATTTTATCTTCCACACCGTCAAGGACGCGGAGGCTGCCGCGGAATTGGAACGCAACATCGATGAACCGCATATTGGCCGTAGAGACGCATTGGCAAGAGTCGTCGCCAAGGGCAACTTGGCAGAAACCAAGAAGCGACTTGGCGATGCACGGCAGATCAACGCGCGGCATGGCGACGGCGGATCGACATTACTCAGCACCGCCGCACTTCATGGACAGCTCGACATCGCCAAATACTTGATCGAGCGTGGAGCAAAAGTTGACGCGACCAACAACGACGGCAATACACCACTCCACGTCGCTGCCTTCCTCTGCCGCACGGAGATCGTACAACTGCTGCTGGATCATAGCGGTTCGATCACTCAGAAGAATAATCGTGGAGAAACGCCTATCAACGTGGTGTCGGGAGAATGGAACGACGGTTTGGCGGGCTTCTACAAGGCGATTGCTGACGCGGTCGGAATCAAGGTGGAACTAAAACACATCGAAAGAGAACGCCCTCGCATTGCTCAGATACTGCGTGAACACGCTGCGAAGCCGAATCAAGGAAGCAAGGATGATGAGTAAGAAGGTCACTTCTAAAGGACCCAAGCGTAAGATCCACAAGGCGAAAAGAAACTTAACTTTTTCCCAATACACCGTAGCGAAAGTCGTCGAGACTTTCGGCCAAGAAGAAATCCGAAACTCATGACGAGTTCCGCTACTGTTTTTCGATCCACGCGATTCGCAGGCCTCTCGGCGATTGCCGTAGTCGCCGTGGCAATCGGTTGCGTCGGACAGGCTCACGCCCAGAAGTTCCAAGCGATGGGGAATGCCAACCCGACACTCCGGCCTCCGCCAGATGCGAAAGGATGGGTGATCGTCACCTTCGAAGGCACGCGGGCACACATGAGCTTCGACCTGCCCGGGCACGTCAAGTTGATCACCGAAAACGGCATTCCGTACACCAACGGCGCAACAGAAACCTACAACACGGAGGAAGGCTTCCACGAAGGGGCCTCCTACGAGTCCTGGAACGACAAAGACAACCGATACTCGCGGATGTGGATTGAGAGTCAGAACGAGGCACGTATCGTCGTGCGACACCGTTGTGCCCTGGTCAAGGGAGACAAGATCTGCCACCAGGAGAAAGCCCAGGTCGTCCCCTACGGTCCGGGGAACTGGACGGACGAATGGTACGTCTTCCACCCAGATGGAACTCACATACGGCGCGTCAAAATCTGGAGCGCGGTTGCCAGAGAGGCCGGCCGCCACGGCGCCAAGTATCCGTACGAACTCGAAGGCATGTACCTGTGGTGGGGGAAGCCGTGCCGAGGCATGACGGCAAGCGATCACCTGGAGGACGGAGTCCTCACCTTGATCAAGATGGACGGCGCGCATAAGACGGTCAGCCTCAACCCGTATCCGCTGGGCATCAACGAGTATCGCAAGATGAGTCGGGTCTACGGCGACTTCCGCGATGCGAACATCCATGTGGTAGATACCAAGTCACAGTATCGCCCCTGGCGGATGGGACGTTGGTCGCGGACGCTCTCGGTGACCCCGTATGTGCCCGTACACAGGCAAGTCCAACTGGTGCCATGTTTCCCGCCTGGCACGACCAGGCAAAGCGGCTACTCGGTGGCCGGTCTGGGTCAGATGAACTGGGGAGAGTTCTGGAAAGTGACCGACACGTCGATGAGCGAGATCTGGCTCAACGGTTTCACGACGAACCGGGAGCCGGCCGAGGAACTCGCGGCCCTGGCACGCTCCTGGCTGCAGGCCCCGGAGATGCAACTGGTTGGACAAAGCGGGGCAAAGCAGTACGGGTATGACCTCGGCGACCGGGCCTATCTTATCGATATCGAGTCGGCCAAACAGCCGGTAGTCCAAGTGCGGCTGGCCGCCAGCGAGGATTCACCGGTAGTGAATCCCACTTTCTTGGTCAACAACTGGAGCAAACGGTTTCCGCAACTCAAGGTCAATGGCGAGGCAGTTCGCCGAGGCAGCGACTTCCGCGCCGGAAGTTACGAGACATTAGAACTTGAAGACGGCCGCCAGTGGAAAGATGTTCTGATCGTATGGGTGAACGCAAGTTCAACGAAGCCGATCGAGTTCACCATCCAGCCCGAAGGATATCGTCCTGCCCGAACCGTCGTTTCCTCCGACGACAGTGAGCCCGAGTCTTCCCGAGAACCAGACCCGAGCAACGATCTTGCTTTTCGTAAGTGGACTAGCGGCAAGTACTCGACCCAGGCCCGCTTGGTGACGTTTGCCAACGGCATCGCCGTTCTCGAGAAATCCGACGGCAAGACTGTGAGAGTCCCGTACGACATGCTCAGCCCGGTCGATCAGAAGTACTTGGACGACTGGAAGAAGCGCAAATAGGGGAGGCGTGAACCATGACATCGCATGACCGTCGTTTGAAACGCCGAGAGTTTCTTCAGAAGTCAATCGGCAGCGCTGCACTGGCGGGATTTGCGATCGTGCCTCAACACGTCCTGTGGGGTGCGGGCCAGACTCTGCCGAGCGAGATCTCACATGGAGCACGGCGGACCGAACCAAGGGCTTCCAGCCCTTGGAAAGCGGGATCGTTGGGCGCTTGGTTTGTGGCATGGGTGTCTCCGAGAGTCGGGCAGTTCATCCCCCGAAGACTACAGTAACCTCAAATCATAGGCGGCTTCATGCCCTCAACTGAACAACGCAACTTTCGCTGAACTAGCACAGTCTACCAGAAAAATTGCTCGTACAATGTCCACGATTTCAGGTGTCCTCTGGTTATTTAGGGATGAACGAATCAGCATGCGCGGGCATCAAGCATGATGTGCCGCCGAAAATTCCAACATTCGACGAGCTGGCTGCACACAGGTCAATCCCCTTACATTAACTTGGTTCGTCAATTCAGAGGATACGACCCCCATGACACTGACAAAGTACTGCAAGATGAGGCAGGCGGGCCGGTTTGGAGTTGTGGGGGCAGCCATAGCGTTGGCGCTTGTATGTGTGCTCGACTGCACCACGGCACGCACACAAGCCAATGAGCCAGACTGGACGAAAGCCGCGGGTCCTCGGTCGTGGGTCGACGACCTGACGCCCATCGGCGAGGCGGACTGGTCGTATCAACGGGCGGCGCATTTGTTGGAGCGGGCCGGATTTGGTGGCACGCCCGACGAAATCAAGCAGCTCGCCGCCATGACGCCCGAGGAAGCGGTGGATCACCTGGTGGATTTTCAGAAGGTCCCAAATGCGCCCATCCCGGAGTTCGACCACTCGGGTATCTGGAAAGGCATGTTCCCCGGCAAGGACGAGCACCTTTCCTTCGACAGAATCATAAAAAAAGCCTGGCGAACCGGCGAGCACATGGGGGCCAAAGCGGGCAAGGATCGCAGCAAGCCGCTCTGGCTTCAGCCGATCAACACCATTTGTCAATACAGTCTGGCGGTATCGCCTTTTGAATGGGACCGGGCTGAAATCTGGTTGGCTGATCGGGCGCTGCTCACGCGCCGGCCTTTGCAGGAAAAACTCGCCTTGTTTTGGCATGGGCATATCGCCATCGAAGTTTACAAGATCGAGGATTATCGATTGATGCTCCAGCAGTTTGCGCTCTTTCGCAAACATGCCAACGGTAACTTCGGTGAATTACTCAAGGGTGTTAACCGCAATCCGGGCATGTTGATTTACCTGGACGGACGCACGAACGTGAAGACCGACACGAACGAAAACTACGCTCGGGAAATCCTTGAGCTGTTTGGCCTAGGGGTCGGTAACTACACAGAGCAAGACATCAATGAAGCGGCCCGCGCCCTGACGGGGTGGAAGGTCTACGGGCTGAAATCCTGGTTCAACAAGGCCGACTTTGATGATTCTGAAAAAACCATTCTGGGAAAAACTGGCAACTTCAACGATGAGGATGTGGTTGACATCATTCTAGAACAACCGGCCTGCGCTCGGTTTGTCAGTTCGAAGCTCTACAAGTTTTTTGTGCGGGAAGACTTGAGCGACCCGGTCAATGAAGAATTGGCTGCGGTGCTGCGGGAGCAGAAGTACGAAATCAAACCCTTGCTCAAGAAGATCTTTCTCAGTCGGGACTTTTATTCATCCGCCTCGTATGCGAGACAGATCAAGAGCCCCGTTCAATTTTTGATATCCAGCTATAAGAAGCTGGGGCTCCGCCAGACGCCTCGCATACCCTTGTTCCCCAAGGCGATTGATCAATTGGGACAAGCGATCGGCGACCCTCCCAATGTGGCTGGATGGGCCGGCGACAAGGACGGTGGGACTTCCTGGCTCAATCCATCGACCTTGTATCAGCGCGACAACATGATGAGACATCTGCTGCAACCGAAATCAGCCGGGGGGCGTTACTGGCAGAAATTCCCCGCTCCAAACAAGGAAGCGGCAGAAAAAATCTTGGCGGCGGCCAAAGCTAACGAGAACATTGCCCAGAGCATCATGAAGGGCAAAGATGAAAACAGCATGTCTCCCTCCACCAAGCGATTAATGCGGATTCAAGAGTCGAATAATACCGTGGGCGTTTACCATGCCTATGTGATGATCAACCAGCGGGTCAAAGATGTACCGCCGACTCCAACCAATATTGATTTGGTAAAGATGCTCAACGACGCCGGTGTCACCACCGCCCCCAGTGCTGTCGAGTATCTGGAACTGCGCTTTTTGCGCATGCGCCCGACAGATTCCGATCGGATCGCCGTGATACAGTTTCTGGTCGAAAAACTCGGTGGCGAGAGCATCGACTTTTCGCAACAGTGGCTCAATACCAATCTGAAAGAATCGCTCCATATCATTCTGAGTTTGCCGGAGTACCAGTTGTTCTAACTAGGCCGCCAAAAAACTTGCCGCCTGATCCTTTAGAATATTTTCAGCCAACAGATGATCCTATGAAAAAATTGCCTTCAACATTCCATTCTCGCAGACGATTCATTCAGCATGGCCTGCACGGGTGCGGGGTCGCGGCCGGCTTGCCCTTGTTCCTGCGGGAAACCGACCTGGCCATGGCCGCCAATACCGTCACCGGAGCCACCAACGGCAATTCGGATCGCATTCTTGTGGTCGTGGAACTCGCCGGAGGCAATTGCGGCTTGAACACGGTCGTCCCCTTCGAACAGGATGAATACTACAGAGCACGCCCCACCATCGCGATTCGTAAAAACACTGCTTTGAGGTTGAGTGATGAATTCGGGTTTCATCCGTTCCTTTTGGGGTGGGAGAAGTTGTTCAAGGACGGGAAGCTGGCCGTTGTGCACGGCTGTGGCTACCCCAATCGCTCGCGTTCACATTTTGAATCCATGAAGTTCTGGCACTGGGCGTCGCCCAATAATCCTCAGCCAGACGGCTGGCTGGGGCGAATGTCCAATGAACTGCCGCTGCCCGAAAAGGGGCCGATGATTGTCAACCTGAGCGACAAACTGTCCGGAGCGGTGAGGGGCGGCCAATTCCCGACGGTTGTCTTTGATGATCCCGATCAATTTATCCTGGAAAGCACCGGCCAGCAGAAGGCTGTCTTTCGCGAGGTCTTCAAAAAGAAAGAGGAATCCGGCAACCCGTCGCTGGAGCTTGTCAGAGGGATCGCCGGCACGGCGCACGAGTCTTCTGACTTCATTCGCAATGCGTGCGCGGAGTACAAAACAAAACGCGATTACGGTTTTGGCAAGATTGGAAAATCACTGCCGCGGATTGTCGCCCAGATCGCCAAGGGCTCGGGGACTCGGATCTATTACACTGCCATGCGCGGCTTCGATACTCATGGCCAACAAACCGGTACCCAAAACGTTAATTGCATGAATATTGGCGATGCGCTGCTGGCTTTCCAGCAGGACCTGGAAGCGATCGGTCGTGATGGTGATGTGTCAGTAATGGTGTTCAGCGAATTCGGCCGACGCGTTAAGGAAAATTCATCAAGAGGCACGGA
>CAYFJO010000052.1:0-38761 GCA_964343305.1 uncultured Pirellulaceae bacterium | reverse complement strand
CCGAATGATCTGCTGGAGCGGCTGGCTGGCGATGAAGCGTTTGGCGGAGTGGACATCGACGCAGCCATGGATGCGTCGCAATTCGTCGGACGGGCTCCGCAGCAAGTGGACGAGTTTATTGAGCAGGTGGTCGAACCGATCCGCAAGTCTGCGGATTTCCGGGACGAACTAGGGGGCGATGTCAACGTTTAGATAAGATCGACCTTGCGTTTCACCCGGCGTCGCGATCGTGCGCAGTCGTTGCAAACGCCCGAGATGATCAAGCGGTGGCTTTCCACGCGGAATTTCTGCTCGCGCGCCACTTTGTCGCGCAGTTCCAAAAGCTCGTCACTTTGAAACTCGATCAACTTGCGGCATTTGTGGCAGTACAGATGATCGTGTTGTGGATAGCCATAGTCGTGTTCATAAACCGCTCGGCCGTCGAGTTCAAACTTGCGGAGCAAGCCGGCGTCGACAAATTCCGCCAATGTGCGATACACGGTGGGCCGACTGACGTAGCCATCTTCGCCTTTGCGCGGGAGTTGTTCGATCAACATATCCGCGTCAAAGTGGTCGTGATGGCTGAACACCTGGTCAAGCACGCTTCGCCGTTGTTCCGTATTCCGCATCCCTTGGGTCTGACAATACTCTTCAAACCGCTCTTGGGGAGATAGCGAAACTTCGACACTGCCTAACGACTGTTTTTCGGTCATGTTGCTCATTTGATCAAGGGGCGAATGGAAAGTCTATTGCGATTCTAATTCGGCACCCATTCAATGCCAAGATGAGCGATTCAATCGCCGCCGAACGTTGAACGACAAACCATAGGTGACAGCGTTTCGAAGTGTAAAACACGGTCGCCTTGGGCTTGCCGCCAAACGACGGAAACCTCTGGTTTATCCTAACTCATCGAGCAAATTGCCCACGGCGATATCGAGCTTGTCCGGCGTTTCGTACGTGCCAGCTTGAATCTCGGATTTGATCTGTGCCAGCCGTTCAGCACGCGATTGTTGAATCTCGTGGGCGGCGGATTGCGCGACTTCGCGCGTCTGGATGAGGTCGTCAGCTTCGCGGGAAATATCCAATTGATCGGCTCCTTGCGCGGGGTTGGCGGGAGTCGCTTGCTGAGCCGGGCCGCTGCGGTGTGGAGCATTGATGGGCTGCGTACCATGAACGTGTGCGGGGCCGTTAATCTGCATTGCTTGTTCTCCCTGGTGGGGCCTGCTGCAATCGCTGGGTAAACGTCAGAAGTTTCCTAAAACTTCGGACGTTTCATTGCGAGTCTCAAGCACCACGTGTGATTGTCAGTATACCAAAATGCGGTTGGGGCAAGTCGACAATTGGCGAGCGATCACGAGATGCTGGTCCGACAAAACCCGGTTGGGTCCGCATGAAAACGGTCTCGAACTCTTGCACAAGTCACGATCGACTGGGCCACTATCTACTTTCCCAAACTTCTACGTTGCGCCAGTGCCACAGTCCGTGCTTGTGTATGCGATCCGTTACAGATGGAAAACTCTCCAGGCTGGTGCCTGGTTGTTCCAACCAACTTCGTAGCAACAGGAAAACACTCAGCTTATCGTCCAGTAGCACCTTCGAATTCAATCGATTCCTCAAACGAAACTGTTGTATCGCTCCCGCGCGACACGTCCGCCTTTGCGGCTTCTGTCAAGAACCGGCGACTCTTCAGGTTAACGGCCTTAAGCGTCTGGCCGGAAAGGCTGAATCATTCGCACAACGTGTCAGCGTGGGTCGAGGAAAGGACTCTGGCACGCGTCGCATTAGGACGACCCGTTACCTTCGACAGAGCGGTTGCAGTTGCCCTGCTTGGAGCCATCGGTGGCACCACGACGAAGAATCGAAAGGGGCGTGATAAGTCCGATCGTTCGATCCGCCGTCTTTTCCATCCGCGGCACAATTTCCCATGAAGGAAAACTCATTAGGTGGGATGGAATCCGTTCCTGTTGAGATGCGTCTTTTCCTTCTTACGCTGACCGCCAATTGTTGGTTCTCATGCGACCGGAAATTCCTTCCCGGTCCGTTCAACCGCATTCATCTACTTTGGCGGGCCGGTAGGATAGATTAGCGTGGCGACTTGAACAAGGGCAGATGTTGCTAGCAGATGAATGCTGGATATCGAACAAGGAATTTCGCATTTCAAATTCAAAGCATATCAACCGGATCCACGTCCGCGATCCATTGTACGTCGCTTGGCGGTTTGGTTTCGCGTAATAAGTTGCCGATGAATCCGCGTAGCTGAGGTCCATCGGTCGTTAGGATTAACGTGTGATAGCGGTACTTGCCGCGCAGCTTTGAAATCGGAGCTGAGGCCGGGCCGAGCACTCTTGCGTCCAGCTTGTTTTCGGCAATGTGTTTGCGAACCAATTCCGTGATGTGCCGGTTGAATTCTTCCGTGGCGGTTTGCGAACTGCCTCGGAAGACCAATCGCACGGATGATGTCATGGGCGGATAACCGAGTGACTTGCGAATGGGCAGTTCTTGTTCAGCGAACATTTCGAAATCGTGGCGACGAGCGGCTTCGATGGCGGGATGGTCCGGGCTGAACGTCTGCACAATGACACGGCCGCCTTTGTCCCCGCGGCCGGATCGCCCGGCAACTTGTGTGACCAGTTGAAATGTTCGCTCCGCCGCCCGATAGTCCGGAAAATGCAATGCGATGTCTGCATTGACCACGCCCACGAGCGTGACATTGGGAAAGTCCAATCCCTTGGCGATCATCTGCGTGCCAAGCAAAATCTTGACATCGCCGCTGCGAAACCGCGCCAGCGCCGCCTCGTGACTTCCTTGCCCCTGCATCGAGTCGCTGTCCATGCGCAGGCACTCGAAGTCGGGGAATTGTGACCGCACTTCGGCTTCCAATCGCTGTGTTCCCAGACCGCCGTATCGAATTCCTTCGAACTTGCAATCGGAACAAACCGGCGGCGCGGCGATGTTGTGGTCGCAATAGTGGCAAACCGCTCGCTCACCTTCGCGGTGATGTGTCAACGATACTTCACATTCTGGGCACCGCACCACAAATCCACACGATGGGCATTGGATGACCGTCGAAAAACCGCGGCGGTTCAACAACAAAATCACTTGCCCGCCGTCGATCAGAGTTTCCTTCATGGCGGCGTGCAACGGTCGGCTGATCGCACCGCGACTGTGTTTGTCGAGCGACTCTGCCCGAAGATCGACGATCGAAACGTCGGGCAACGGGCGATCTAAAACTCGATTCGGCAAACGGGCAATTCGAAAGTCGTTCTGTTGTGCCGCCATCCAGCTTTCCAGCGACGGCGTGGCCGTACCCAAAACCAGCGGAGTGTTTTCCATCCGTGATCGCTGCAACGCGACATCGCGCGCATGATAACGCGGCACTTTGTCCTGTTTGAACGAAGCTTCGTGCTCCTCGTCCATCACGATCAGTCCCAAATGTGGCGTGGGGGCAAAGATTGCACTTCGCGCTCCGACGACAACTTCTACTTCGCCGCGGGCGATTCGCTGCCAATGCCAGTGGCGTTCGGAATCGCTCAAATTGCTGTGCAGCACGGCGACTCGATCGAACCGCGACCGAAAACGTTGCCGTGTTTGCGGGGTTAGGCTGATTTCGGGAACCAGCACGATCGCCTGTCGGCCGAAGCTGATGACTTCTTCGATCGCACGGATGTAGACTTCGGTCTTGCCGCTGCCCGTGATGCCGTGCAGCAAAATGGTCTCGTGCCGGCCGGAATTGAGCACATCGAGGATCGCGTCGAGTGCCGTCTGCTGCGCGTCATTCAGCGTCAGGGCCTGCTCGCGTTTTTCCGTGGGAATGTCGTGATCGCGCGATTGTGTGCGACGAACGTCCGACTGGATGAGACCTTTGCGACGGAGTTGCTGGATGGGTGCTTGCGTGCAATGCGCGGCAGTCGCCAATTGTGGCGGCGTGAGCGGCTTCGGCGACGCGGCGAGGATTTTCAGCGCCTTGGCTTGCTTGGGCGGAAGTTTCAATTGAGTCAGACGAGCGGCGACGTTGGTCGGCACACTCAGGAACAGCATTTCGCGCATGCCCGCCTGGCCGCGCACGCCGGCCGGAACGGCCGCTTCGATTGCCTGCCCCCACTGACACAAATAGTATTGCCCCATCCAATCGGTCACCCGCAACATCGCCGGCGACACCAGCCGCTGAGTATCCAGGACTGAACGAATTTCTTTGAGTTGTCGTGAACCGGCCGGGCGGTTTTCCACACACGTGCAATAGCCAACCACAGCTCGGTTGCCGCGCCCCAGCGGAACGCGAACACGGCGTCCCGCTTCGACATCGCCTCGCAAACGTTCAGGCACCGTATAGTCAAACGGGCCGTACGGAATTTCCGCAAACACGACCGTCGCAACGAGCCGTTCGTCTTGCGCATCAAGCTCCCAGGGAGCCGGCTCGGTTTCGAACAGTTCTTGTTGTTGATCCGTCATGCTGAGTTATCGGAGTGTCGTGTCAGCGGTGGCTAATTCTTCGTGGCGTAGATATGATGAAATTGGGAAACATCTATGACATCAAAACGTATTGGCATTTTCGGTGGTTCTTTCGATCCTGTCCATTATGGGCACTTGCTTTTGGCGGAAAGTTGTCGTGAGCAGTGTTCTCTGGACCAGGTGTGGTTTGTGCCGGCGGCCGTTCCGCCTCACAAGCAGGAAAGGCATTTGGCCGAGGGAAGACACCGCGTCGAGATGCTGAAATTGGCCGTCGCCGGGAATGAATCGTTCGATGTTTCGACAATGGAGATCGATCGCGAGGGCGTGAGTTTCACGGTGGAAACGTTGCAGCAAATTCGCGACAAAAACGCGGATGCCGATTTGTTTTTCCTGTTAGGATCAGACACGCTGAACGATTTGCCGAATTGGCGCGAGCCGGCGCGGATCTGCAAACTAGCCACGCTGTGTACCGTGCACCGAGCGGACGGTCCCCAGGAGAACTTTGCATCGCTGGAATCGTTTGCGTCCCGGGATCGCATCGAGTTGTTTCGCCAACACATGGTCGAAATGCCGGAGATGGGCATCAGCAGCCGGGAACTTCGCAAGCGCATTGCCAATGGAGGCAGCGTGCGGTTTCAGATGCCTCGCGCTGTGGAGATGTACATCGAGACGCACGGGCTTTACCGCGAGTGAGGCGCTGTCATGAAGGTTTTGAAGTTTAGGGATTTTGTGCCCAACATGCTGACGGAACCAGGATTGTTTCGCGAAGGCGACTATGAATCGCTGGATGAGGCCGTCACGGCGGCAAACGAATGGGCGGCGCAGACGGGAGTGAAACTGATCAACATCGAGACCGTGGTCTTGCCGAACATTTGGAGCCGGCACGAAGAAGGGTCTGGCGACGTGTCGTTGGGAACAAGCGGCGATTCACCGGCCCGTTGGCACCAGTTCATTCGTTGCTGGTACAAAGAGTAGTGTCGGCGGGGCTCTCCGAGACCCGCGCGCTCGGTGTCGGAGAAACCGAACTACGCTAAGCGGCTTCGGGCAGATCCAACAGTTTCTGCACGGACTCTGGAATATCGATCACGTGAATCGCCGGGTCACCTTTGAGTGCCTCGGTGACCTGGTCTAGTTGCTCGATCTGATTGAGCGCCAAATCGACAAAAAGCCACTTCTGTCCGCCAAATTCGCAGGCACTGCCGCCCGAACCGCCCAGGTATTCCTGTCTGATCTTGTAGCCGAGCCGTTCGGCCGTTTCGAGCGCTTGCTCCAACATTTCTACTGTGTGCATCCTAGCTTTCCCAACTTTCCGTGTCTTTGTCCATCCGTGTTGGCTCAGAATTATAAACGTTTGTTCTCCAGTCGCACAGCTCGATTCGACGATACGTTAATGTGGTTTAACCTTTGGATCTGCAACAAGTTAAGACTTCCTCATCAGGTAAGGCGGGAGAACCATCGGCGATGCCGTAAGCCAGCCAAGATAGATTTGGCGACATCAACTTTACTGGCAACCAGCGTCGGGAATTCACCCAAACGGACATGCGATGCAACATGATGCCGAGCAACAACCCGGTCTAGAGGAACAACTTGCGATCCTTCGTGAGCAACTGGCCCAAGCTCAGACATCAGCGGCACTTGGCGAACTGCTGGGAACCACCACCCACGAATTCAACAACGTGCTGATGACCATCATCAATTACGCCAAGATGGGCCTGCGGCATAAGGACGACGCCACTCGCGACAAAGCACTGGACAAAATTCTCACGGCCGGCGAGCGGGCCGCCAAGATCACGAAGACCATCCTCGGCATGGCTCGCAATCGCGGACGCGAGATGGCGCCGACCGACTTGGTCTCGCTCATCAGGGAATCGCTATTGTTGCTGGAGCGGGAGATGAACAAATACCGCATCACGGTGGAGACGCAGTTCCACAACGTTCCTTTTGTCGCGGCCAATGGCAATCAAATTCAACAAGTGCTGTTGAACCTGTTGACCAACGCCCGCCAGGCCATGCCTCAAGGCGGCCGGCTTTTGATCTCATTGACACACGACGTAGATGCCAACACGGTGGATCTGCTCGTCCGCGACAATGGCAATGGCATTCCCGCTAACAAATTGCGACGCATCTTCGATCCTTACTTCACCACCAAGGCCGGCCCCGATGAGTCTGGTAAAGGTGGCACGGGACTCGGATTGTCCGCATGTCGCGACATCATCGAAGCTCACCGAGGTCGAATTCGCGTCGAGAGCACGGTTGGGACAGGCACGGCATTTACAATCAAGCTGCCCATTGCCCAGGCGAAAATTGCCATCGACACCAATCAGCCGGTCATCAATACGTCTCAAAACTCGTAGCGACAGCCGCCAAGGTTTTCGGCCATCAACGCAAAAGCGATTGCAGGAAAATAGTGTACCGGTAGCTGGGCTCGTAAGAGTTCAGGTGAACCGGCTGAATTCTCACGAATCCAGCTACATTTGGTACATCAAAAAGCTGCAACCGCCAAAGACCAAACTCTTGGCGAGTTCGGCTACGAAGCACACACTCATCGCGGCCCAAGTTTCATATCGAGCACATACTCGCGCCACTCGCGCTGCAATTGATCCAGTGAAATGCCGGTGAGCTGTTTGAAGCGTGCAACTGGTGCCTTATTAGCTTCGGCGAGTGCAACGTATTTCGCCAGTTGGTCGCCGCTCAGAATGTTCTTCTCGAACACAAGGAAGTAAGCCAGTCCCCACGAATAAAGATAATGTCGCTCGGCTGCCACACTGGAATCGTGAGTGACCAAGAATGCGGCGTCCTGTGTCCGCAGCAACTTGGCGATGGACAACGGACGCTTGTTCGATAGATCTTCCTTCAGTAACTGCAACATCGTGCGGTCTGGCGCATCGATTCGCAACGTGTTGCCGTCCAATCGACTGTTTTCAAAAATCTGTGCCAGGCCCTCGTCCAGCCATCGTGGCACGTTAAACGACCGCTGCGGAAAAACATAGTTTTCCAGGTAAGCGTGAAAGGCCTCGTGAAACAACCGCCGAAACATCTGGTTGGTCACTTCGTCAAACATCGCTTCGTTGCGACGATCAACGGCACTCAACTTCCGCATCATCTGCCAATACTGCCCGTCGACTTTGTTGTCGGCCTTCCATTTGGCGTTCAGCAAACGCAACCTTAGACGAATTTCGTCACTTGAATATCCGCCGCTTTGTAACTCGCCGCGAAGTTCGTCCAAACGGCGCCGGAATTGCTCGTCCATCCGGTCGTACTCCTCACGACGCTTTTGGTTCGTCTCTCGAATGCGCGCCACCTGCTTGCCATAGCTGGTCAGTTCGCTACCCGCGACAATGAGATTTTGCTGCGTCGAAAAGAACGCTGGATTGGCAATCCGCAATTGCCGGCGATGAAGGTCGTCGCGATAGGCGTCCATCGATCCGTGCAACAGGATGCTGAGTTTGTCGCCGCGTCTTACAAGGGGCGGCAGCACCTGGTTGTAGGCCCGAAACACCTGTTCGACCCGGACGACACAGCGCCGCGTCGTTTCCTCGTCGGCCCGGCTCTCCAATTGAAACCAATCGCCTTCGTACACATAGCTTTGCTGGTCCGCGGCCTTCTTCTCCACCAGCACGATGTCCTCCATCCGCCCGGCTTCGATGCGAGCGTGCGACTTCTTGGACAACAACGGCTCGATCCGCTTCAACAATTCGGCACGATCCGGCTCGGAAAGTGAAATGATGTTGGCCACCGATCGCGGATGGTAATGATGCGTGACCAGATAGAGTTGTTTGTTCTTCTCGCGTTTGATTTCAACAAACTTGATTTCCTGCTTGCTTCGATCCTGCAAATATCCCAGAAACTTTCTTCCGTCTCTGCGAATCAACAGTTCCATCTTCCACGCGGAACTGTCCGCCACGCGATCAAACGGATTGCCTGGCTGAGCGAAGCCGTCGCCGCAAAACGAAAGGGAAATCGCGAACAACGCGAAAACGGGCGGTCGCTTGAAAGTGAACATTCATTCACGATGCCGGGTTTGCCGGGAAATGTCAAGCGTTCATTTCGCGCGCGTGCGGCCATATTCTATGGCAGTCGTGAGTGCTGGAGAGACCAACTTCCGAAGTCTTCTTAGACTTCGGAAGTTTGAATCGAGGTTGCTTCCAAAACCAGACTTCCGAAGTTCAAGAAAACTTCGGAAGTTGGCTCCATCCACGTTGCTCAGGAAATGGCCGCACATTTTCGAAGTGCGGCGACTTGTCACGCTTCGAGCCCATCGCGTGTAAACCGGTTCTTCAATCGGCAGCCGACCAGATACTCCACCATCCCGTCGTTGTTGACCGGATTGGCGTGCATCACCTGGGCAACATAAAACATAAACGGGATCGCTCCAAGCGCGACGATCACGTGATCGGTGTCCGGCTTACGCGGAGAGAAATAGGAAAACCCCGTCGCCGAAATGTCTTGGCAATTGACTTTGCGAAAATCCGCCTGCGCGGGCATACTGTTGCCATCGAAATCTGCGAGAAGTTGAATGCAATTGTATTGGTGCCGTTCGCGCTGGCGTCGCTCGCGGCCGTCCCCTTCTTTTTGCTCTTCGAGCAACGAGTGGACCATATCGAAAAAAGCGGCATCGCTGGCTTGTTGCGACATTCGATCTTCTGCCCCCAGCAGTTCAACGTCGATGAGATTCCCTCCATTAATTAGATTGCGATTAAGAAGTAAGCAATCAGTCTGCCACGTACTGGCCGCCGTGTGTTGCCATTTTCGTGCGGCGGTGGTGCGATTGAGTCGATTCTCGGGATTGTTGGCAATTCATTGAAGCACCGGCAAACGACAATCGTCCGACGAGACATGCCCAGCGTCTTCCGACTCATCGACGGCTTGCAATGGCTGCTCCGGCGGTGGTGGGTCGTCATTTTCATCGGCCGCCAATGTCTTTGGTCCGAAGAGAGATAGGCGCACTGTAGCCAGAAACCCCCGCATCGATCCAAAAGTTGCTTCCACCGCGCTGGGCTCATAACCGCTGTGGACCATACAATCGGTACACTTTGGATTGCCGCTGGTGTGGCCATAGCAGTCCCAGTCCGTGGCTTGCATTAACTCGTCGAACGTCTCGTAGTATCCTTCGTCCAGCAAATAGCACGGTTTTTGCCAGCCGAAAACGTTGTACGTGGGATTGCCCCAAGGCGTGCAATTGAGTTCGAAGTGGCCCTTGAGAAACTCCAAAAACAGCGGTGTCTGGTTGAATTGCCAGGACTTTTGTACACGACCAAGCAGCCGGCGAAACAACGATTGCGTTTGTCGTCGCCGCAGAAAATGCTCCTGGTCCGGAGCTTTTTCGTAAGGATATCCGGGCGAGATCATCATCCCCTCGACACCCAACTTCATCATTTCGTCAAAGTGGCCGCGGATGCGCTCCGCGTTCGCGTCTGTGAACAGAGTGGTGTTTGTCGTGACGCGAAAACCACGTGAACGCGCCGCCTTGATCGCATCGACGGCAACATCGTAAATGCCCTCGCGACAAACCGCGTGGTCGTGTTCTTCGCGTGGACCATCGACGTGAACCGAAAACGCGAGATACTTCGTCGGCCTGAATTTGTCGAGAGACTCTTCCAGTTTGATCGCGTTCGTGCAGAGATAGACATACTTCTTGCGATCGACGAGCCCCGCGACAATTTCATCGATCTTTGAATGCAACAGCGGTTCGCCGCCAGGAATAGAAACGATCGGGACACCGCATTGTTGGACCGCGTCGAAACATTGTTGGGGCGTCAATTCTCGCCGCAGGAATTCGGCGGGATGTTGGATTTTTCCGCAGCCAGCACAGGACAAATTGCATCGCATCAGCGGTTCGAGCATCAAGACGAGGGGATAGCGACGCTGACCGGTCAGCTTCTTTCGCAGCACGTAGGTCGCGACGGTCCACATTTGTGAGATTGGAACAGACACGGTGTGTAAATCTCGAATAACAAACTACAAATCCCAAACAAACTCCAAGCACCAAATTCAAAGTTCACGAAACGGTGTGCGCCCCGATCGACAACTTGAAAATTGGAATTTGAGATTTGTTTGTCATTTGTTTTTTGGGATTTGTAAATTCTCCCGCCAGGTTGCCAACGCCAGCAAAGGAAAGTAAATCGGATACAAGTGGTAACGCAAATAAAACACGCGAGGGAACCCCGTGCCCGTAAACTCCGGCTCGTCCCAGCCGCCGTCGGATCGTTGAGTCTTGAGCAG
Source organism: uncultured Pirellulaceae bacterium (assembly GCA_964343305.1). Classification (GTDB taxonomy): domain Bacteria; phylum Planctomycetota; class Planctomycetia; order Pirellulales; family Pirellulaceae; genus CAYFJO01. The sequence goes on along the minus strand of CAYFJO010000052.1, from coordinate 28,111 downwards.
ATATTCAACGCCCTTTGTCACGGATGGATGATCCACTTTTCCCGCGGCAATCAGGCCAAGTAATGCCCAAGCAGTTTGCGAGGCGGTAACCGGTCCTTGTCCGCATAGTTCGGGATACTCGTAAGTTACGGCCGATTCGCCCCAACCACCGCTGTGTTGTTGGTGTTTGATCAGCCAATCAACTCCAAGTTGAATGGCTGGATCATCCAATGGCACACCGATCTCCGCCAGCCCGACCAGCACTTGCCACGTGCCGTAGATATAGTTCACGCCCCAACGGCCAAACCAACTGCCGTCCTCTTCCTGCGTGTTGCGAACATATTCGACTGCCCGCTCGACCGCCGGATGATCCAGCGTCATTCCCCACTTGGCCAATGCTTCCAACACGCGTGCCGTGATGTCCGGCGTGCTGGGATCGATCATCGCGTTGTGATCGGCAAATGGGACGTAGCACAGAAACTCGTGGTCGTTGTCCTTGTCGAACGCTCCCCAGCCACCGTCACGGTTTTGCATGGCCAGCGTCCAACAGCGGGCTCGTTCACAGGCTTTGGCGATTCGCGAAGTGGAGACATCGCGATGAGGCGACGGCTTGAGCTTGCCCGCCAATTGCCGAGCACTGGCCATGTCGCCAGTTCGGTCTTCCAAGACATGGCCGACGACCAGCACATCACGCAGCGCCATCATGGCCATGATCGTGTCATCCACATCGGGGTAGAAATCGTTATTGAATTCAAAGTACCAGCCGCCCGGATCGGCGCTCACGGTCTTCGCCCAATCGCCACGCCGCCGCACCTCCTTGTCGAGCAACCAGTCGACCGCTCGCGCGATCGGCTCTTGCTCGACGGTCGCACCCGCGGCACCCAGCGCTCGCAAAGAAATCACCGTGTCCCAAACCGGCGACTTGCAGGGTTGCAGCCGCACGGTGTCGTCTTGCTCGATGATCAGCGCATCCAGTTGATGGAGACTCTCTGTCACTTCCGGGCTATCGTCGGCATAGTCCAGGCACTTCAGCGCCACGACGCTCCAAATGATCGGAGGAAAGATGGCGCCCAAACCATCGCTGTCTTTGAGCCGCGCCAGCATCCAGTTTTCCGCCTTGGCCAACGCCCGCCGGCGAAGCGGTCGGATGCCCCAACGCTCGCACCACTTCAGCGTCTCGTCAATCCAGCGAAAAACCGATTCCCAACGAAACAACCCCCGTTCCCGTTTGAGCCCAGGACATTTCAGCGGCGGCCACTCATCGGGTGGCTTGAGAAACAGCTCGTCAATTCCGAGTTCCGCCGACACTTCACGCACTGGCCGATGTGCCCACATGATCGCCAATGGCACCAGGATCGTCCGCGACCACGCACTAATCTGATAAATGCTCAGCGGAAACCAGCTCGGCAACAATGTAGCTTCCGGCGGAACGGCCGGACAATGGTCGTAGGAAATCTGTCCCAGCAGCGCGAGATAAAACCGCGTGAAGCTGTTCACCGCATCCGCCCCGCCATGTTGCCGAATCACGTTGCGGGCACGCTTCATATACTCAGCATTTGGATCATGCCCGGCCAACTTCAACGAAAAATAAGCTTTGACCGATCCGCTGATTTCCATCTCGCCACCGGGAAATAAGGACCATCCGCCCGATGGCATTTGCTGCTTGAGAATATATGCGGCCGCTTTGCGAACCACCGGCGAATCCCCACGACCTAGCCAAGCCAACAGCAAGATGTACTCGCTCTCCAGAATCGTGTCGCCTTCAAGCTCGCCGCACCAATAGCCCTCGTCGTGTTGATTTGCAAGCAACCAGTCCGTTGTACGACGAACCGCCGAATTAACACTCAGCACCAGCTCGGGAGACTCTGCTTGCGACGATCCAACAACCGCCGTTGGCGAGAATGACGTTGCGGAAGTAACTGGGTTGGAAATCTGGCTATCCATCGCATCTCACAATCCATCCGCTGGCAGAAACTCAGTAGCAATGCATGTGTAAAGTTAGGGAATTCACGAACACGATGCAACAGCATTAGTTGCCAGCAGGAGTAGGTCATGCTCTGCATGATGAATTGGAGACTGGTCACAATAAGAGCGTGGTTGAGCTTTGTTTCATTGGCGAGAAGAAATGGTCATCCGTCACGCAGAGTGTGACCTACTCGCTGATCCAGTAAACGCGATTACACCGCTACGGAAGCACCACGTAGATGTGCTTGTACCATTGATTGGGGCTGCTAAGCGTCATCGGAATAGGGAGACGTTTTAACACACCCTGGGAAATCAGCTCTTCAAAAACGTCAGGCTGGACATAGTCCGACGAATATCCATAGCTGGTCGATCGATACCTTTCCAACTCGCTCCAGTTGACTAACACATGTGAGATGCCCGCTTTGTGAAGCGCTCGCTTGCGCTCGGAAGCTGACTTGTCCGCGATTAATCGCGTAAAGACGCACTCATCGAAGCACGTGTTGTACAGCGCTGGCATTTCTAAATCGAACGGTTGGGCGTCGCCTACCATGAGCACGCCTTGAACGTCGTCCGATCGGTTTAGAATCTGATGCGCGGGATGCATGCGGCTGGGGACCGGCATATTTGGCGTCGGCCGATCCTCTCGCAAGATGTCCAGAGCGACAAAGAAACGTACTTCGTTTTGCATCAATCGTGAGGTGACCATCATGAAATTGCAAATCGATCCGATCGCGAGCAGTGCGATGACGATTCGCCGCCAATTCTGATCATGCAACCAAGTGACGCCGATTCCAGCCAGCAACGCCACAAGTGGCAGCACGGGAACCCAAAACCGATCCAGGCGGTGTGTTACCAGCCACCAGGACGCGATGACGAACAGATACAGCGCGACGAGCAACAGCACCACTCGCACGTGGCGCCGCACGAACAACGCCAGGATCGCGAGTGGATAGAGCACCGGGCTGTTTAGATCGCTGCTCCAAAGGACCAGCGAAAAACTCTCGGCAAGTTGTTGAAGCGAGTAGCCGGGAATTGCGTGGGCGCTGTGCCATTGTGCCAGCTTGTCGGGCGTCAACGTGTGGCCGCCGAAAATGCTGGATAGCAGTGGGTACGTTGGATTGCCGGTCAGGATCCAATTCTTGCCGAGCCAAAGTCCGCAACCACAAATGACCGCGAGTGAAAACCAAATGGTCGCCTTTTGCTCCGCAAAAGTGCGCTCTTTCACGGAGCGAACGGCGACAAAGCACAGTAGCGGTATGACGACAAACAAAAGTGCCGGATATTTGCAAGCAACGGCTGATCCGGCCAGAAAGCCGGAGAGAATCAAGTTGCTCGCCGATTCGTCATGCGTCCACAGCCACATCGCGTAGACGGCAGTCAAAAAGTAAAAACCAAACACGCCTTCATTCAGCCCATGCATCGACACTAGCGCTGTCCACGGGATTGAGATGTAAACCAATGCCGCGACAACTCCTGCCATCGTGCCCGCGATTCGTCGTCCCATCGCAAACAGTGCCAACGCCGTTAGCGGCGCGAACAGTCCCATCACCGTTTTGCCAACGATCGCACCCCACCACCAATCGTCCATGATGGTCATCGCCAACAGCGAGTGCATCTCCGCGCCTAGTGGCATGTTGCCATAGATGTTGTGTGGCATGAAATCGATCTGGCCATTTTGATACCATTCTTTGGGCACCTGCAGGTGATATTCACGCACATCAAACGCCCGCGGTGGCAGCATGGAACCGAGCAGAATGACGAGTGCGAACGGAACGATGCACAGCAATGCAGTCGCGGGCCAGTCCGATTCTTGTGAGCCGACGGCGCTAGCCGCGGGTTGTGGTTGATCGGCGTCATTCCCAGCGTCGCCCGAGGCTAGCGCCTTCGGCTCACGTTTTGAATACGTGCGTTGCAGGACGATTGCGGCCATGGCAATCGCGACGAGCACAGCAGGTTTGACAATTCGCGGCTGCAATCCACCGGCCAGTCCAATGGCCAGCGTGAACAACGACAACACACTCAGACCAACGCCCGTCGCAAACACGAAGCTTTCCAAGCGAGACAGTTGACGTGTCGCGCCGATCAGGTTCAACGCGATCTGTCCTACTGTCCAGCCAAAGCCAACAATCAACCCGGTCAGCAGCACGACTGGCAATCGATCGGTCAGATCGCATTGCGACCAATCGCCGCCGCTCCAGAGTTCCAGATAGAACGGCCAGTATTGCACAACCATTTGCTGGAACTCCCACCGGCGCAACGGTTCGGGTGACGCCAATTTCGTCAACGGCGCGGAGTAGAAAAGAGCCAGGTAGCCGGCCAGGCAAACAAGAAACCCCACCAAAATCCGTGTTTGATTCGCGGCAAGAAACGATTTGCGGCCAGTCGCTTCGGCGGGCACGCGCGATTGCGAATCGCCCCGGTCACGTTCCGTTCTGCCGCGTTTCGCCACGTGCGTGGTGCCTTTGCCTGAGCTATGATTGGGAGAGAAACGTAGGACGGATTGCTAATCCTTCCGCGGACATTTTTTGAGGAGTGGACGGATTAGCAATCTGTCCTACTGGTTATTCCGATTCTAACGACCAACCGCAGCAGCATCCAATGCCAAGCAAACAGCGACTTCAGGGAATCTTTACGCCCAATATCGTTCCACTCGATGCCAGTGGCAACATTAACGAAGAAGAAACGCGACGTTATGTCGATTGGCTGATCGAGCGTGGCGTTCACGGCCTGTACCCGAATGGCTCGACGGGCGAGTTCACTCGTTTCACCGCCGAAGAGCGGCGGCGGATCATCGAAATCATCACCGATCACACGGCTGGCCGAGTTCCCGTGCTGGCAGGTGCGGCGGAAGCCAACACGCGCGAAACCATCCGTGCCTGCGAAAAGTACCACGAGTACGGCGCGACGGCCGTGGCAATCGTGGCACCGTTTTATTACAAGCTGAGCCCCGCCGGAGTGTACGCCTATTTCAAAGAAATCGCCGATAACTCGCCGATCGACATCACGTTGTACAACATCCCGATGTTCGCCTCGCCGATCGACGTGCCGACCGTCCAACGCCTGGCCGAAGAATGCGAACGTATCGTGGCCATCAAAGACTCGTCCGGCGACTTGCCGCACATGATGCGGATGATTGCCGCCGTACGTCCGCTGCGATCCAACTTTGCATTCTTGACCGGTTGGGACGCGGCACTAATGCCGATGATCCTGGTTGGTTGCGACGGCGGCACGAATGCAACCAGCGGAGTCGTGCCGGAGATCACTCGCAAGCTCTACGATTTGACAACCACCGGACAGCTCGACGATGCTCGCGAGCTTCAGTATCGATTGCTCAAATTGTTCGACGGGATGCTTTTCACCGCCGAGTTTCCCGAGGGCTTTCGAGCGGCTTTGCGATTGCGTGGCATCAAGACAGGCGTCGGTCGTCAGCCACAATCGGACGTTCAACAGCTTGAACTGAAGAAACTCAGCGACCAGCTTCAATGCCTTCTGGCCGAAGAAGGTTTTACAGAAGAACCCATCGGTGGCTGTCCCTCTGGAAACGGTGTCGACGAAGAGCACGTCGCAAGAATCGTACAAGACGTGGTTGGCGAACTAAAAAAACGCGGGTTCTAAATAGGCCTTGCGAGTCAATCGCGATCGCGGTGTGTTAGTGTCGACCGATTGTGGGTTGCGGTTGTTTGAAGGCAGCGGCACCGATGTCGGGTTTGCCGTCCTTCTCGCGCACGACATCTGGCCATTCCGCGGGCAACTTCATTCCGGCGTTGATCGCGGGACTGCCCGGTTTCAATTCGACGGACGGATGAGTTTTCAAGCCAGCCAACTTCGGATCCGCGAAGATGTCGCGTGCGGCGAATCCAGGCGAGTAGACTTTCTTGCTCGTTTGGAACTTTTCGGACGAACGCCACTTGGCGAAGAAATCCCCCTGAAACGTTGGCCCTTCGTTGACGCCCCACAACAGATTTGAATCGGCGTGCAGATCGACATCGAGCGAGGAAAAATTAAAACCGGGCAGGCCGTCGATCTGAACAAAGATATTGTTGAACACGCGGCGCGTGGTGTTTGCCAAATGGCCTCCCAAACCAAAGCCATAATAGTCGCGCCAAGTATCGCTGGGAAGGATAAACGTGTTGTGATAGACATACATCACAGGCCAGATCGGACCACCGTGGTCGCCGACCAAAGTGCCGATGCGCCGCAAGTACTCGCCGGATGGATCTGGCTCGGGCGGCGCAGACTTGTACGTGCCTTGGCGAAGATCCACGACGTTGCGAAAGATGTACGTGCCGCTGCCGGCCTCATGGTCAACGTTGGGCGAGCCAGGGTTGCCATGCAACGAAAACGACAACAAGCATCGCGTGATCAGATTCTGATAGATCAACATCCGGCCCGTCTTGCGTTTCGGTCCCATCTCAACACCGTCGTCGTTCATGTTATCGACCACGTTGTGGTGAAAATGAATGTTCTCGACGTCCTTGAGCAGGATGCCGTCGTGGTTGTCGGTGAACTCGCAGTGCGAAAACTCGAAGTCACGGCCGTGGGCGACGACCAGATATCCCGCTCCAGAGCGATCTTTGTGATGTCCACGCGAATGCCAAGGTGCTGAGTGGCCACGCAGTGCCGAATTAAAGAGACGGACGCGCGACGAATCATGTGTGCGCAGCGCTGAACTACTGCCGTATAGCGTGACCCCGTCGAGTTCAACGTCGTCCGAGTCCTCGATGTTAACGGCGGATCGTGATGCACCTCGAACAACGATATCTTGCAAACGAATTTGTTTCGCGCCGACGAGCCGTACACCGTAGTCGTGGCCGGCGATCACCAACGGAATCTTGCGAGGATCAGTTTCGCCGCGATAGTGGTTCGCACCCAAGCCGGCGAGTTTTGTGTGCGCGAGGCGAATGTGAATGCGGCCGGTTTTGGCATCGCGGCGAACGCCCGGTCCGGCATAGATTCCAGTTGGATCGTTCGATCGGTTGCTCAACTCGCGATGCCACAGTTCGTTTTTGCTGCGCAAGTCATAGAATGTCAGGTAGCGCTGAAACGGAACCATCGAATCGCCGAACTGGCCAAAACCGCCTCCGCGATCGTAGCTCTTGCGCGATCGAAACTCGTCGGCGACTCCGCCATCAAACGGCTCCCATGCATTGGCTGGATCTTCACAGAACTCGCGCCAACCCCCGTCGATCACCGCCAATTCTCCGGGGAACGAACGGATCGTGATGTCGCGAATCGATTGATCAACGATCACCGATTCGTAATACGTGCCACCTCGCAAACACAACGTGTTGCCGGGTTGGACTTGTTTCACAGCATGACGGACCGTGCGCCACGGCGAGTCTTTGCTCCCGTCATTCTTGTCGTCGCCCTTCTTGGCGTCGGCGAAGTATGCACCGTCCTCCGTGAAAGGCCGGTCGCTGGGGGTTGGAAGCTCGCGCATGGCCGGATGAGTTTGAACTTCGGCAGACAAACTGCTGCTCGCCATGGCGATGCACAGCAGTATCCAGACTTTGAGTTTCGTCATAAGATCTCGTGGCCAATTGGTGTTCTGGTGATCAACGCAAGCAGTATAGCAGGTAGACAAACGAACCGGGACGCACAGGACCCCGATGGCTCGTCCAGCGGGTGAATCAGTTTCGTGAGAAACGAGACAATCCAGCTGCAAGCCCGCGAAACATTGCGTTGAAAACAATCACGAAGCTTCACTCTTTCTCACGAAATCGCTTCTTAAACCAGTCGATCGCCTCCTTGGACGGCATCGTGTCACCGCCATCGTGGATAACGTACGAGTATTTGTTCGCGGCGCCCAACTCCGCATACTGTGCCTCACAGACCGCGCGGAAGTTGGCGGCGTGTTCTTCATGCGAACCCTTGTCATTCTTGCCGTGCCCGGCAAGCATCGGCAAAGGTGCCAGCACCACGGGCATGAGATTCCGATCGCTGAGGCTCAACATGCCCGGAATGATGTGGCACAAGTCTCCCTGGCCGGCGTACTGTTCCGGTTTCAATGGAAGCGCAACGCTGCGCGTCTTCCTGCCGAAATCCGCCACTGCGACGATGCGATCGTTCAACATGGCCGCCTGCACCGAAAGCCAACCGCCCAGTGAGACGCCCGTTGCGCCGATCCGCGTTTCGTCGACGCGACGATGTCCGGCCAGGATCTCAGTCGCTGCCAGGCAGGCTCGTAGTTGATGCGAACGCAGGACACTTCCCCAACTGAGCATCAGCGTGGCGGCGGCGGGTTCGTCGTTGCCAGTTGTCCCGTGTCGAGAAAGATAGCCTGTGTCGATCTTCTCGACGGCGATGGAAGCGATGCCAGCTTGAGCAAGCCGGACGGCGACACCTTGTTGGTAGCTTTCCAAATCGACCACCAAGTCGTGCAAACCATGTTTCGTGTGTCCAGAGAAGACACATACGGCAGGCAGCGCGTCGTCGTCGTTTCCACTCGGCAAACATACGGCCAGCGGAACGACTAATCCGGTTGGTTGCAAAGTCACCGTATGGAGTTCCACGGTGACACCGTGCAGTGAAATCGTCTTCACCACATGATCTTTAAATCGTGCGGCGATGGGACTTACCTTTCCTCTCGCGCCGCGCACTACCCAGTCTTCGATGCCGAGCGTTCGGGCAAGTTCGGACTTGATCTCGCTTTTGAATTCCGTGAATTGCTTGTCCAGCATCGGAAAGTCGGAATTCACATACTTGCGTTTGTTTTCGTAATGTTCAAGGAAGACTCCAATCGTGGGCTTTAGATGTGGTGAAAGAATTGGTGCCAGCGGATCGTCTGCTTTTGCGCCGACCAACGAAACGGAGACAATCAGCAGCGCGATGATGGATCGTTGCATCTTGGGATTCCGATTGAAAGGGATGTAAGTTAATCTTTGGCCAGCCGGTCTTTCTTTGTTTCGTACAAAACGGCGCCCAAGTCGTCCCGAAAAATAAATCGGGCACTTCCCGTTTGTAGTTCTTTGCCAGGGCCAACCGTGATCTGCAAGAACCCGCCAGACTTTTTCGACTGCGTGTAAAATTGATGAATCTCCGCGTCGGGGTCGGTGGATTTCGGATCGCCGGGCTTGCGTCCCAGCCGCGAATTCTCGTCGACCAACGCTCCGCAGGAAAACTCTTCGATACCCAGCGGGTCGCGCGAATGATACTGCCAATGCCGGTCGCCACAGACCGTGTAAAACCCCTGCTTGTGCAGGTCGTTTGCGACGACCCATTTGAAGAACTCGCGGCCCTCGTGCCGGAAGCCTTTATGGTTCGTGTGATTGTCGATCTTGTACGCATCATCCGGTCCGACCAGCGGCGTCGGCGAGATCAACAGCTTGAACGTGGCGTCGCTCGCCAACAAAGTCCTCTTCAACCAGGCCAGTTGACCGGCTCCCCACAATGTCTTATCGGGGCCGTCCGGCATACGATTCGGACTGCGATAGTCGCGGCCTTCAACCAACCAAATCTGCAAATCGCGATTCACTCGATGCGTGCGATAGGTTACCTCGTGTGGTTCACCAGGATCGACGATCGGAACTTGTTCGCGAAACGTCCCGATGCCCAGCGAATTGATCGGCTCGCGATCGCCCGACGTGTCGCAATCGTTGTACCTGTGATCGTGGTCGTCCTTCTCCCAATACGTCGGCACGTTGCGAAACAGCTTGACGAATCGCGACTGGACAAACTGTTCGTGCCACTTTTGCCGCAGTTCGGCCGGCGTTTTGGCGAATCGCGGCCGTGTGTCATAGTAGACGTTGTCGCCGGTGCCGACGAAGAAATCGAGATCCATGCCGAGCACGGTTTTCAACGCGGGATATCCGGCTGCTCGATCCGGCCGCGGTCCTCTTTCTTTACGGTCGATACCGTGAAAGTAGCCATACATCATTCCCGTCACGACAACAAGACTGACTTCGTCTGTCCCGGTTTCTCCTTGAAGCGTACGGAAACTGCACGTTGGCCCCGTTTTCGTGTCGTCTTGGTTGGCGCCGAATTGAACTCGATAGAAGTAGTGCGTGGCCGGCTTGAGGTTCCGCAGCACCTCCTTGATGATGTAATCCACTTCCGGGCGTGATTTTCTCCAGGGGGTCTGTTTCGGATTCTCGAATTGCCTGTTGTCGGCGTATTCAAACCTTGCCACCCCATCGGCACCGGGCACATCGCCATCAACATTTCGTTCGACCGATGTTAGTCGTGTTTGCACGATCGCGGAGCCCGAAGTGACCTCGCCGGTCATCTCCCCTTGTGCTCGAAAAATCTCGCCGGCCGATGAGTTTAAACTCAATAGCGTGGCCATTAAAAAGACCGTCGTGCTCAGGAGAGGTATTTTGATTGCTGATGGATTCATGAGTCAATTCCAGTCATGTTTGGTTTGGGCCCCGCTACTTGATCAATTGTCGATGCAACTGGTGAACTTTTTCGATGACGCGCTCTTCGACATTGGACGCGAACGGACCTGGTTGAACGGTCGTCGTCATGTAACGCATCGCGCTGGCCGCTTCGTAACCACCTTCTTCCAACACACGGCGGCTCGGAATATACGCGAAGACATCGTTCGAATAACCCGCGACCCAAATGGAGTTCGGCCGGTCGTGTGACTTGGCCAGTTCGCGTTTCAATCGCAGCGAATAATCAACGACCGTTTCGCCGGGCAACGCGACCATCGTCAGCGTATCGCCGAATTTGACGACTTGAATCGGGCAGTGGTATTTGTCGAGCAGCTTTCCGTCTCGCTCCCATTGCTTCAATAGCCGCCCGCCCCACGCTTGATCGTATTGGTTCTTTGACTGGGCCAGTTCCAGCACTTGAGCACGCGTTGGCGGCGTGTCGTAGTCGAGCGTTGCCATCGAATAGGCCGCACGTAGCTGGCCGGACAACTCCCGCGGTTGCGTTTGCAAGGCGGCTTCGACGGAATTCGCCAGCGAACGGCCGTGCTGTTGTGCCAGTTCCAAAGTGCGGCGCGGATACGGATTCTGATCGCCGCCGCAACCAAGCATGAACATCGCGATCGTGTCCGGATGGGCCGCCTCAAAGTACTGTTGCGCGAACCCGGCATAGTCACCGCAAAACTGATAGAAACCCAACGTCGTGTTGTGGCACGCATAGCCAAACAGCACGGCGTGCAACTCCCCGCCCGGCCGTTCGACTTTCAGCACAGGCACATCATGATCAACTGGGCCATCGGGATTCGGAAAGTTGCGAAAACCAGAGTCGCTTGGCGTGCGACGATTCATGGCGAACCCGCATCGCGCCCGACAATACGACACGCGAGCGGGTGCCAGAGCGTCGAGCGCGCGACCGACCACCGCCAACAGTTTGTCCTGTAACGCGACCACATATTGCGTCGCTTGCTCGGCTCGCTTCACGTCAAGTCCGTCTAGCGACGACTGCGTCGTCCGCAACTCAGGGCCACAATGTGTGTGAGAACAATTCATCATCAAGCCGGCGGCTGGCAATTCGAATTGGTCGTGGACCGCCTTTTCCAGCCAATCGCGAATCGGCCGCGGCACACTGATCAAATCGGTCGTCACGATCACCAGTCGCGAACCGTCGCCGTCCTCGATCGCAAGTGCCTTGGCGAACAAGTCGTGGATCTTGCCTTCGGACGGTTTTCGTCGCGCGGCATAGCCAGCCATCCACATCGGATCGGACGGAGTGATCGCAACGGTTGCCGCGCCAGCCTTCCATGCCAGTGCCGAGTCGTCCGCACGCGAGGTCGGTGTAAAACCAATCAAAACGGTCAACAGAATCAAGAGTGAGTTTTTCATGGGGCAACCTACGTTCGGTGAAAGGGGTGATGACTTCCGAAGTTGGTTCGATCAGCGACATATCGAGTCGCCCTATGTTACAATCTCCTGAATGTGATCGCCAATTGTTCCCACCTATTAGGGAGTCAGTCCATGACTCGCATTTTGTGCTTTGTTGCTTTTTGGCTGGCGTTGCTGCCGAAAATCATGATAGATGCCGCGGAAGAACCGCAGCGTGTTGAAGTCCGCGTTGGAGTGGAAACAGGCGACTTTCACGGCAACGACGGACGCGTTCTGCAAGCTGCGGTGAATTATGTCAGCGAACTGGGGGGCGGCACGGTCTCCGTCGGGCCCGGCCGATACCTGCTGAGAAACTCGCTGATCTTGAAAGACAACATCCGACTCGTTGGCGAACCGGGAAAAACAATCCTCGTCAGCGATGACGCCCATCGGTCGCCGCTCGCGAACCTGGGCGGTACCAACGAGCGGCAGATTTCGGTTACCGACGCGACCGGATTTCGGATCGGCGACGGCATCATGGTCCAGGATGACACGTCCATGTACGGCTTCAGCGTGACGCAAGCAACGATCACGGCGCGGTTGGATGAAAACACGTTTCAAATCTCTCGGCCGTTGGTGCGAGACTACTCACTCAAACGCAATGCCCGTGTGACCAGTGGCTTTCCGGTCGTTGGATTGTGGGACGCAGACAACGTCGTCATCGAAGGACTGACGGTCGACGGCAATCGCGACAAGCACGAGTATTTAACGGGTTGTCGCGGTGGCGGGATCTTCCTGTTTGAGTGCGAAGATGTACAGATTCGCAATTGCACGGTCCGCAACTATAACGGTGACGCGATCAGTTTTCAGGCCACGCAAAACGTTTTGATCGAAGACTGCGTGTGCACGATGAACGCCGGCGTTGGTTTGCATCCAGGTTGCGGCACGGAGCATGCACTCGTACGCCGCGTGAAGAGTTTCAAAAACACGGGCGACGGGCTGTTTCTCTGTCTGCGAGTAAAGCACAGCGTGTTTGAAGACAACATTCTGATTGACAACGAGCGTCATGGCATTTCGATCGGCCACAAAGATTCCGACAATCTCTTTCGCGACAACATCATCACGACCAACACCAAGAGTGGAATTTGGTTTCGAGATCAACCTGTTTCCGGCGGCGCGCACCGAAACGTGTTTGAGAACAACCGGGTCCTCGACAACGGCGCTTGCGTCGTGATTCAAGGCCACCATCATGACCTCACGTTCCGCGCGAATAAGATCGGCTTGACCACGGCCGGTGAAAAATCGATCCGCGCGTTCGAGACGAGTGATTTGGCAAAGGGATTGAAGTCGCTGGACAATGAATTCGTGAATGTAACCCCCGCAAAATGAAAAGACCCACGGATGGCAGAGCGGACCCACGGATGAAAAGGCTCTTTTCGTGTCCGTGGGTCCGCTCTGCCATCCGTGGGCTTACATCCGAGGAATATGAAAATGAATCGCCTTCTTTATATTTCACTGACCGTCGTCTTGGCATCAACATTCACGGTGGCCGCAGAACAGACCTACCGCATGTGCGACGGCATCACGGCATTCGTCGTGAACAAGGTAGGCAGAGAATTCAACATCACGCTCGACGTGCGCGACATTAACATTTATGAGTCCGGCCCCCGCGAAGTGTTGGTCAAAGTTTACGATCCAGACGGAAAGACGGTGGTCCGCGAAGTGATCCCGGACGACGGTGTGACGAAGGCCGCCTATTCACAGCCGGCCGGTGCCTGGGACCACGAAGCTTGGTACTACGCCTATTGCCGCATGCAGGGAACCGCGCCAATGGTTCGCTGGAGTGCATTCTCGGAACCCGATCGACTGGCAACGCTTGCCAAACGGACGTTTAACTACAAAGTCGCAGGCGGCAAACCCGGTATCTATCGCTTGCATCTGGTCGGCGCAACGGACCATTACGTGACGACAAAGATCGATCCTGATTTGCCTTACGGTGTTTCCGGCCATGCCACGTTTCTGCAAGGGCACGGCGACATGTTTCGCAAGAGTTTCATTTATGTCCCCCAAGGCTCGAAAGGGCTGCATGTTGTGGCCGGCGAATGGGATCAACCTGGTACACGGAAATTCAAACTGACCGCAGCGGACGGCAAAGTGCTGTTCGATGGCGACACATCGCGCGGGTTCATCCGCAGCAAGATCGACTTCGATTCAGCAAGTCAATACGACGACCAGATTCTTGTGCTGGACGTTTCCGAAGGCGCGGGAGATTTTCTTCTCGAAATCAAACATCGCTTCGACAAGAATCCTGAAGTCGCACAACGTGGCGAACCGGCCATCTCTGCGGTCCTCGCTCCGGATGTAGCTACCGCCAAAGCAATCCGCGGCGGAGCGATCTATCATGACGACCGCGTCTTCTGGCACGGCTATCAAGTGCGATTGCATGACTGGCTCAAGGCACTCAAACCGTCGGACTTCGTTGTGAAGGACGAAGCGGGCAAAGAGATCGATGTGAAACAACTTCCGCGGCGCGAAGGGTTTATTCGGCTGAACAGCAGCTATTGGCGACCACCTTTGTGCGACACGGAGATGTATCATTGGCTGGGACACAAGAACCGAGCCGCGCTGAACATCGCCATCCGCGACTTGACCGCCGGCTTGCGTTCGATCGGCCCCAACGACCACGTCGCGGTTGCCGTTGGCGGGCCGTTCGCGAACATGGGATACGAGTTTTCCAACTACGCTTGGCACTATTGGCGTCCTGGTTGGCGAATCCTGCAACAGTCGGACGCGCCGGACGAAGTAAAAGAACTCCTTCGCGAAGCATTTCTCGTCGCCGGTGATCGGTTGGCGTTTTGTCGAAGTTGGGCGCGAGTTAACGGAAACTCGTTCGCGTTGATCCCGTCGGCGTTGCGTTATTGCTCCACGGCCACGGACGATCCGTTGCAAAAGGAATTGTTTGAGACCTACTTTGACCGGTTTGCCAATGGCGGTTGGGGAGATCGTGTCGGCGTCGGTCCTTCGGGGCCTGTCCAAGAAGGGTTCGCCTACGCGTATCACTACGGCTCGTATCCGGTGCGAACCTGGCAATCAGTTCTCGCCGATTTCCCAGACGACAAGCGATTTCGTCCGGTCTATAACCGGATGCGAACCTGGTACAGCTACACGCTGGCCGAAGAAAAAGTTGCGGCCGGCGCGTGGAGTGCACGCACTCACTTTTATCCACACTGGTCGATCGAACGAGAAGGGCCGTTCATCTGGAAAGGTCTTCCTGGTCCGGATTTTACGGTCAGCATCAACGACGCCAACGAATGGTTCGCCGCCCGGCGGAAGAACTATTACGCCGTGACGTACCACGGTCGCCTCAGTCCCAAATGGAACAGCAACGCAAATGCCGGTCAGTGCGGTTTCGGTGGCGGCATGATTTGCCAGTTGCACATTCCCGATCACGGCCCCGTGTTGGCATCGACGTTGAACGGCGACTACGGCCGCGGGATGGACCTGTCGCTGTGGCCAACGTTTCACATCCACTCGCTGGTCGGCACGATGGCCGGCGGCCAACCGTTGGTTTCCGCTGACAGCGAGCATCTCGATGCAAAACTTGCCGGAAACACGACCACCGGTTCAGGCGACATCCGCAGCGCATCGGCCCATGTCACTCGATCGAACACGTTCGACAAAGACACAATCATATGCAAACTGAATCTTCGCGGTTCCAACGAACTTGACTTGCTGAACTTGTGGACCAACAACCCGTTTCACGGCAAAGTCAAAGAAGCGTGGGAAATGATCCCGTTCGTCCCCAACAAAAAAGGGAAACCCAAGGGGCCAACCTCGATCACCTTGTTCGACGTACAAGGCAGAGCGATCGGCGAATTGACCAACGAGCCTGTCGCCGCCAAGTCCATCAAGATCGACCGCGGCGGATTCGGCGTGCGCGTTGAGTTGGATCAACTTCGAAGGGTGCATCGCGGCGAGAACAACACACTTCTGATCGAATTGGTTAATGAGATCACTCCAGCGGAAGACGTTTCACTTGAGTATCGGTTGGTGCCGTTCGTTAGCGAATCAAAATGAACTCCGCAATCAAAACATTTATGTCGCTCGTTGTTGTCCTATCGTTTGCGTCGTCGACCGCGGCGGCCCGCCAATGGAAAGACAGCACGGGGAATTTCTCGATCGAAGCTGAGTTTGTGGACTTGGTTGAGGGAAACGTCCGGCTCAAGAAAACGGATGGAGAGATTATCACGTTACCGCTGAAAAAATTGGGCCGACAGGAAATCTCATTCATTCGAAAACACGTCGCCACACTTGAAAAAGTGAAACGAACGATCGAGGAACACGGCAGCGATCCCGCCTGGTTATTCAGCGCTTTGCTGGACGGCGGCTATTCGGCGGACATTGGCAAGCTGCCACCGATCGACAACCCAATTGCCAGGCAAATCGTCAGCAAAGTCATGAACGAACTTCGCAACGGCAAGTTGAAGCCCAACGCCAAGGCGATTCCGAAACTCCTTGCCGTCGTCAAAGCAAACAACCTGAGCGGCAGTTTAACGATCTTCCCCGAAACGACCGTTCAGTTCGAGCAATTGAGAGACCACGTCCAAGAAGTGCGGACACCGGCGAAGGATTTCTTCGACGAAAAGAACGGCCAGATCGTACAAGCGGAATCGGCCAATTCCGTCCCGCTCAAGTGGTACAGGTCGGACTGGCTTGAACTTGGAGTGGCAAACGACGAAATTCGCGTTGTGAGGATCTCATCGAAGAATTGAGTGAAAAACCAAAGTTGTCAGGACTCTTTGACGCGAGTCATCCGATGCAATCCCGCGTTTTTTGACCTTATGCCCTGGAATTAAGGGTCCACTTGATATTGTATTCGCCGTCGCTCTCGTTCCATCAACCGTTGTATCCGACGTTAGCTACAATGTCCATCAAGTTGGCGCAATAGCGATTGCGCTTTGGGCGAATGCTGTTCAAGACTGGCTCGTGATCCACCCATCCAAAACGCTCGCAATCCTGTGAATATCTTGTTGCGCACGGCTTCATCCGAACTAGAAAGAAGTTCCAGCGAGATCTGCAGCGCAGTTTCAACAGTAGTATTCGTGGAGACGTTGGAGCGAACATGCGCGAACAACAGTGATTCCGCGACCGCGTACCGAACCCAAGGATGATCGTTTTCGCCAAGCTTCTCCATCGCCACACAGGTTTGTTTGGGCTCCTGCAAAAAAGCTCCCAAAAGCGCATAAATAAACAACTCGCGCTGGCGGAGCCGCGGACTTCGTGCAACACGGTCGGCGGCGTTACGAACGGGGCCGGGAAACATTTTCCCGAGTCGCATCAATCCTTCCACAATCTGCATTCCCTTTTGGCTCTTGGCGTCATCGGTTAGAAAGAGCGTGAGAGCTTGATCGGCGTCCAGGCCCCCACGATCTAGCGCGGCGAACGTGCCTTCAATCAGGTTGGAAAACCAGTCAAGATCTTTCCGTTCCTGGCGTGGGCCTAAATCTCGCGGCAGTTGACGGAGCGAGGATTCGATTCGCTCGAGATTGGAAGCGGCCTGACGATGATTCGGCTGCGCCGCGAGCGCTCGGCGATAACAATCGGCAGATTCTTTTGGAAGGTTCCACTCCCGGTAAATCTCCCCAAGGTTGTTCCAAGCGCCAGCGTGCAACGGCTCGACCTCGACAGCTTTTTCATAACACGGTTTCGCATCGTCCAAACGACCTTCCTGATGGTGCATCATGCCGAGGTTCGCCCACGCGTCGGCGAAATCCGGCTTGATTTGAACGGCCCTGGTAAACCAGCTTTTCGCTTCTTCGTGTTGTTTCAAGTCGTCCAGGGCCGATCCCAACAGGGCCATCGCTTCCACGCATTTCGGATCGACTTTCATAGCCTCATGACATTCGGTGATGCATTGTTTCATGTCCGCGTCTTGCGAAGTCCCGTGCCAGCGCTGGTAGTATGCACAGCCAAGATTGGCAGTTTCTCTGGCAAGCAAAACTTTCACCAGGTCCGCCACGGAGTTTGATGCCAGGCGTTGCTGGAGTTCATTCAACAGTTTTCTTAGCGCGGCAATCTCCTGCTTTAGCAGCGGGATCGCTTCGGCGCCGCGTCCTTGACGGAGCATCGAATCAGGTTCGGCAAAGCGACCAATAATGGCATCCAGTTCGTGAACCAGTTGGTTATTGTGCACGGGGTTTTTGCTCTCTTGTAAATCGGTTGTCGGGAGTCCAGGCGAAATGGTCCGGCCGTTCGTCGTAGGTCAAGAGGCCGATTACCTCGACAGCCGCCGGAGAAAGCGCCGCGAAACCGCTCACGTTCTGCTCAAAGTAACCATCGCCGTGCAATTCCAGGAACTCGTGATAGCCAACTTCTCCAGGAGCCGCCTCGAAGACGTGATATCCCAGTTCGGTCATGCCCCGCACGTTCGAGCGATCCCATTGTTCGTGGCCGCCGGATTCCGCCTTTCCACGAAAACAGTCGGCCAGCCGACGGTGCACAGCAAACTTCGTGCCCTTGTCCGGCAGATAGCTCTCCTCAACTGCCGCGCGGAGATAGTCGTGAAAGAATGCCAGCAGTCCTCCACGATCGATCAGGGAATGTTCAATCGCCAGGTGGAATGCCGACCAACGGGCTTGCGGCAACGGAGTTCCGTTCTCACCAAGCAATTCGAGAATCTCGGACTCCGACAGGCCTTCGCGCGAAGTCCAAATCTGAGACATCACATCTCTCACTAGCCCCGGCCGCTGGGAATCGTAATCCTCTTCATATCGTTTCAAGATTCGACTGTAGAGATCGACGATGGTTTCGGCTTGCAAATAGTGTTCGATCCGTTCGTTCAGCTTTTCATGCACACCAAAGAG
Organism: uncultured Pirellulaceae bacterium; assembly: GCA_964343305.1. GTDB lineage: Bacteria > Planctomycetota > Planctomycetia > Pirellulales > Pirellulaceae > CAYFJO01. The sequence continues at coordinate 9,570 of CAYFJO010000052.1, read as the reverse complement.
ACGCAGTTCCTCGAGCAGAGCGCACAGGAAGAGTGGATTCGCGGTCTGCGGACGGGTTTGAATTTGATCGACCTGACTTTCATTTAAGTGCTTCGCATATTGCAGGAGATAATCGTGGATCAGGCATCCACGCTCCTCGGACGTCATGGGCTGAACCTCCAGCGTCCTCCAGTTTCGCTTCTTCAGTTCATCCAACGGACGTCCAGAAAGAGTCGATACGATCAACCGACAGTTTGCCGGAATCTTTTGGGGTAACCACGCCAGATCGAGAGCACCCTCCTGATCTTTCAAATGGTTGAGTCCGTCGATGACGATGACGACCCGTTGCTGGAATTGAGCAAAATAGTCTTTTACCAATTCCGGCGTCACTGCGGACGGCATCTTCCACGGCCAATTCAAAAACGCCGCCCTCAGCTTGTCGCGATCGGCCGGAATTTCCGGGAACGATTCAAAGTGTCTTTTCATTTCGCCCATCAATCGCCGGACCATGGCGGCCCAGTCCGTGCTCTCCGCCGAGGCGCCGATGAAGTGCATTAACATGATGTCGTTTCGATGCGACTCCCGATAGTGTGCCATCCAGTTCGCCAGCAGCGCGGATTTTCCCGAACCGGATTCTCCTAGGATTACAAGCGGATCGCTCTTCCCGTCTGCATGGGCATCAAGCTGTTTGAAGTATTCCTCGCGTCCGACGTAGACGCCCGTGCGGCTGCGAACAAACGCTTCGTGAGCGGCTCTTTCCCGATCAACCTCGTCCGGCCGTTTACTTTCTGGGTAGAGTTCCTCGATCAGTGCGGTCAAGTCTTCAAGGATCCAGTTCCCCAATTCGTGCGGGTCACTATAGTTTTCGCGCAGGTCGCAAACTCCTTCGTCGCAGGCGGCGCGGATGTGCTGTTTCAGCCGGTCGATCTTGGCCTTTGCCTCCGGCGACTCGCTCTCAAAATCCTCGCGGGTTCGTTCTTCCGACAGCCGGTCCAAATAGGCGGGGTCACGGAAATAAAAGAATGCGCGGCGGTGCATCTCTTTCTCGCTGAAGACGCCGCGAAGAATCTCCAACTCCGTAACCGAACAGGCGAGATGCTCCTTGAGCCAAGCTTCTCGCTCGAGCAGATCATTTGGAATCTCCTTCTCTTCCGGGACCCAACCGTACCGTTCGCCAAGGATGCCGATGAAATAAGGCCGGCAGCGTCGGATTTCCTCCAGGCAGAGTGGGAGCACTTTGCCTTCAGCGGCTTCCTCGTCGGTGATGCCCCACCGCAAATCTACCTCTCCCCAACTAACACCTCGTTGTTCACAAAGCTTTCGTAGTTTTGGAAAAACGAACTTAACCAAGTGGTCCCGATCCTCTCGCATGTCGCGAAAAGTTGAGGAGACGAAAACGCGGATACTTCGGTGTTCCAACATAAGTTTTACCTTAAAACGTTCTGCAAGAATTCTGTCATTCGCTGACGATGAATCCTTCGGGATTGGATTGAACCATCCCCGTTGTCGACGCCTCAAGCCAGAATTGCAGCCATGTTGTTTCTCCTGTGCAGCACAATGTGTAGGATAAACCCCAGTTGCTCATGTGTCATCCCATTTCCGCGTGCGCCGGCGTCCGTCGCAATGAAAACGCGGGTGGTTGCTGAGGAAGACTCAAAAACAACTTCATCATTTTCGAATGACTTGGTTAATCGAGGAAGTCATTGGGCTGATTTCTCTGACACCTTCGGCAAACTGGCCGCGGAACTGGGAAGGCAAATCGGTCTGTCGAGTCGTGATCAGCCGAGTACAGTTGGGACCGCCTTGGAGAAAAGGCCTCAAATGGTCTGGCTTCCACACGTCGTCGACAACCAGCAGGCAATGCTTCTCCTCAAGCACTTCGGCCAGCTTGGCTCCGGCTTGCTCTTTGTTCTCCACACCCGCAGGTCGGCCGGTGAGAGCCGCGATGATTTGTTCGACTCGGCCCAGCAAGTCGGGCTCCGTCAGCTCTTGTCCGAGCGTGACCCAAAGAACACCGTGATAGAAGTGGCTGATCACGTCGTCGTCGTGGCATAGTGCCCGTGCCAGAGTCGTTTTGCCGAAACCGCCCGCGCCTTGCAGCGACGTAGTGATGGCCACCGGCTGGACGCTGTCTTGCAGGATCTGGTCGCGTAGCTCCTGGAATAGTTCAGGTCGCTCGACAAAGTTGTCTGGCAAATCGGCCGCCATGAATGGTACACGGTCTCGACGCACGGGCGAGCGCAGGTCACTGATCAGGTTGTCCCATTGCGTCGTCGGATCAAGCCAGTTCTCGGCTTGCATCCATTTGAGAATCGATTTGTCACTTGGGTCGACGGGAGATTCTGGACAGAGAACGGGAACGACCTTGACACCGTGCTGCCGTGCGTACTGCCATTCCTGACGACACACGGACGATGCTAGAGCGCAGGGCGTCAGCACGATGATCATCGTGTCGCATTGCTTGATCGCCTCTTGGATTTGATCCCACCAGCGACCGGACTGCATGTCGACACGGTCCTGCCAGAGATCAATCGGTGGCTCGACTTGCTGCAGCTTTTCATAGAGCGACGAGGCACAGTCAGCTCCGTCCTTGCGAGCGTAAGAAATGAACACACGCGAACGTGATCCGTATTCTCCAAGTTCTTGAGAGTTGTCCATCATCAATCTGTACGGACCACGGGTCCACAATGCCACTTCGGTCGGTAAGCCCACTTCACTCAGTTTATGGACAGAAAAAGCGACGTACAAGCGTTTGGGGACATTCGTCAACGCGCGACCGGGACGATGGTTTCGCGAAATCCGTGCAACTACGCAGTGAGACCGTCGATCGGATCGGGTTCGTAGATGTGATAGGGGCGGTTAACCGCTCGGTTCATCAAGCGCGAATAGGCGATCCTCGGTGGCTGGCGAGAATTCTGTCCCGATCGGCATTAGGTAGTGAAAACCATCTGGCCCGCAATGATCCGTCAGCGTGCTGATGATGCGGCTGCACCGCGAGGCCGAGTCGTGTGGTCCGGCGATGAAGTACGGTTTTCCGTCCTTGCCGTAGACAAACTCGTCCTCGCACTCGCTCGCGTCGACGTCGCCAAAGATCACTTTGGCTTTGTGATAGTCAGAATGCGGCGGCAGGCCAAGGTTGCGCGCATATTCGACGCCGCCTTCGATCAACTTACGGGCCGCTTCCGGCGTCAATTGGATGATGTTGTAGTCGCCAAGCAATTTGCCATACACCTGCCAATCGTATCGGCTTCGCGGCATCACGTCGAATATCACGTTCTTTACTCCAAGGCAGTATACATCCAGCAGAAACGCGACAAAGGCCACGTTCCCACTTGCCAAAACGCGGCTCACCAGGACGTTTGCTATGCCTTGCTCCCACAGCACGTCGCAAGTACAGCAGTGTAGGATCGGCGCAGCGGCAGCTCGCTCGATGCGGGACACCACGTCGCGCGGATTTCGTTGGGCAAGTGATTTCTTCTTGGCCTTTTCTCTTGCTTTGCGACGCTCTAGTTTCTTCTGCCGTTGGCGGGGATCCTTCGCCATGATGGTCTTCCTTGCTTTGGAGTCGGAGAAATGAGTCGTGTTGGTAAGGGGCGTAAAACATTTTCACGATGAAGATACTAATTCACAAGACCAATTGCACAACTCTGGTCGCGCGCCAAGCGGAATTCGCTGAAAATGATCTCGGCGAAGAAGTTTCGACAAGAAGTTGGCTGGTCTAACTTTGTCGTTTTTGGTGGACCACGGAAGTGTTTCACGCTAAATTCAACCAAGCATGGACTCCGCTAAAACTGGAAACAAAACAATGGTGAACTATATGAGATACGTTTGGGCATTAACCACAGTTCTCGGCGCAACAACCAGCATCAACGCAGCCGAGACCTATCGTCTGTACGACGGAATCACGGCGTTTGTCAACAATTACGACGGTCGCGATTTTACGGTGACACTTGGCGTGCGAGATATCAATCATCGGATGCATGGACCGAGCGAACTGCTGGTCAAGATTTACTCGCCCGATGGCAAGCCTGTCGTCCGCGAAGTGATTCCGGACGATGGCGTGCTTGCTCACACGTCAAATCCATCGGCCGCTGGTTGGGATCACGAAGCGTGGTACTACGCGACGTGCTATTCGCGCGGTTTACAGCCGTTGGTTCGATGGAGTGCCTATTCGGATCCGAAACGTCTGGCGTCGATTCAAAAACGGACGTTTACTCATTTTGTCCAAGGTGGTCAAAAGGGCGTGTATCGGGTGCTGGTCGTCGGAGCACCAGACAATTACGTAACGCTGGACATCGATTCCGATCTGAAATACGGCGTGGCGGGCAGTCCCGAATGGATTCACGGCAACGGCGATTTATTTCGCCGCAGCTACATTTACGTGCCGAAGACGACACATTCGATCAACTTGCTGTTTCTTCAATTCGATGAACCGGCAACGCGGCGCGTCGTACTTAAAGACACGAAAGGCAACATCTTGGCCGAAGGAACCGGCGCGGAAGGGCTGGTTCAGCAGACAGTCGAAAGCGGCGGTCAGCATGACGATCAAATCCTGACGCTGGACGTGTCCGACGGGCCGGGCGATTTCTTGTTGAACGTGACGTTTGAAATCGACAACGATTTCAAACCGGTGCGAGCGACGTACCAGGCCGTGACCGCGGTTCTTTCGCCCGACAAGGTGACCGCTCGTGCGACTGTGGGCGGTGCGATTTATCACGACGATCGTGTCTTCTGGCAAATGCACCAGGTGCGTTTGTACGACTGGTTGAAGAAACTCAAGCCCGAAGATTTTGAATATCCGGCCGAGTTGGACGACCAGGCGGGTTTCGTTTCGGTCGGTTCGCACAACAGTCCCAAAAGAGGTTCGGCCGATCGGATCATGCACAGTTGGCAGAAGCACAAGGACCCGCGCGTCTTGAACGCGGCGTATCGAGACATGCTGTTCGGCATGCGGCTGATCAGCCACGGCGACCACGTGGCGATTGGGCCGAAGCGCAACCTGGCCTATGAACAGGGTTGCTATACGTTCTTTTGGTATCGCCCCGCGTGGCGGATCATCCAGCAGTCCGAGGCTCCGGCCGAAGTCAAAGACGCCTTGCGCGAATTCATCATCCAGGCCGGCGACCGTTTGGCGTTTTGCCGCACGATGGCCACTGGGAACGGCAACGCGTTCGGCAGCCTGATGGAAGGCTTGCGATATTGTTACGAAGCAAGTGGCGACGCATTGCAAAAACAATTGTTCGAATCGTGCTGGGAGCGTTTCACCAACGGAGGCTATGGCGATCGCGTTGGCATCGGTCCGTCGGGCGGATTGCAAGAGAGCAAGGGATACGACCTGCACTACGGCAGCTATGTGATGCGTGGCTGGAACGCGGTGATCAACGACTTGAAGGATGAGCGATTTGTCAACGCTCGCAATCGCATGTGGAATTTGTACAGCTACATCTGGTCGCCCGGCCCGGGTATGCCGTGGAGTTCTCGGACTTCGATTCCTAAACCTGCCGGCGGGACGTACGACGCATGGCACACAACCTACGGCTGGAAAGGCCACGGTGGACCTGACTTCGTGACGGCCGTGAACGATCACAACGAGTGGTTCACCGCGCGTCGCAAGAATTATTACGTCGTCACTTATCACGGACGTCTGACGCCCACTTGGGAAGGCGAAGGATTCCACGGCCAGATCGGACTCGGTGGCGGCGGGATTTGCCAGTTGCATGTTCCTGGCGTTGGCCAAGTGGTCACAGCCAAGCCGAACAGCTCGTATGGCGCAGGCATGCATTTGTCCGAGTGGCCGAATTTTCATGTTCATTCCCTGGTCGGCGCGACGGCCGATGGCTTGCCGCTGGTCTCCGCGAATAGTGAACATTTCAACGCGCTACTGGACGACACGACCGTCGTCAGCTCGGCCAACGTGCGTCAATCGTCGGTCAACATCACACGGAGCTACACGTTCGGACGACATGCGATTCAATGCGAAGTGCAACTCGGCCCGGCACAGCACGACAATGTGTTCAGCATCTGGGGCGGTCGCCCGCGGCTGCGAGGCAAAGTGACCGAAGCGTACGAGATGATCCCGTTCGCCGACCTGGCCAAGCCAAAAGGAAAACCTCGCTCGACAAAAAATCGGACGCGCGTCGAAGTACTCGCCGCCGATGGTTCAGTCGTTGGGTCGCTCGACGACCAAGCGGCCGCGACGTCACACAAGTTTGGTTTGCGAACCGGTGAGGCAATTTCGTTTGAGGGAGTGGCCGTGCGCATCGAGCGCGACGGCTACGGCATGTTGGTCGAATTTGAGGAAACGCGGAGAGTTTATCGCGGATTGAACGACACGATTCTGATCGAACTTGCTCGTGGTCTGACATCAGCGTCAGAAGTTGGTTTGACGTATCGCCTGGTGCCTTATGCCGGCGCGTCTCCAAAATTGGGTGCGACAAGTCTCGCGGAACAATCGCATCCACTGCCGATCCTGGAAGACGCGACACTCGACAAACTTCCAGAGCTTTTGGCCGAGCAACCGGCGATGGAAGTTAATGACGATGAGCAAGTCATTGCAAACGTGCAGCTCGCCGTCACTGGAGATAACTTGGCGATCGTTGCCGACGTCAAGGAAAACCAGCTCGAACAGAATGCAACGGCCTGGAAAGGATCGTGTGTCGAGGTGTTTGGGAGTGCTGTCGACTCACAAAATATTGGCCAAATCTTTCTTGTGCCGCAGGCTGAGAAGCAGCCAGCGGTCGCTTATCGATCGGTCGGTGGAAAACAAGAAGTGACGAGCGACATCCAAGTTGCGTCGACGGCCAGTGACGTTGGATACGAACTGCGAGCGCTGATCCCGCTGCGTCACTTGCAGATCAAGCTGGAAGCCAAGCAATGGCTGCTGGAGATACAGGTCAACTCACACAACGGCAAGATGCGGATTTACAAAACGCTGTTCGGCAGCAAGCTCGCTTATCAAAACAACTCACGGTACGGAGTGTTTTCCGTCAAGGCAGACGCAGAAGAATGAGCCGACTCACGCGATCGTATTTTCTGCTGTTCACCTCACTTGTTTGCCACAGCGGCGTGGCTCAGACGGTAGCAGTCGATGCCGAGTCCGTCGTGGAATACGTCGAGGCATGCCGCAAGGACAACGGAGCGTTTGGCCCGCGGGACCAGCCATACACCGATGCCGCGTGGAACTATCCGGCCGTCAGGACACTGCTGTTGCTGGGCAAGAGAATAACGAATCCGCAAGCCATCTTGAAACACGGCCTCGACTATCCAGGCGGACACGTGGGTTACGGGCACTGGCATTTTTTCCATCAGCACGCGATTCGCTCCGCGCTGGGCAAACCGATGATAGTCGATTACACATCGGTCCGCCTCGTGCACCAGGGTTTCGAAGTTCGTTATTACGGCAGCCCGTTCGGATTCGATGGCGACACGTTCTTCAAAGCTCCCAGCGGGTCTGAGCCGGACCCTCGCGATTCCGCGGCGAGCGAACTCGGCTATTACAACCTTTCATCGCTCTACTACACCTTGGCCGGCATGCTGGCCTCGGGCCGCAAAGCGAAGAACCCTCACGAGATGATTCAGTTCATCAATGCGCGGCAAAGTCCGAGCGGTGGCTTTGTCGATGTCCGCACGAAGGACGGACAGCCGATCAACGAGCAAGCTCACGTTGCTCACACATGGCATGCATTGGCATCGTTGCAAATTCTGGGCGAACCGTATCCTCATGCCGATCGATGCGCGGCGTTCCTTCGATCGTGCCAGTTGTCCAGTGGTGGGTTTCGTTGGAGTCCGAAAGACGATGCACTGGGCAATTACGCCGACGTCTATTACACGTGGTCTGCGATTCTTGCGTTGCGGCTCCTTCGTAAGGAACCGAAAGATGTACAAGCGTGCCAAGAATGGATCAACTCGTTGCAGAATGACGATGGTGGCTTTGGCGATCAGCCGGGTTGGCGGTCGCGGCTTTATAGCACCTTTTACGCCACAGAGGCGCTCGAACGGCTGACAAGCAGCGCGCGTGATGCCATCACCGGCAAGCAGCGAAAGAAGAGAGTTCTCCCGCAGATTCCAGGCGGGCAGTATTCGATTTACCAAGGACTGTGCAAAGTCCCCGTCGTTTCACATGACGACCTGGCGGGACTGCAAAAGAGAGGCTTCAGTCTGCTCGCCCTCAAATCGGACGATTTTTCGTTGGTCGATCCGTTGCGACAGTTCGCCCACGAAATGAATCCCAAGATGGACGTAGTGCTGTGCCCCGAGGCCTACCCGCATCGAACGCGCCGCTTCGGCGGAACCGTGTTGCATCACATCGCCAACCCCACGCTGAATCCGGCCACTCAAGCAACCGCGTGGAAGAAAGCCGACGCGGAAGGCCGCAAGGGGCTCGACTGGCCGGCGTATCAACATCAAGTCATCCGTCCTCTGCAACAAGCTGGCTCGCTGATCTACCCCGAGCAGGATTTCGAAATGGAACTGGCCTATTCGGCCTATGACGACGGCGTGTACAAGAAGCACGGATACAACGCAGTGCTGGCCGGTTTCAATTGGTCGCCGCGAGATTTTGTGCGAGTATTTCCGTGGCGAGAGCGCTACGTTAACAAGCTGACGCCGATCGCCGACGCCGATGCTCACGGCGATCTAAAAAAGTGGTCGCCGCAGCTTGATCACACGCGGCATCTGTTCATCGCTCGTGGGCCGACGTATGCCGATTTTCAAGAAGCGGCCGCTGGCGGTCGCGTCGTTTGTGTGATTTACGGATCCGAAGGAATCGCGTCAGAAGCAACGTTTTACGGCCCGCGACCAGCCGTCGACTATGTCAAGCGGCACATTGACCAGTGGAAATGGTGGGATGACAAATGAATAGCGTTTCGAAATTGGCGATTGCAATGCTGTTGTTCGCGAACACTTACTCGCGATCTCAGGAACCGATGCTCATTTCGCCCATCGGCAGCGAGCGGGCGACGTCGGGTGCGGGAAACAAGATCATCACGTTTGGAGACAAAACGCAGATCGTTTGGCAAGACGCGACTCAGCAGGGATATCACAACCGTGTACGCACATACGATCGGCGAACCAGTACGTGGTCCGAACCTTTCACGTTGAATCGCGGCCGAGACAATCACGCTCGGCCCGTGATCGCGGTGGACAAGCAAGGCTATTTGCATGTGATTCTGAGCGGGCACAACTCTCCCGTAACCTATCGTCGTTCCACTCGTCCCAACGATGCCACGGCGTGGACGGAAGCTGAGGACGCTGGGTCGGGGACGTATCCCGTTGTGACCTGCGGTCTCGATGGAACCGTTTACCTCACGTTGCGTTCGTCGAATCGATGGAACGGTGTCGATCTTTATGCGAAACCGCCAAATGAAAAGTGGCGAAAGACCGCCAAGCTGATCGTTCGCGACCCGGAACTTCCAGGTTATGCCGGTTATCAAAACGGTTTGGCATGGAGCCCCGATCACAAGACACTTCACATGGTCGTGGACTTTTACGAAAGCGTCGAGACGTACAAATTGCGCGGCGTTCATCAGGCGGTTTGTTATATGAAGAGCGGCGACGGCGGCGAGACTTGGCAACGAGCCGATGGAACCAATA
>CAYFJO010000051.1:0-39307 GCA_964343305.1 uncultured Pirellulaceae bacterium | reverse complement strand
AGATGTTGTGTGCCACTGGCTCTGCCAGTGCATTTGTTTCGGTCTCTTTCCCATTGCTACTCGAACACTGGCAGAGCCAGTGGCACACAAGCGTCCGGAATCAGGAACGTATTTCACTGCAAGACTGTCTCGATCACGTTTTCGGTTTCTTCCGATACCATCACGTCTCTCCCGTTTGTTGAAATTCCATTGTACGGCTTTGTCTTAGGGGTGAGAAGTTGCATGCCACCGGAAGATCGATGACGGTATACATTTTCTTCACCGCAACGCGGTCCTATCCCAAAGCCCAGGGTCGCGGTCTTCCGCGCACCCTGGGTTGGCAATGCGTTGAGCCCTTTACGCTGAAAGCGTTGCACAAGGTCATGCCGCAAACATTTTGTGTAACGCCTTCAGCGTATCGATTGCATCTCCCTGTCATCCCAGGGTGCGCGACGTCGTCGCGACCCTGGGCTTCGGAATTCAACCACTTCGTGGTAAGAACACATCGTGGACTTTCAACACATCACGGACTTTCATGGAACGCGCTAATTGCTGCGTGCCATTGCCGGTTGGAAGTTTCGCATCGTGCGAACCGAGCCAAGTCCTGATTGTGACGGGCCGATGGATTATTCGGGGATCGCAACCGATCAGTCGGGAACGATCGGCGACGTCACCGCCGATCAAATGCTCCACCATTACGAATGCACGACCGACGAATATGTGCGGCTGTGTCACGAAGGCAAGCGGCCGCCTACGACGCTTCGCAAGGCGTTGTATCTAGAATGGTTCAGCCATCGCAACGGTCGCGTTGTGATTCAATCCACACGATTGGCGGTCGAGCGACTGGGAGAAAAGGCCTTTGAGTTGACCGAAGAGGAATGGATCGATCAAGCAAAACAAAACCAGGAAGAGATGGCATTCTTCATGCACCGCATTGCCGATGCCCTCGACGATCAGACACCAAACGACGCGAACGAAGATTGAATCCGCCAGAAGAAGGACGAAGGTGATGTGATGGCGACGGAAATGCAAACGGTGACAGTGGTGATCTTTGAACAGGACGCTTGTCGCTTGGCGTTGTTGGATGAAGATGCTGCAATGGCACTGATTGCCGTGGCTTCCGAAGATCCGGTGTGCTGGGATGACATCGTCGCGACGCAAGAATGGACGTCCCTCGACGCAAACGAGAATGATCGATCGCAATACGAATTCACCAAACAGGTTCATCGCGACTGGTTGATGACGCCGCGGCCTTGATCCCAACCTTTCGAATCGCGCCTATTTGAACTGGTGGAAGAAGGAGTTGGGAGTGCAATAACGTCGCTCACTTATGTGATCGGCTTGCTCAGATTACAATGATGGTTTGCCTTTTCCACGAGAGATTAACATGAAAATCAAATCAATTACATCTTGGTTGTTCCTCACCTTCTGTTCGGTTTCACCCACCCTTGGGCAACAAGTGTTGGTCGAAGCGGAGAGTTTCCAGTCGCCCGGAGGTTGGAAGCTGGATACTCAGTTCATCGAGAACATGGGATCGCCTTACCTGCTCGCACACGGTTTGGGGCGGCCGGTGAAGGACGCGATGACCATGGTCGCCTTTCCGGAAACGGGCGAGTATCGCGTCTTGGTCCGCACCAAGGATTGGGTCGCGCGGTGGAAAGCCCCTGGCCAACCCGGACGGTTTCAAGTGTTGGTCGATGGCGAACCGCTCAAGGAAACTTTCGGAACCAAGGGGGCCGAGTGGTTCTGGCACGACGGTGGGACGGTTCAAATCGAGAACACCAAGATGAAGATTGCTTTGCACGACTTGACCGGTTTCGATGGCCGATGTGATGCCATCTTGTTCACGAAAGACAACGACCAACCGCCGAACACGTCCGACATCCTGGCCACATGGCGGCGTGAGTTGCTCGGACTTGAGGAGGCACCGACCGAGAAGACGGGCTACGACCTGGTCGTTGTTGGCGGCGGCTACTCTGGCATGGGGGCTGCGCTGTCGGCCGCGCGGATGGGCTGCAAAGTGGCGTTGATTCAAAACCGCCCGGTGCTTGGCGGCAACGGTTCGAGCGAAGTGCGCGTGTGGTCGAAGGGGTTGATTCGTCGTGGCAAGTATCCTCGGATCGGCGAGATTGTCGAGGAATTTTGTGACCACGCAAAGAAATCGCCCGGCACGTTCAAAGAATTTGGTGACGCCAAGAAGGAAGAGATCATTCGCGTCGAAAAGAACCTTGATTTGTATTTGAACCATCACGCGTACAAGGTCGAAACGGATGGACATCGGATCACCGCCGTACATGCCTTTGACACGCGAACGAGCGAGCACAAACGATTCGTCGGCCGGTTGTACGCCGATTGCACGGGCCATGGGACGATTGGTTTTTTGGCCAAAGCGGATTGGGACATGACTCCCAAGGGACGAATGGGCATGAGCAATATGTGGGCGTGGGGGGAAGGCGAAAAGCCGGTTACATTTCCCGAAACCCCTTGGGCCCTCGATCTGACAATGCAGGATTTCCCTTACCCGCGGAACCATCACGGCCAGTGGTTTTGGGAAGGCGGCTTTGACAAAGACCCGATTCGCGAAGCGGAAGCAATTCGCGATTGGAATCTGCGAGCGGTTTACGGTGCGTTCAATGCGATGAAAAATCGCGACGGCGCGGACAAACACAAGACCGCATTTCTGACCTGGATCGCTTACATTGGTGGCCCACGCGAGTCGCGGCGACTGATGGGCGACGTGGTTCTGACGCAGGAGGATGTTGTCACCAAGCGCGAATTCAAAGACGGTTGCGTTCCCAGCACGTGGTCGATTGACTTGCATTATCCCAAGAAGCAATACGCGGAAAAGTTTCCGGACAATCCGTTCATCTCGATTGCCGTTCACGATCGGCGTATCGATCGCAGCTTTGGTTATCCGGTGCCGTACCGATGTTTCTATTCGCGGAACATCGAAAACTTGTTCATGGCGGGACGTTGCATCAGCGTGACGCACCAGGCCCTCGGCACGACGCGAGTGATGAAGACGTGCGGCATGATGGGCGAAGTCGTCGGACGGGCGTCAAGCATTTGTGCGCTGCACGATTGCCAGCCGCGCGAAGTGTACACGCACTATTGGAAGGAAATGGATGCATTGTTGAAGCTGCCCGGCAAGGCGTTTCGCAAGACGGTTGATGATGACTTCGTCATTCCCGACGACGCGCTTCCGCTGGCTGGTTCCCGTGGCCCGATGACCGGACTCGATCCAGCAAAACTCGAGGGTCTGGTGATCGACGACCGGCAGGCGAAAAAGTCAGGGAAGTGGACCGAAGGGACAGGTCTCAAAGGCTACGTCGCCTGGAACTACCTCTACGCTGGAGCGAACTCCGGAGCGAGCATACGTTTCGAGGCAAAAGCTCCTGAGTCTGGCCGCTTTGACCTTCGTCTCGCCTATCAGCCGCATGAAAACCGCGGCTCGCAAGTTCCCGTCTCGATTCAGACTGCTGGCACATCAGACAGCGTCGAAGTCAACATGAAAGAGCCGCCGGGAGAGAACGGGTTTATTACGCTGGGTCAAATCAACTTGAAAAAAGGTGAGACGTTCTCGGTTGTTTTGACGACAAAGAACGCCGGCGGAAACGTCCATGCCGACGCCGTACAGATCGTTCGAGTTGATGAGTGACTCGAACTGAGCGGAAATCGAGAAATCGAGACATTTCTCAAGACTGCTCTTGACCCAAATCTTGAGTCTCGGTATTTTCCCCGCCTCGTCTTGATTTCCCGGACTCAGTTCGTGGAAATCCCGAGCGGTTGAGGCCATTTGGGGACTAGCCGCTTGTTGCGATTGTCGAAATCTAAAACGTGAGTTCTCGCGGTGATGACGATCGGACAAGCTTAACGTGCCCACGGAAGGCCACCATAACCTTGTCACACTTCCGCCAATAATTGATACGCCGGCAAAAGGAGAATCGCGTTGAATATCCACGCGAAATTTCACAGCGTTTTTGTTGTCATCCCGTTCGTCTTCGGCGCAACGTTGGCGCATGCCACCGTGCACCCAACCGCCACGATGGTATCGGCCGTTCAATCGACCATCTCGCAAGCGGGCGCATCGACCGATTTGTCTGCGCGGCGACAGGCTCTTGACCAGTTGGCGATTGCTCGCAAAGCGATGAGCGAAAACAAGTTCAAACTTGCGGAACAGTATCTGACCAAAGTGGAGAATTCCGGCGTCTCCTTCGATTCGCCAGCCGCCAAGCAATTCGATACGCCAGCCAAATTGCGCCGCGAATTGGAACAACGCCAAGCCAACACACGGCCGAGCAATGCCAATCAGCGTACGGCTTATTTGCCTCTCAAAAGTGGTTCCAGCCGGCCGAGCGGACCGCCCACCACGGACCCGTTCATGAGTCGCAACTTGGCAGCCCAACAACAAGCGAACACCGCGCCGACGCGCCCGCCATCTTCGAACAATAACGACTTTGAACTCGGTCCAGCGAAATCAGACAAGTCTTTTGATCGTCTGCCGTTTGGTCCGCCAACCAGCTCACACGAGCCGCGCAAGACCTTCGAAAACGCGGCCAACTCAGCCAACCATCGACCGATTACGCCGCAACAAGATCCCAAAATGCGCGGACTCAAAAACCAGGCACTGCGTCTGACATCCGAAGCCAATTTTGCATTGGATCGCGGGGATCTTGAACTGGCGAAGAAAAAGATCCGTGAAGCGGTCAGTTTGAAGGTACCCAACAGCGCCTTTGCACCCAATGATCCGCGCCCCTGGGACACCATGTTGCGAATCGAAGCAGCCGCCAAGCGTCGCGGCAACGGCGTCGTTCCGGCGAATTACATTGATGGCGGCCCCGGCGCTACCGCAAAACGAGCCGACTTTGATTCGTCACGAGATCAGTCCAGAAACCGCCAGGTTCAAAATGAAGAACCAAAAACTCCTGCCAAGCCGGCCAAGCCAGCCACTCCGGCCGCCGGCGGATCGGAAGCACAGCGTCTATTCGAATTGGGCATGCGGGCGCTCGAGGAACGGAATCCCAACACCGCTCGAACACACTTCCTGCAAGCTTGGAAAAACCGAGACAAACTCGATCCACAAACAAGGCAGATCCTTCAAGACAAGTTGACGGCGCTGGCCCCGAAACGCGAACCGTTGCCTCCGGCAAAGTCGCCGTTGGATGAGGTTGACCGAGAACAGCAACTGATCGTTGAAAAGCTGAAACAAGAAATCTTTCGCGAACGTGCGGCTGCCGAAAAACTGATTGAAACCGATCCCCGCGCCGCGTTGGAGAAACTAAACCAACTGCGCGACAAGGTTTCTCAAGCACAAATCGCCCCCAACGTCAGACAGTACCTGGTGACATTGGTGGATCGCCGCATCGTGGATACGGAGCGGTACATCAAGGCACACGCTGGCGAAATCGAAGTGAGTGAGACGAATCGCGCCAATTTGGCCGCCGTCGAACAACGTCGCCAACAGAAGATCGAGATCGAAAACAAACTGGCGGGACTCGTCGAGAAGTTCAACGAATTGATGGATGAACAGCGTATTCCCGAGGCCGAAGTCATTGCGCGGCAAGCCCGCGAATTGGCACCGCAACACGCGGTTGTGCAAACGATGTACTGGAAGAGCAAGTTTGCGCGACGGATGCAGGAATTAACTGCTTTCAAGGAGAAGAAAGAAGACGCATTTCTTTACGCAATCGATCGAGTCCACGACTCATCTATGCCGTATGACGATGGGAAGCCAATTCAATTTGGCGATCGAATCAGTTGGGAGCGACTTTCCAGGAATCGAGCCGAATGGAAACGCGAATTCGAACGGCGACTTTCTCCAGCCGAAGTTAAGATCCAGCAGTCACTGATCGAGGAAAAGGTCGAGGCACGATTCACCAACCGTCCGTTGCGTGAAGTGCTGGACATCCTCGGAGCGACCGCGGGCGTCAACATTCACTTGGATCAACGCGGGCTCGTGGCGGAGGGCCGAACGAGTGATGAGCCAATCACGCTGGTCCTGAATCAACCCATCTCGCTGCGAAGTGCCCTGAATCTCATCCTCGATCCGCTGCAGCTCAGCTACGTTGTACAGAACGAAGTCATCAAAGTTACCAGCGAACAACTGCGTGACGAACACACTTATCCGAAGACTTACTATGTTGCTGACCTGGTGATCCCCATTCCCAACTTTGTGCCCAGCTACAACATCGGACTGCCCGGTGCGATCGCCGCGGCTCACAACGCGATGGGATACGGCGGAGGATTTGCGCCATCGGGCTCTGTACCATTTAGCGTCGCAGCCAACAGCGATGTCACAAACCCGGTCACGAACAATCCGCAAGTGCTGGCGAACATGGGACCCGACAGTTACATGGGGGCCGCTCGCTCGCAACGACCGATGGGTTACGGCCCCGGTGGACTGGGCGGTGCGGCCGCGGCCGACTTCGATTCGCTAATCGAACTCATTACAACCACCGTTTCGCCCGAAAGTTGGGATGAAGTTGGTGGTCCTGGATCGATTTCTGGTTTTGAAACCAACTTGAGCCTCGTCGTCAGTCAAACGCAGGAAGTCCACGAACAGCTCGCCGAACTGCTCACACAATTGCGTCGACTTCAGGACTTGCAGGTCACGATTGAAGTTCGCTTCATCACGTTGAACGACAACTTCTTCGAACGAATCGGTATCGATTTCGACTTCGAGATCGACGACAACTCGGGACTCGTGGGTGACGGGATGGGCGGTATCATGAACCCGCCACCAGACGATGGCAAACCCTTTACGCTCTTCGGTCTGGATGCCACCGGTAATCCCACAGGCGATCTGGATGTTGTGTTCAGTCAGGACAGTTTCGGATCGGCCGTTCCTCAGTTCGGTGGTTTCGATGCCGCGACGGCTGCCAACGTGGGCTTTGCCATCCTCAGCGATATCGAGGTGTTCTTCCTTTTGCAAGCGTCGTTGGGTGATACGCGGTCAAACGTCATGCAAGCCCCAAAGGTCACGTTGTTCAACGGTCAAACGGCACTCGTGTCGGATACTTCGCAACGTCCGTTTGTGACGAGCGTGATTCCGGTGGTTGGCGATTTTGCCGCCGCCCACCAGCCTGTGATTGTGGTGCTCAGCGAAGGGACGTCACTCAGCGTCCAGGCCGTTGTCACATCGGATCGGCGATTTGTGCGACTGACGCTCGTGCCGTTTTTCAGCAGCATTGGTAATGTCCAGGAGTTTACATTCACTGGGAAGAAGGTCTCGCAGTCAGTCACAAACACGACAGATAACATCGGGGCGCTTACAGGTGCAACCGATACATCTGCTGAAGTTACCGAAGGGACGACGGTGCAATTGCCGACGTTCAACTTTACCACGGTGACAACGACGGTCAGTGTGCCGGACGGCGGCACCGTGTTAATGGGTGGCATCAAACGGCTGTCGGAGGGCCGCAATGAACGTGGTGTTCCGTTGATCAGCAAATTGCCGTACATCAGCCGGCTGTTCAAGAACGTTAGTATTGGTCGACAGGCTCAGAGTTTGATGATGATGGTGACGCCACGAATCATCATCCAGGAAGAGGAAGAACTCGACCAAACGGGCTTGGATAGTTCGCGACTGTAGTGGATCGGTCGCTTAAGGCGATCGGCAGATGAAAATCTGCCCGCCGCTGATATGTAGAACGGATTGCTAATCCGTCCTACTTTCAGTAGTTGCAAATGGCCCGTAGCTGGATTCGTAAGAATTCAGACGGTCATGGAAGTCCCACTGAATTCTTACGAATCCAGCTACGACATCGAGCCGCCGATGAGCCGAGAACGTTCTCGGCGGTTTTTTAGTTTCTTGGCGGTGGACTTGGCCAATGGCTGCCGCGTTGCAAGGAGAGACCGCGATTGGGTGACTCGGGGACGGCATTCTCCGGCAAACCCACCAGCTTCCCGTCACGCAAGAAGTCGGCATCGCTTCCATACAACTGGCTGATTAAACGCCCCACGAGTTCGTCGCGCACCGTACTGTGATCCGTTGAATTGGAAAGGTCGTCGAGTTCTTGCGGGTCATTGTTTAGGTCAAATAATTGCAGGCGATTGCCCGCCGCATAATAGATCAATTTGTAGCTGCCGTCGTGGATCATCCGCGTGGCTTCTTCTTGTTCGCCATACTCGCCGTACAGGCATTCACGTTTTCGATCGCCAACCATCGAAAGTCCGTCGACGGAATCAGGAATCGCGACACTGGCCAGGTCCAAGAGCGTCGGCATGACGTCCTGAAGACCGACCAGCCGATCGTCCGTTGTGCCGAACTGGACGCGCGAATCGCCCTCGGTGCCAACGAGGATCATCGGCACGCGGGCCGAGTCTTCGTAGAACAACCGCTTGGCCCACAAGCCGTGGTTGCCCAGCATGTCGCCGTGATCGGCCAAAAACATGATGATCGTGTTGTCCAGCAGCCGCTCTTCGCGCAGCGTGCCAATGACGACCCGGATCTGATGATCGATGTGTGTGCAAAGTGCATAGAACGCGCGTCGGATGTCGCGAATCATCTCTGCCGAGTAACGATCGCTGTCAATCAAGCGGTTGTTCATTCGGCATGGCATCGTGTCTTTGTCGCGCGGCCAGTTGCCAAGATACGGCTGGCCGGGGTCCACGTCGCGGTACATGTCGAGATAAATCTGAAGCGGCACCAACGGCGGATGTGGATGCGTGTAGGACAAGTACCAAAACCCCGGCCGAGTGGGATCACGCCGCTGAATCATGCGGGCCATTTCGCGCGTGGTCCAGTTGGTAACATGGTGCTCTTCGGCCAGATGCCAAGGACGATTGACATAGTCGTTGTTACTCATGCCGTGCAGGAATTGCTGTCCCGCCAATCCCTGGTCGCCCAAATACAGCTCGTAATCATCGAGCCCGCCAAATTGCGGGCGGCCTTCTTCGCTCAGGATTACGTCGTCAAAACCTGCCCGATCACGGGGCGGATAAACGTGCAGTTTGCCAACGGCGTAGGACTGATAGCCGGCGTCGCAAAACGTATGGGCGATCGTCGGAATATCGGGCAACCGCATTTCGACGTCAAACGAACGGTCGCCATGTGTGCGAGGACTTGTGCCCGTCAACAACGTGCGCCGCGCCGGAATGCAAACGGGACATTCCGTGTATGCTTGCGAATATAATACGCCGCATCGCGCGAGTTGGTCGAGCGTCGGCGTTTTGACGGCGTCGTGACCCGCAGCGCCCAGCAAAGAGCCGGGCCAATGGTCGGCCGTAATTAACAAGACGTGAGGGCGATCGGGCATGACGCTCGTTACAATTGTTCGCGTAACTGTTCGATGACAGGTTGCAGATTATCACCAAGTGCCTTGATTTGAAACCCGCGCGATGTGTCGCCGACAACCTCGATCTGGATTTCGATGCGATCGCGCGGCAGGCAATCAACGACTCGCTCGGCCCATTCGACAAATGTGATGCCTGACGAGTCGAAATACTCTTCCGCGCCCAACTGCAGAAACTCGTCGTCATCGACCACGCGATAGGCGTCCATGTGATAGATCGTGCGGCTGCCATGATACTCCTGGACCATGACAAACGTGGGGCTGGTAACATCGTCACTCGCGACACCCAGCGCAGCGGCGAATGCCTGGACGAAACGCGTCTTGCCTGCACCAAGCGTGCCGTTTAATGCGACGGTCGTTCCGTCCGGCAACACGCGAGCCAGTGCCGCAGCGAGCCGCTCGGTGTCGGCTTCGGAATTGGATAGAAAGTCCGTTGGTGTCATGACCCAAGTTGATGCTCGTAGCCTCGCGGTGTCAATGGCTCGCGAGAGCCATCCTGCGATCGACTCCACAAACCGCGCTGTTCGACGAATTGTCCGATTCGAGTGATGGGAATGCCCAGCGGCTGGTCGCGAATCATGCGATCCGCTTCGGATTTGGAGACCGCCAAAATCAATTCGAAATCTTCTCCGTCTCCCAGAGCGTGTTCGATGGCGGAGACTCCCGGCGTTTGCTCGGCGAGTTGATGAGCAGCCGCTGCGATGGGAACGGACTCGACATCGATGACCGCCCCGACGCCGCTGGCTTCTGCCATCCGTGACAAATCGAGCGAGAGCCCGTCACTCACGTCTATCGCTGCGTGCAGATTGTAGTTCGCGTTTAAATTGATTGCCTCTTGGACGCGCGGCTCGAAATCAAGGTGTTTTGCCAAGATGCTTCCGCCGAAACTTCCGGTGACGACGATCTGGTCGCCGACTTGTGCGGTGCTGCGCAGCACGGCCGCATTCTCCGTAATTTCGCCGATTGCCGTGATGCTGACGACGAGTTGGCCGTCCCAACTGTTGGTGTCTCCGCCGGCGATGGCCACCTGATGTTGCGCGGCAAGCGGCAACAAACCTTCGTAAAGTTCTTTGGATAAATCCAGACCGCCGCGACGCGGCAAGACCAGCGAGACAATCACGGCCAGCGGCTTGGCGGCCATCGCGGCGAGATCGCTCAAGTTGACCGCGAGCGACTTGCGCCCGACCCGACGAGGGCCAACTTGATCGAGCAAAAAATCGACACCATCGGTCAACAGGTCACTCGTGATCACGCACTGTTTGTCACGGATGAACTGAAGAATGGCGGCGTCATCGCCAGGACCCACCAGCATTTGCGGATGGTTGGGCAATCGATCGCGCAACCATTTGATGAACTCGATCTCCATGTTCGCGCCACGTGCGAGCGTCTGGGAGTTGAGCCGACGGCGCTAGCCGCGGGCTTTGTGTTTGTCAGTAAGTCAGCAAGCCCGACGCTAGCGCGTTCGGCTCACCAGACGAATGAAACTCTGTTTAACCGACATTGAATTGAAAATAGTTGTCCCACGTTTCATCGAGCTGTCGCAACGCATCGTCGATGGGCACGGCCCGATATCGATCGCCGCCGCACGTGACCATTTGAAATCGCTGCAGCTTGTCCAGCGCATCGTCCACTTCGAAATCCGCGTCGACTTTGAATTGACTCAGCAAATACGCCTCGGCCTCATCATCCAGTTCCTTCATGGTTCGGCCTTCGGCGGACGCATTTTGCAAAAGTAAAAAGTAGGCCAGAATCGCTTCGCGAAACTCCTGCTCCTCGGCTTCGTCGAGCAAACGAAACAACACACCCGCGTTGTTGTCGAGGTTCTGGAAATAGAGATTCCTCGTCAAGTTGTGTTGATGTTTCTCTTTGGTGCGCAGGTAGCCAAAAAACGACTTCACGCCGTAGCCGATGGTCGCCACAATGATGCCGAGAAATGCGATGATGTTCATCGCTGCCAGGACAAGCACCGTAAACAACTTGTACCCGGCGATAACGATCCCAGAAATGGTCGGCAAAGCGACCTTGCCTTTGTCCAGCAATGTCATTCTGACCGCCGTGCCGGGCAACAACGAATCGAGATCGGCCTTGGGGACGCTTTTAAAGATCTTGATGTAAACGGTATTCGTATCAATATCGCTGGGTGTACGATGATGGTCGGTCAGCTTAAAGATCAGAATCAACCGGGAGTAGATTTCGTACTCGGATGTCTCCTCGCGAAAGAAACGATACCATGGCCGCCGAGTGGCGCTCTCTGTGCGTAAACCACGGGCAAAGATTTCTAACCGCGAGAAGATGTCGAAATCGACGTCGATGTCCAATCCCCAATCTCCGGTTTCGTCGAGCGCTTGCTCGATCTCCTCACTGGACAAGTGTTTGTAATTCGCCCGCTCGAGTAACTCGGTGAATTCGTCGAACAGCGATTTTGTATTCTCGCCGTCTTTCCCGCTATCCACCTGCACCGTATCCGCGTCCGGATCGAAGGGAGCGTACGCGCATTTGAGCGATTCCAGCTTGGTGTGGTAATCGTAGTGGATCGTCGCCTCGAGCAATCGGCACAATTGCCGGAACTTGGATCGATCCTCTCCCAGTGATGCGTCCGAAGAAAGGCCTGCCACAAGATCTGCCTTGCGAACGGGAATAAAATGTTCACGTGGCACGGCCCCTGCTTCGGTCAGTTCGTCGGGCTTGGCGGTCACCGACTCCGTTGTTGTTTGCATCTTATCACTCCGTTTCAATCGTTAAATCAACTTTCCCGACAATCCCTGCTCCTCGACCTTTCGTCGTTTGAATTCATTATAGAACGGGAAATAGTCGTCCCATTTTTTGTCGAGCCAGATGAGCGCGTCGTCGATTTCAACCGCTCGAAATCGATTGTTGGGCATCGATTTGACCATGTCGAAACGTTCGAGCTTTCCTACGGCATCTTCCACTTCGAAATCGGTCTCAACACGAAAGCTGTTCCTCAAGTACTCTTCCACCGCCTCATCCAATTCCTGTTTACTCCAACCTCTCACGGGTGCTTTTTGCCACAACAGGAAATAGGCCAAGATGGCTTCGCGAAACTCCTGCTCTTCGGCGTCGTCCAGCAAACGCAGCAGCACGCCCACGTTGTTTACCAGGTTGTTCAAGTAGAGATTCTTGGATCGATAGGTCTGATAATTCTCTTTCTTGCGTTCGTAGGCGACGTACAAGAACACGCTGAAAGCAATTCCCAGCAAGGCGAAAACTCCGTAGCCGCCGACCAGCGCCAGTTCGCTTTCGCGAAGGTCAAACCTTGTCACGCTCGCTCCCACGATCAGCGGCAGCAAAATCGCGATCAGAACCATCAGCGGCATCCGGGCCTGCCAATTAGGAAAGGTACAATCGACGCTGCTCTTCGGCACATCCTTAAAGATCTTGATGTACACGCGATCACGCTGCGGCGAATCTTCTGGGACCGTCGTGTCCTCCAATCGAAAAATGACAACCAACCGATCGTGAACCTCCGTCTCGCGGTGGATCGGTCTGCGCGACCAGGACCGAGGGTGCTCGACCGGCATGGTGCGATGCCCACGCGCAAAGACTTCGATTCTTTTGATGCTGCACGTCTCGTCGTCACGTACACCAAAATGACTCAGAGCTTTGACCGCGGTATCGATCTCGTGTCGGTCCAGTCTTG
Organism: uncultured Pirellulaceae bacterium; assembly: GCA_964343305.1. GTDB lineage: Bacteria > Planctomycetota > Planctomycetia > Pirellulales > Pirellulaceae > CAYFJO01. Next base: position 26,377 of record CAYFJO010000051.1, on the reverse strand, counting down.
CATAGTTCGCCTGGACGAGCACTTGTTCAAACTCGGAAAACAGCGATTTGACGTACGTTTCGCGATTCGATGTGACGGGGCGGACATCTTTCGTCACCGCGTCTGGATCAAATGGCCCGTACGTCTTCTTCAGCTTTTCGATTCTGGCCAGTTGTTCATAGTGAATGGTGGCTTCCAGCAATTCGTAAAGATAGAACAATTTCGCCTTATCGCCGGTCGACAGATCTGGATCATCCGTCAACACGTGTTGCAGATCCGATTTGCGAATTGGGATAAAATGCGCGTCGAGTTTTGGTGGGTGGGCGTCATTGATTTGCGTTGTTTCGGACATGATTCGTCACCTTATGAAAGAGCCCGCAGGCGTGCCATACAACCGCCGTGATCGCGAATAAATGCCATTCGAGTGAGGAAATAGAATTTCGGCTTGTTTCTCGATTGACAGTGGCAAAGTGTAGAACAATTGTCTCAATTGTTCCGCGAGGCAAAGTGTAGAACAATTGTCTCAATTGTTCCGCGAGGCAAAGTGTAGAACAATTGTCTCAATTGTTCCGCGAGTGTTCCGAGAGCAATTGGGACAATTGCTCTACACAACCCGCCAATCGAAGATTCACCATGTACTAGTGTAGTCGAACCGACCAGACTTTAGAATTTACCTGGTCACCAACTATTCACGAAACCTGTGTTCATGATATACTAAGTGGGATTTCTATTCCTCGTTTTATCACCCATTTTGAGGGGAATTCAACCGTGTCGAGCATTCGAGCTGAAGAAAGTGGCGATGTCACTGTCATTTACTTTAATGAGAACAAGATCCTTGACGAGGCCAAGATCCAACAGATTCACAGTGAGTTGAACGAGAAGCTCGGTGATGTTCGTGCCGGCAAGTTGTTGTTGAATTTCGCCAATGTCACGTTCATGTCGTCCGCCATGATTGGCAAGATCATTTTGCTGAACAAAAAGTGCAAAGGGGCGGATATCAAATTCAAGCTTTGCAATATTTCGGACAACGTGATGGAAGTGTTCAAGCTGATGCGTTTGAACAAGGTGCTGGACATCCAAGCGGATGAGGAAAAGGCGCTCGCATCGTTTGAGAAGAAGGGCTGGTTCGGCTAGAGACGGGTGGTGGTGGCATCCCGCTGCGGAGAAGGTCCGGCGTTTCCGCATTTCCGTCTTGAGAACAACCGCTTTCATCGGATCACTTAGCGCCTTTGTATATGGCGAGCGGCGGGTGAAAACTTACCGTAGGACGGATTTCCAATCCGTCTGGGACGGTTTGAAAAACCGTCCTACTGGCAAGTTACTTCCTGCCGCTCCGCACCAATTTCGTCGCGAACGGCAAACTGGCATTCCTGGGCGGCTTCCAAGGCAATCTCCAGATTTGGAATCTACAACCGATGACTCAGATTGAGGTCATCGGGCCGAAGTAAAACTCCGTCGCACAAACGGTGTCAATTGGCACCGCGGATCAGCGGTTGGTAATCGGGATGCTTCGAATACCTTTCCAACGCGAGCTTGGCCGCGGCACACACTTTCGGGTTGGTGTCGATCAACGCGCCAAGCAACGGTTTCACGGCGCGAGGGTCGAGTGCGGAACGGATTCTTCAGAGCACCCGACTGTGGCCAGGCCGAAGACCGAGATCAACACCATGCGACAAATCGTGGCAGCAGTTCGCATCCAAGTTTCTCCTTGCAGACTGCAATTCAGATGTCGGTCAGGTAGAATTAATTCCCGATCTTAACAGAATTCGCCCTAGGACTTTCACCAAATCGTGAGGACGCGATGCACTGCCGAACTTTTTCATTGGCCGCCATTCAACTTGTGATGTTCACTTGTACCTTCACTTGGGCATTTGCGCAGGGCGGCCCGTTCGTTTTTCGCGACACCGGCAAGGAGGCAGGTATCCTGCCAGCAGCAGCCGGCATCATGGGGCACGGCGCGGGATGGGGCGATGTCGACAGCGATGGTTGGGCGGACCTGTATATAGGCACGTTTCATTATTCCAACACGCAGCCGAATTTGTTCTTCCGCAATCACGAAGGCACATTCAAACTGGACGAGCAACCCGCGTTGCGAATTTCGGCGCGAGCCACCGGCGTCGTATTCGCCGATTTGGACAACGATGGCGATTTGGATTTGTATGTGGGCAGCATGCCAGCTCCAGCCGGAAGTCGTTTGGCGGAGCGAATGGGACACGCGTTCGCGGGCTGTTCGCTGTTTCGCAACGAGGGGAATGGCAAATTCGTGGATGTTTCGAAAGGCAACGGAGCGTGTCCGCTGGCGTTTGGCGGTCGCAGCGCAACGGTGGTCGACTACGACGGCGACGGATTGCTCGACTTGCTGTGCGGCGAAGATCCGATTCCCGGTTACAACGGATCGAAAACGAAAAGCTCGCGGCTGTTTCGCAATCTGGGCAATCTCAAATTCGAAGACGTTTCGCGGAAGGTCGGGTTACCGGAGGAAGCGGCTGGGTTGGGCGTCGCCGCGGCCGATGTCAATCTGGACGGCTGGCCCGATTTGTTTCTCGCATCGACGCTGGGAAACTTTTTGTTGCTCAACAACGGCCGCGGCAAATTTCGCGTGGCCGATGGCAGTCGTGCCGTGTTCGATTGGCCGACCGCCAAAGGTGACAGCATGGTTTGCGGCGTGACGATCGACGACGTTAACGGCGACGCACTGCCCGACGTGGTCCTGGGCCAGCACTACGAATCGCCTTGGGTCGAAGGCGTGCCAAATCGGTTGTATCTGAATCGCGGTATCACCAAAGGCGTGCCACGGTTTGAAGACGTGACCGAGAAAGCCGGTTTGATTCCGTTGCCGCTGAAAGGTCCGCACGTCGAAATTCAGGATTTCGACAACGACGGTCGGCCCGACATTTACACTGCCATCGTTAAGTTCGCCGATGGAAATCCGCATCCCGTGATCTTCCGCAATTTGGGCAACCGCGGTGGCCTGCCGAGATTTCAAGAGTACGCGTTGGCGGTGAACGACTTTCCCACGGCAGAGGACCGAGCCACCAAACGATCTGGCACGTTCTTCAAAAAGATGGTCGCCGACCGCAAAATCGTTTACTCCGCACCGGGACCTTCGTGCGATTACGACCGAGATGGCAGGCTCGATTTGTTCCTGCCCAACTGGTGGACCGAGTTACCGTCGTTGCTGTTGCGCAACGAATCGGCCAGCGGCAATTGGCTCGACGTCCAAGTCGCGGGCACGGCTGGTGTCAACGCAATGGGAATTGGTTCACGAGTACTCGTCTACGAACCAGGCAAGATCGGCCAACCGAAAGCGTTGCTTGGCTGTCGAGAAATCGCGACCGGCTACGGCTATGCTTCGTCGCAAGAGGCAGTTGCACATTTTGGTCTGGGCAACCGCGCAAGCGTTGATGTCGAGGTTGTTCTTCCGCACGGCAAAGGCAAAATCGGTGAGAAAGACGTGAAGGCAAACCAGCGAATCGTTGTTCGGCGTTAAGTCATCACCGCAACTGGCCAAGGGCTTCGAGCGGCGACTTGATCGGCGTCCTCCTGGCTCTTGACGAAAACAAACGCTGCATCCGACGGAAGTTCGCTCAAGTCCACGTCGCCCACGATCCGCCATTCACGCTCCGCAGACCAATCGATTGTTTGACCCGCACGCGTTGTCGAGGAACTCAATTGAAAAAACGGCCGCCTTTCTTCGGGCAACTCGTCCCAGCGTTCTTCATCGCCATATTCAACCGGGCCCGCGTGGATCGCTTCCAACCAATCGCGTCGGATGCAAACGCCATAGGGTTCGAAATCCCACCGAGCGCGATGCGGCCGAAACGTACGTAATTCAGGCAACTCAGCCAAGGGAACTTCTGTAAAACTCACCACCGGCGTCCCACCACGGATTGCTTCATTCGAGGCGATCAACTTTCGTCGTTCCACGATCCGCGTCAAAGCAGACAGCGGTGAATGGTCCGCCGCCGGCCGCGAAAGAATCAAGTCATCCAAATAGTCGGTTTCCGTTTGATCGGGCCACATGCCAACACGGCGGCGTGTGCAATGTGTGAGGTATTGCCAATCGTCGGCTGTGGGAATAGGAATCTGTGGCGCGACAATCTGCGGTTGCTCGTCGCTGGACTCTGGTGCGGTTTTATCATGCCCAAACAGGTGCAAGCCGATGGCACCTTTGTGTAGAAGTTGGTCGGCGAGTTTGGAGTCGACTAATTCCGATCCAATCGCGACGAAAACAGTTGCGATCGGAAATCGGGGATCTTCAAGCCGGCGCGTGATAAGTTCATGCAGATTTCCCGCCGAGCGAACATGCAACGCGAAGACACGATCACTCACAGCGATCACCGCGCGGTCTCGGAGCGGAATGTCGCTGTTCGTGTTGGAAGGTTCCAGCAGTGGGGAAAGATAAACTTCAGCGGCGCGGTCGAGTTCATCGTTGCTGCTGGGGAGTGACTGAAGCCATTGGTCCATGGTCGCCTTTGGCTCCGGTAGATGCACACGAAGTATGGGCAAGTTAAACAGTTCGCCGCTTCGCTGTACAAAGCGATCCGTCGTCGTTCCGGCAACGTGGACAAGTACGTCGTCCGATTCGACTTTGGCGCAGATCGTCCTCAACAGCGCGAACCATGTGCCGCGTGATTCCGGCGCAGTGCCCAACCGCGAACTGACCAGGCCAATCGTTCGCCCACCAGTCACGCCTTGTGGCCAAAATGCCAGCCGTTGTCCCAGCCAGTCGTCGTCGACTTCGCACGAATGGCCGCTGACGCCGCGCGTAAACTGTGCAGCGCTTTGGATTCGCTTGGAGGCCAAATCCATCAACTCCTCCGAGCATTCGCCCGTGCGCGACAAGATCGAACAGAGTTGGTTAACGTCCAGGATGCCAGCCATGTGAATTTTGTCGCGGTGGTCTGGAGTAATCGCTATTGGCCGCAAGGATCGGTCTGTTGTAAACTCTCTCCCACAAACGACGCAGGGCCGCACCTGATGGACCAGGTTTGGCCCTACGCTCCGCTACCATTCAATCTCAATCTTTAGTGTCACCTTTAGAACGCCAGCCGTGAGGCTGACGAACCAAGGCGCGATTGATTTGAACGATAAACGGAACTTGCGTCGTTTTGCCTTCCTGGCAATCATCGGCACCTCCGTGTGCTCCGGCTTGAATTTCAAGCACGAAGCCGCCGGTGAAACTCCGGCTCGTCCCACTACATCACCTGTAGTGGGATTTTTATTTTAGCGCTCCAGTCAAGAAACTGCCAGCAGCAAGGCGGTCCATTTTGACCCTGCAACACGACGGCATTCATGCTCGTTGTCATCATTGACAGCCGCCACTGAGGTCCATGACAATGGGCGGTTTCCAAATCCTCAAAGTCAAAGACCGAAGGCCAAGCCGATGCGATTCAAAGAAATGCTGCAAACCGATGAACTGATCAACCTCTTCGCGATTGGGCGGATCCCGCATCCGGTGATTGTGGAAATGTTCGCCATCGCGGGTGGATACAAGGGCTTTTGGATCGACAATGAACACGCAGCCGTGACGCCACAGGACACGACCAACCTGGCACTGGCTGCGCGGGCCAACAACATGGATTGTTTTGTCCGCATGCCGCCGACGGGATACTGGCAAGTCACCCAGTTTTTGGAAGCCGGCGCGGGCGGTGTGATGGCGGCTCAGATTCATTCGGCCGATCACGCCCGGGAGTTCGTCGGTTGGGCAAAATATCCACCGGAAGGCAATCGCGGCTTGAACACGGGCGGCCGGGACGCCGACTACACACACAAACCGTTGCCACAGATCGTCGAGGACGCGAATCGTGCACACTTCGTGGCCATTCAAATCGAGACGCTTGGTGCGTTGGAAGAAGCCGACGAAATCGCCGCAATCGAAGGTGTGGATTTGCTGTTCGTTGGCCCGGCGGATCTATCCGCGAGCTTGGGAGTAGTCGGCCAGTTTCATGATGCAAAATTGTGGGAAGGCATCGATCGTGTCGCGGCGGCTTGTCGCAATCATGGAATCACTTGGGGATGCGTCGCGCCGGATCCGAAATTTGCCGACCGGGCCGTCGAAAACGGTTGCCGCATGCCAACGCTGGGAAACGAACTGTTCATGATTCGCCGTGGCATTGAGAAGTTTCACGAGTCGTTTGCCAACCAGTTTGGTTAGATCTCAAATGACAAGCACTGGAGGTGTAAATTTCAAATGACAAGCATCAAATTACAAACAAATCACAAATTCTAAATCCAAAAAATCAAACATCCTGCGGCGAGTTTGTTTGGCATTTTGATATTTGTATTTGGAATTTGTTTGGAACTTGTTATTTGGGGTTTGAGATTTCCTACCGCTCCCACGGCATCAGCATCGTCGGTTGGTTTACAAACCGTTTGGTCGCGATTTTCAACTGTGCACCACAACCCGGAGCAAGTTTCACCGTCAACTGGTTGTCCTGAATCCCCGTTGCTACGCCGCTGCAAATGGCGCTTTCGAAATGATGTTCGCCGTAGCCGCCGGCTTGAACAATCACCGTTCGTGGCTGAATCTGGCTGGTGTTGACCAGCGTTAAAGTGATTCGGTCACCGGAAACCTGCTCGACCAAAGCCGCCACGTCATCAGGAATGCCTGCTCGCCGCCGGGTGGGATCGAAGTATCGAACGCTGCACTGCAGCACGTTGGCTTGCCGGCCGGGATGGATGCCGCCCAGCATCAAATGAATTAGCGAATTGACGCTGGCGGGATTCAATTTCATCGGGTCATCGGCCAGTCGCGTATCGGGTGTCGTTTCGTCCTTTCGCATCGCCTCGACGCGTGACCGGATGCGAGAGAAATCGGCCTTCATTGCCCGTTCTGGATAGGACGAGTTTTTGCCGTCCAGGTAGTTGATCCAATTGATCGCACAAGCGTGCTCGTCGTTGTCACGATAAAGGGAGATGCTCTCCTCGCCGGGCTTCAAATTGATCAGCAGCCTTTGGTCTTGCGGCCTCATCGACAGATAGCAGATTTCGACCGAGTTGTAGTTGTATTTCTCCGGCACAAAATGATACCAACCTTTGTCGCCAAACATCCGCGGGTACACCTTGCGGCCGTCGACCATCTTGGCTTGGGCGTTGACCTTGTCGGTCTGACGCCGCCACACATCAAGATACTTGTCGTCGCCGGTCAACATGTACGCGTTCATAAACCCGGTAAATGCCTTGTGATGTGTGTTGCGATGAGCGAGGCTGCCATCTTGCGGCACCTCGACCGTGAACGCCCAGCCATACACGCCGCCGTACCATTTGCCATCCGTTTCGCCGCCGATCGTCCCGTCCAATCCGATGTTGGATGGAATGATGCCGTCGTTCGCTTTCGTCCGCTCGACCCACGCGTCGACATATTCCAGCAACCAGTCTTTGTACTTCTTCTCGCCCGTCAGCATGTACGCGTTCAGCGCCAGCGAAGTCGTCAACAGATTCTGCGGCAAATCACCCACGATGTCGTTGTAGTCTTTGAAATGGGCAACCATTTGCTCGTAAGATTCTTCGCCGTGCCCAAGATGAAAACGGTTTTTCACTTCAATCGGATCGCCTGCCCAATCCAATCCCGTTGCTTTGCGCATCAACGGACCGCGACTGCCGTTGAACATGCTGCGGATCAACTTGTGCTTGGCGTCGTAATTTGGCGCACCAGGATCTTCGTTCATGTAGAATCCGGCGAATCGTTTGACGCGCTTTTGGAAATTCAGATCATTGGGGTCCGACAAGCCCTGCAAATTGAAAACAGTCAGTCCTTCGCCGTTGTGCAGCCAATCGAATGTCACGGGAAACTCTTTGTAATACATCCCATCGCGAGCAAACGGGACGTGCGTTGTTTTGGCCAGCGTGTATTGCCGCAGATGACCTTCCCACGCCTTCTTGTACATCTGCAGCACCGCGTCATCCGCACCAAGGGCGTGCAAGATCGGCCAGTCGTTGCAATTCTCGATCGCATCGTCCGGCCCGTCGTCACCGCCCCAACGTTCGACACACAACAAGAATCCACGCTCGTCGAAATACTTGGCAAAGAATTCTTGGCAGGCTTCCGTGTTGGCACGCAGCAGTTCGCGCTCCAGCAAAGCCCAGCCGGGCGGCGACATCGGCGAATTGATTTCGATCTCGGCGGCATTCACGATCGAAATGAGCCGTAGGCATACAAAGGCGGTAACGAACAGTTTTGTTGCGTGATTCACGGTGGCTCCAATCATTAATCGCTGACACCGATCGCCGGCCTCGTCAGCTAAGAATCTCTTTCAATACGTGGCTTTCTTCGACAACACCCGTGAGGCGATGGTCCAGGCCTTGGTGCCGCAAGGTAAGACGCCGGTGGTCGATTCCTAGCAAGTACAGCATCGTGGCATGCAAATCTCGAATGTGGACTGGGTCCTTTGCGACGTTGTAGCAAAAGTCGTCGGTTTCGCCGTAGCTCATGCCGCCTTGGATTCCGCCGCCGGCCATCCAAGTCGTGAAACAACGCGGATGATGGTCGCGGCCGTACTTGTTGCGATTTTCGACACTGCCCTGGCCAAACGTCGTGCGACCGAATTCTCCCGCGAACACGACCAGCGTGTCGTTGAGCAGACCGCGTTGCTTGAGGTCCTTCAACAGGCCGGTAATTGGTTGATCGACGTCGCGAGCTTGTCCACGCAAGTGAGTCGGCAGACTCGAGTGATGGTCCCAGCCGCGATGGAACAGTTGAATAAACCGCACATTGCGTTCGGCCATTCGCCGGGCCAGCAGACAGTTGCGGGCGAACGAACCCACCTTGTGAACCTCGGGTCCATACATCTCCATGACCGATTTGTTCTCACCGCTCAGGTCCGTCAGCTCGGGGACGGACGTCTGCATGCGGAAGGCCATCTCTTGCTGGGCGATCGACGTTTGAATTTCTGGATCGCCAGTGAGTTGTTGCTGCTGCTGGTTCACTCGGGCGACGAACTCAAGCATTGTTGATCGTGCCTTGCGATCGACTCCGGTCGGATTCGACAAAAACAAAACGGGGTCGCCGACCGTTTGAAACGCGATACCTTGATGTATCGAGGGCAGGAAACCTGTGCCCCACAGGCGACTGTACAACGCCTGGACATTCACTTTGCCGGACCAAAACGCCGACGTCAGCACGATGAAATCCGGCAGGTCCTTGTTCATCGCACCCAAGCCGTAGCTGAGCCACGCCCCCATGCTTGGCCGGCCGGGCATCTCGGCACCCGTGCAAAAATAAGTCTTTGCTGGATCGTGATTGATGGCGTCGGTGTGCGTCGATTTGATCAGGCAAAGGTCATCGACCATCGTCGAAAGTTGCGGCAACAGTTCGCACATATGCAGGCCGCTTTCGCCCTGCTTGGCGAACTTGAAAACCGATGCACAGACGACTTGCTTCTTGCCGCGGGTCATCGCCGTGACGCGTTGGCCCTTGCTGATTTCTTTCGGCAGCGGCTGGCCGTGGAGTCTTTCCAGATCGGGCTTGTAATCGAACAAATCCAACTGGCTTGGCGCACCGGCCATGAACAGAAAAATCACGCGTTTGGCTTTTGGCGGGTGATGACAGCCCGTGGGCAGCGCGGCAGACGCCGGTTGAGCAAGGCTGCTGACCGCTGCGGCACTCAAGCCGATGCTCGCTTGCGTGATGAACTGGCGACGATTTTGCAAGTCGCAGAATTGTTGGAAAGGTTTTGTTAGATCCGTCATCATCGTTTCACCTTGGCAAGTTCGAGGTTCAGCAAACTATGCGCCATCATCGTCCAAGCGGCCAATTCCACGCGATCGTTGAATTCCGCCTCGGCCATGTCGGGCGTAAGCGATTCAGTGAGCGCTTTGTCTTCGGAGTAGATCGTCCGGAATTCGTGCAGCGTGTCTCGCAGCAATTGCAAGCGTTCGGCACCTGGTCGATGCGACGTTACTTTCTCGTATAACCGATTGAGTCCGTCATCAACGTTGTTGTTGACTTCTTTGAGGGTTAATGCCGCGCACGATTTGGCTGCCTTGAAAAATTCCTGTTCGTTCATCAACAGCAGCGCTTGCAGCGACGTGTTCGTGCGTTCGCGGCGCGGTGTGCAGAACTCTCGTGACGGTGCATTCAAAATCGTCATTTGCGGCGGTGGCATGCCACGCTTCCAGAATGTGTAGAAGCTGCGGCGGTAGATCGCGTCGTCCGGATCGGCCTGGTATCGCTCGCCGATCATGGTAACCGCCTTCCAGAGGCCAGGCGGCTGCGGCGGCTTGACGCTCTCGCCGTACATCGTGCGATTGAGTTTGCCGCTGAGCAGGAGGATCTGGTCGCGGATCATCTCGGCGTCCATGCGATAGCGCGAGCCGCGGGCCAGCAATCGGTTTTCCGGGTCGTTCTTAAACTCGTCCGGTGTGGCATCCGAACTTTGACGATACGTCTTCGACATGACGATCGCACGGACCAGCTTTTTCAGATCCCAACCGGACTCGACGAAACGAACTGCCAGTTCGTCGAGCAACTCGGGATGACTCGGCCAATCGCCTTGATGGCCGAAATCTTCCGATGTTTTGACCAGCCCCACGCCAAAGAACTGTTGCCAGATGCGGTTCACGATGACGCGTGCTGTCAGCGGGTGCTGCGGATCGACGAGCCACTCGGCCAGGTCCATTCGCGTATATATACCGTCTTTCTTTGGCAGCGGCGGCAAAAACGCGGGCGTGTTGCGCTGAACTTCTTCACCCGGGTTTTCATACGATCCGCGGATCAGGATGTGCGTTGGCTTGGGCGTCTCACGATCCTTCATCACCATGGCCGTTTGTCCGGCATCCGATCCTGTGAGCTTGATAGAAGGTGCTTGAATGCCGGCCTTCGGAGCGCCAACCGTTTCCGGCGTTCCGTCGAAATTGTTGAAGAACGCATAAAGTTGGTAGAACTCTCTTTGGCTGATCGGATCGTACTTGTGTTCGTGACATTGACCGCATTGGACTGTCAGGCCGAGGAACGCCGTGCCGAATGCTTCGACGCGATCGAGCACGTTTTTGTGATGACTCTCTTCGGGCAACGCCGTGCCGCGATCGATGATCAAATGCAGGCGGTTAAAACCGGACCCGACCAACTGGTCTTCGCTCGGCTCGGCATACAGATCGCCCGCCACCTGGTACTTGATAAAATCGTCGAACCGCAAATTGTCATTGAACGCGCGAATCAGCCACGAACGGTAGGTCGAGAAGTTGCGATAAAAATCTTTGTGCATGCCGTTGGTGTCGGCCAGTCGCACCAGGTCGGCCCAGTAGCGAGCCATGTGTTCGCCGTACGAGTCTCCTTCCAGCAACCGGTCGATCAACGTGGCGTAGGCATCCGATGAATCGTCTTTCAAAAACGCGTTGATCTCATCGAGGTTGGGCGGAAGTCCGGTCAAATCAAACGTCACGCGGCGAATGAGCGTGCGGCGGTCGGCTTCGGTTTTCGGTTGCAGGCCACCCTTTTCTAATCGAGCCATCACGTATGGATCGATCATTCCTTGCCGCCATTTTTTGTCCTTGACTTCACGCGGCGGAGTTCGTTTGGGCGGAACGAATGACCAGAATTTCTCGTACTTCGCACCTTCGAGAATCCACTGTTTCAGCAGAGCTTGCTCTTCGGCGGTCAGCGGCTTCTTGCTGGTCTCGGCCGGCGGCATCAGTTGGTCCACGTCGTCAGTCGTGATGCGATTCCAAACTTCGCTGGCCTCCAAGTCGCCTGGTTGGATGCCGATCGATCCGTCTAGATCTCGAAACGCACCTTCCTCGCCGTCGGGCTGGTCCAGTCGCAAACTTGCCTCGCGACTTTTTGCTGCCGGGCCGTGACAATGAAAACATCGGTCGGAGAGTATCGGTCGAATGTCACGGTTGAAGTTAATCTCTTCCGCGCCGGCAGAGCCAAACGCGAACAGCAACGGGACAACGCACACGAGTGATGTTGGCTTTCTATTCATGATTCAACTTTCTTGGACCGATTTTACCGTGTCGCGTCCCGTTTGTAACTCTTCTGTTTACTTGGCACTTTGGAAGCGGCACGGTGATCCATTATAATCGTTCTCGGATCGGGATGACTCCAACCATGCTGTGGAAACGACAAATGTTTGACCGACGGTTGGTCGAACGTAAGGTATTCTGAGTGAGCGGCATCTCCAGTCGTGTGCCACTGGCTCTGCCAGTGCAAGTTCGGTTATTGTGACGGTTATGAAACACTGGCAGAACCAGTGGCACACCGAACGATGACCGAAGTTAAGTGAACAAATCCAGGAGTCAGCTATGCGAGACATCCGCGTTGCGGCCGCGCAGTTTGAGAATCGTGACAATGACAAGTCGTTCAATCTTGCCAAGATGCGCGAGTTGACGCGCCGCGCCGTCGATCTAGGGGCACAAATCGTCAGTTTTCACGAAGGGTGCATTCCCGGTTATTCCTGGATCCAACCGCTGAGCAAAGAGCAACTGCTCGAAGTTGCCGAGCCCGTGCCCGGCGGACCGTCGATCGATGCCATGCATGGGTTGGCCAAAGAGTTTAAAACCGTGATCATGGCTGGCTTGATCGAGCGCGACGACGAGTCGAATGTTTACAACACGTATGCCACGGTCGCCCCCGATGGCTACGTGACGAAATTCCGCAAGCTGCACCCGTTTGTCAGTCCACACCTTTCGCCCGGCAATGAATACAACGTCATCGACTTGCTGGGCTGCAAAATCGGCTTCCTGATTTGCTACGACAACAATTTGCCCGAGAACGTGCGGATGACAGCGATGTTGGGGGCGGAGATTATTTTCATGCCACACGTCACGTGTTGTCTGCCATCAGCCATGCCGGGCCGCGGCGTGGTCGATCGATCGCTGTGGGAAAATCGTCATCGCGACCCGGCACGGTTGCGACAGGAATTTCAAGGTCCCAAAGGACGTGCCTGGCTCGATCGCTGGTTGCCGGCTCGGGCATACGAAAACGGAGTGTACGCCGTGTTCAGCAATCCGATCGGCTGGGACTACGACACGGTCAAGCCGGGCTTGGCAATGATCCTCGACCCTTTCGGCGAAGTGTTGGTCGAAAGCCACGCCTTGGAAGACGATGTGGTGGTCGCAACACTGACGCCGGAGAAAATCGAAAAGTCTTCGGGGCAACGCTACCTCAAAGCACGGCGTCCCGAGTTATACGGGAAGCTGGTTGAGCCGCAAGACTCCGTCACGCTCCCTGGCTGGCGCATGGAACACGAGCAGGAAGATCGAGGTATTTCGTGAGCCGATGGCGCTAGCCACGGGTGTCGGCTCGTTTATCGTTCCTTGATGCCCGACGCTAGCGCGTTCGGCTCACAGTTGGGTCATTTGCGATTACCCACCGATCGATCATAATGGTGGCTCAACAAAAATTCCTCTTCGTTGGAGAACACCATGATTCGCTGTTTAACTTTGGTCGCGTTGATCTCGTTTGGCTTGCACTCATTCGCAGATGATTCCCTTCAGGCACCGCCCGAATCGAAGGACATGAAGGTGATCTTCAATGGTAAGGACCTGACCGGATGGGACGGCGATCCCAAACTGTGGTCGGTCAAAGACGGCGCGATTCATGGCGAGACGACGCCCGAGAACAAAGCCAGCGGCAACACGTTCATCATCTGGAAAGGCGGCGTGCTGAAGGATTTTGAACTCCGTCTTTCCTTCCGCTGCAACGCAACCAACAACTCCGGCATTCAATATCGCTCGAAGCACATCACGGGCGACAAGGTGCGCAACAAGTGGATCGTCCGCGGCTACCAGCACGAAATTCGCAATCAAAACATACTGCCCAGCGTCTCTGGCTTTATCTATGACGAAGGCGGCTTGACCGGTGGCCGTGGTCGCACTTGCATGGTCGGTGAAAAGGCGGTGTATGAAAACGGCAAGAAGACCGTCACCGAAACGCTGATCGACGCCGAAGGTTTTAAGAAACTGTTCAAGCTTGACGATTGGAATGATGTGATCATCATCGCAAAGGGCACGCACATTCAGCACTACATGAACGATCGCCTGGTTTTGGATTTTACCGATAGTCCTAAGAATGCACTGCTCGAAGGCATCCTCGCGTTTCAACTTCACGCCGGCAAACCGATGTTCACGGAGTTCAAAAACGTCCGCATCAAGAGTCTCGAGTAAGCCCACCCAATCGGTTCTGCCCGGCAGCGGCGGCTCAGCGGGCATGACTTGCCGAGTGATTGCCAATCTTCCATACTCAATCTCTTCACTCCCACCGGGATAATCTTCCATGAAATATGCGATTGCTCTGATTCTGCTAACGCTCACGACATCGCTGCATGCCGCCGAACCCGATCGTCTAAACGTCATCGTCATCCTCGCGGATGACATGGGCATCGATTCGGTGTCGGCGTTTAACGACAAGATGGGGATGAAAACACCGGCCATCGATCAGTTGGCTCGCGAGGGCATGTCTTTCACTGACGCGCACTCAACCTCGGCCGTGTGCTCGCCGACGCGATACAGCGTGCTGACCGGCCGGTACAACTGGCGTTCGCGACTCAAACGCGGAATCGTTGGCAAGTGGGAACGTCCGCTCATCGAAGATGGGCGACTCACCTTGCCAGAGATGTTCCGCGAGCATGGCTACGACACGGCGTGTATCGGCAAATGGCACCTTGGCTGGCACTGGCCGAAGGAGGGCGGCGGGACAACCGAGAAGCTCGGCGAAATCGATTTCACCGGCGCCGTGAAGGGCGGCCCCAGCGATCACGGTTTCGACTATTACTACGGCGACGATGTTCCTAACTGGCCGCCCTACGCCTGGCGCGAAAACGACCGTGTGTTGGGCAAGCTGACGACACAGATGAAAGCGGGAACCATGGTCGGCGTTTCTGCGGGACCGTCGGTCGCCGATTGGGACTTTCGTGCCGTGCTCGCCGAGTACTCGAAGCGATGGTCGCAGTACGTTCGCCAGCGGGCCGATAAGAAGCGACCGTTCTTTCTTTACGCTCCCATGCCTTCCCCACACACCCCCATCGCGCCACATCAGGATTTCCGCGGAAAATCGAAAGTCAGCGAGTACGCGGATTTCCTCATCCAGACCGACACCGCGGTTGGTGAGATCATGCGTGCTTTGCAGGAAACGAAGCAGTCCGACAACACGGTCGTGATCTTTACGTGCGACAATGGGACATCACCGCAGGCAAACTTCGCCCAGCTTGACGCCGCGGGCATACGCCTCAACGAGCATTGGCGCGGATGGAAGGCAGACGCCTACGAGGGCGGGCATCGAGTGCCGTTTATCGTCCGCTGGCCTGGCCAGATCGCGCCAGGATCCCGTAGCGACCAGACCATCACGCTGGCCGACATCATGGCAACGTGCGCCGACGTGCTCGGACACAAACTGCCAGCCGGCGCCGCGGAAGACAGCGCCAGCCTGCTGCCCACGCTGCGCGGCAGTGACGCCGCGGAGCCGTTGCATGAAATCGTCGTTCATCACTCCATCTCAGGCCACTTCGCAGTTCGCAAGGACAAATGGAAGCTACTTCTTTGCCGCGGATCAGGCGGCTGGAGTCCACCTCGCGAGGCCGTTGCCGTGAAGCAGAAGCTCCCGCCTGTTCAGCTTTACAACCTGCACGATGACCCCAAAGAAACAACCAATCTTCAGGCAGATCACTCAGAAGTGGTCGAACAACTGACAGCGGATCTGCGTCGCATCGTGGAACAAGGCCGTTCGACCCCAGGGCCAAAACAGCCGAACCATGCCGGCGCTAAATGGTGGCAAGGCCTGCCCTGGGAGAAGCCGTGACGTCTATCGAATCGGTGGCGCAGCCGAGTGGCGAACGGTGATCGGGTGATGCCGACGGGACCATGGGCAGTTGATGAAGTGCAACATCATGTTTACCGTTGATATGCTCCGCAGGAGTCGCGGACGACGAGGCGTGGCGCGGCGGTTAGCGTCCTGGGAGGAATCGTCGGTTCGTTGATACGTTCCAGCATTGCTCGGAATGCGATCTGGGCAATCTCGCGGCACGGTTGGTGGATGGTGGTGAGGGAAACTGGCAATAGGGTTGCGTAACGCACGTCGTCAAAGCCCGCGACTCGGACTTTCGACGGAACGTCAATCTTGATCGAAGCCAGCGTCTTGAGAAGTTCGGCGGCTGTGAAGTCGTTGGCGCACATGATGCCGTCACACTTTCGCCCGGGTTGTAATCCGCGAACGAACTTGGCATCGGAAGGATCGCCTTGCGAAACCAGCTTCAAGTCGAGTGGGCTGCCATTACGCGCGATGGCCTCGCGCGCGCCGCCGATTCTGGCGTCCACGGTCGGCGCCGAACCTGGACGAGCCACGAAACGTAACTTTCGGCAACCGAGCCGAATCAAGTGCTCGGCGAGCAAGAACCCGGCGCTAAAGTTGTCCAACGAAACGAGGTCAAAGTCGCTTCTCTTGGGAAACGGAACCACGTCGCGGTCAAGCAACACCACCGGTGTTCCAGACTGACGCAGCCGCTCGAGTAATTCACGGTTGATCTGGTCTCTTTCGGTCGAGTATTCCAGCGGGGCGAAGAACACGCCGGCGACGGACTTGTCAATGAACTGCTGGCAGACCTCAACGGCGTGTTCCGGAGTAGAGTTGCGGTCTGCGTAGGGCAACGGGGAACCGCCCCACAACAGCCCGAATCCTTGCACGCGTGACAAGGCACCCAACTCGCCGCATATCGCTTCAAAAATCTCCGTTGTGCCGCGCTCGGGAACAAGCAAACCAAGGACACGAGTCTCGCTGTTGGTCTGCGAAACAGCCCGCACGAAGGTACCGGAACCAGCCCGCCGCTCGATGAGACCTTCGCTCTGAAGATCCCGCAGCGCTCTGGCGATGGTTGGTCGGGAAACGCCGAATCGCTCGACAAGCTGAGCTTCACTGGGAAGTTTGCCCGATGGCGCAAAGGCACCCGCGGCAATCTCAATTCGCAGTTCTTGAGACACGGTTTCGTGTTTTGACACAGCTCACCTGTCATTACATGGAATTACAATGTCATGACAGTATTTTATCATTTACGACTTGCTGGTCAATTGAATGTACTGACAGGTTTGGCTATTTTTTAAGTCTGACATGCTTCCACTCTGAGATGATTTCATGAAAAGCCGCCTGCTACTTTGGTCAATCACTGCGTCGCTTGCCGGGTTCCTGTTCGGCTTTGACACGATCGTGATATCGGGTGCAGAGGAAGACTTTCAGCGTCTTTGGCAACTCGACGGCTTCTGGCATGGCCTGTGTATGAGTGCAGCCCTGTGGGGAACGGTCCTCGGCTCCATCTTCGGCGGTATGCCTGCCTCGCGGTACGGACGTCGCAAGTGTCTGATTGTGGTCGGATTCCTGTATTTCATTTCGGCAGTCGCGTCAGCCTTTGCCCCGGAACCGTGGACTTTCATGATTGCGCGTTTCATTGGCGGTTTGGGCGTGGGGGCTGCCACGATCGCGGCCCCGATGTTCATCTCCGAAATGTCGCCAGCCAAAAGTCGCGGCAAGCTGGCTGGCATGTTCCAGTTCAACATCGTGTTCGGCATCCTGGTGGCCTTTGCCTCCAACTGGATCGTCGGCAATACTGCAGGCGAGTCCATTGCCTGGCGTCTGATGCTCGGTCTCGAGGCCGTGCCCGCCCTGATCTACATGGTTTTAGCCTTCACGTTGCCGGAAAGCCCGCGCTGGCTGATTACCCATGCGAATAAGCGGGACGAAGGCAAGGCGGTCTTCCGTCAGATCAATCCGGACATGCCGGACGCTGAACTCGAAGAGCTGGTGGTCGAGGTCGAGGCCTCTGTGGCCGATAAGACGAAGACGGCCCACTTCTGGACTCGCCGCCTGCAGGTCCCGATCATGCTGGCGTTTCTTATCGCCTTCTTCAATCAGTTCTCCGGCATCAACATTATCCTTTACTTTGCGCCGCGTCTCCTTGGGCTGGCGGGTCTATCGGATCCACTGATGGCTTCCATCTCGCTGGGAATCACGAACCTGATCTTCACGTTTGCCGGCCTGGCCTTGATCGACAAACTGGGCCGCCGGACGCTCCTCTACATCGGGTCGGTCGGCTACATCGCGTCGCTGGGCATCTGCGCATGGGCCTTCCTGAGTACGCCGGCTTTTAAGGTCGTTTCGGCCGCCGGTGACCTGGAGAGCGCGGTCGCTACGGTCGTCGCGGTCGAAGCCGGTGAGCGGTTCGTGGCGGAGAAGGATCGTCCGGGTATGTATGCTGGCTACGACACCGCCAAGGCGGCCCTGGTTGAGGCCAGCGCGCTGGATGCCTACGAAGGGGAGCCGGTCGTGATCCCCGCCGAAGCGTCCTATGAAGAGACCTGGGCACTCGCCCTAGAGGTGACGGCCGCAGCCAAGGAATTCCTGGGATTCAAGAGTATGCTCGTGCTGTTCTGCCTGATCGGTTTCATTGCCGCCCACGCCATCGGACAGGGCACGGTGATCTGGGTGTTTATCGGTGAGATCTTCCCCAACGATCACCGGGCCGCGGGTCAGGCCCTCGGCAGCGCCACGCACTGGGTTTGCGCGGCCAGCCTGAGCTTCCTGTTCCCGATTGCCATGGAACACTTTGAGCCCGGCCAGCTCTTTGGTTTCTTCACCTTCATGATGGTCCTACAACTCGCCTGGGTGAAATTCCTGGTCCCGGAAACCAAAGGCGTGCCGCTGGAAGAGATGCAAGCGCGATTGGGAGTCGCAGAGGAGAATTGAGCGTGGAGAGTCCGATAATTGTTTCCTTGGGTGAAGTGCTGTGGGACCTCTTTCCGGAAGGCGAGCGGTTTGGTGGTGCTCCCGCTAACTTTGCCTGCCATGCGGCGATCCTGGGAGCGAACGTCTCGATGGTCAGCGCGGTTGGTGGTGATCGGCATGGGTGCGAGGCTCTCGACATTCTGCGGGACTACGGCATCGATGTCAGCTTGATGCAGACGGTATCGGACGCTGCGACGGGAACCGTGGGTGTCGCACTGGATTCGGCAGGTAAACCGAACTTCACGATCCACGAGAACTCGGCCTGGGATCGCATCAAATGGAGCGACGAAATTGAGGCGCGGGTAAAAGAAACAGACGCGGTCTATTTTGGCACACTGGGACAACGCTCTGAAGTGTCGCGCCGCACGATTCGCCGATGCATCGATGCAGCACGCGATGCAGGCATTCCGCGTATCGTGGACATCAACCTTCGCTCACCGTTCTTCGACAATGACTTGATTCGCGAGTCGATCGAACTGGCCAGCATCCTGAAACTCAGCGACGACGAACTTCCAGAAGTCAGTTCGGCGTGCGGAATTCACTCCAGCGCGTCACCGGAAACACTCCTTCGACATCTGCTCGAATCACAGAACCTCGATCTTGTGGTGATGACTTGCGGTGCACAAGGAGCGACTTTGGCGACCCCCGACGGTGTCGTGAGACAACAGGGAATACAAACCCAAGTGAAAGATACCGTCGGTGCAGGAGACTCTTTCGCCGCGGCATTTCTCCTGGGGTTACTGCGAAGTGAACCTCATGACCAGATCTTACACAAAGCTTGTGCAATTGCTGCGGCGGCGTGTTCCCACTCAGGAGCCGTCCTGCAACAATGCGTGCGGGAAACAACAAACCGAGAAGTAGACAGAACGACTAACACTAAAGGAAATCGAAAATGATGAAATACCTTTTCTTATTTGTTGCGCTGACGATCGCGGCGGTAACACCCACGTTGGCAAACGATGACATCCTGATCGCCGACTTTGAAGGCGATGACTACGGCCAGTGGAAAGCCGACGGCGAAGCGTTCGGCACGGGTCCGGCTAAAGGTACCCTACCCGGCCAAATGCACGTCAGCGGGTTCAAGGGCAAGGGACTGGTCAACTCGTTTCTCAGCAGAGACCGCACGACCGGTACGTTGACTTCACCGCCGATCAAGGTTGAAAGGAATTACCTGACGTTTCTTGTCGGTGGCGGCGGTCATCAGGGCAAGACCTGCATGAACCTGCTGCTGGACGGTAAAGTGGTTCACACAGTTACTGGCGAGAATACGCGGGCCGGTGGCAGTGAGGAACTGGCTCCGGCGTTCTGGGATGTGGCAGAGCTGATCGGCAAGGCAGTCACAATCCAAATCGTGGATGCGGCGACCGGCGGTTGGGGACACATCAACGTCGACCACATTGTCCTGACCGACACGAAACCGAAACTGCCGGAACTGGCACGGCGAGAGAAGACGTTCACGGTCGCAGACAAGTACCTCGTTGTTCCGATCCAGAACAAAGGCCGATCGAGTGGACAGTTTCAGCTCTTTGTGGGCGATCAGGAAGTTCGCAACTACGGATTGAACATTGCCACGTCGGAAGAAAACACCGATTGGTACGCTTTCTTCACCATTGACACCTACAAAGGTCAGAAAGCACGCGTCGCGGCGAGCAAAGTCACCGTGGAAGGCTTTGATTTGACCCGGCAGTCCAACACCATTCCGGGCGAAGAGAATTTCTATCGCGAACCGCACCGGCCTCAGTTTCACTTCACGCAGAAGGTCGGCTGGAACAACGACCCCAATGGCATGGTCCACCACGACGGGACATGGCACTTGTTCTTCCAGCACAATCCGGTCGCTCTGCCCTGGGGCAACATGACCTGGGGACATGCCACAAGTAAGGATCTCCTTCACTGGCAGCAGCAGCCGAATAAACTGTTCCCGAAGACGATGGCTCGTGGTGCGTGTTTCTCGGGTGGTGCAACGGTGGACAGAGAAAACACGGCCGGCTGGGGGAAGAATACGCTCGTCGCTTTCTTGACCGACACGGGCGCCGGTGAATCGATCGCCTATAGCACCGATGGTGGTAAGACCTTTACGTGGTACGAAGGCAACCCCGTCGTCAAACACAAGGGCCGTGATCCGAAGGTCATCTGGTACGCCTACGACGTGGCCGACCAGCCGCTGAATGACACGGCGAAGAAACTCGGCGGGCACTGGGTGATGGTCGTCTATGACGAGCATCCGGAATACAAACGTAACGCCGCGTTCTACACATCGACGAATCTCAAAGAGTGGACCGAGCAAAGCCATCTGCCCGGATACTTTGAATGCACGGAACTCTTCGAGTTGCCCGTCGATGGCGACGCGAAGAATCCTCGCTGGGTCGTGTTCGCAGCCGATGCGAAGTATGCCGTCGGAAAGTTCGACGGTAAGACGTTTACCCCGGAACACGAAGGCAAGCATCAGGTCCACTGGGGGCCGTACTACGCATCTCAGACTTTCGACAACGCGCCGGACGGTCGCAAGATTCAGATCGGCTGGCTCCGAGTCCCCTCGCCGGGTCCGTACAACCAGCACTTCAGCTTTCCGCATCGGTTGACACTGCGAAACACCGACGACGGCATTCGCATGTTTGCCAAGCCCGTCAAGGAGATCGAAGACCTATGTGCGAAGAGCAATGAGGCGAAGTCGCAAGAACTCGTCGCTGACAAGGCCGTGACATTGCCGGTGGGGAGCGACCTGCTTGATGTTCGCCTGACCGTGGAAGTTGGAACAGCGACAGCGATTGAATTGAAGCTGCCAGGCCGAACCATCCGTTACGACGCGAAAGCTCAGAAGCTGAACGAAGCGCCGCTGAAGCCTGTCGACGGGCGAATCAGTATCCAGGTGCTGGCCGACCGCTCGCTGACCGAGATCGTCGGCAACGACGGCCGCGTCTTCATCAGCGGGCGCGGCCCCGCAAAGCTGGAAGCAACTGAAGTGTCCGTCACCGCGATTGGCGGCAATGCGAAACTGCTGTCACTTGAGGCTCGCGAACTGAAATCAATCTGGAAGAATTAGAGGACGGTACGGTCGAGCAGCAGATGCCTTTGGAAGATGCAAAGGCTCTACAACGAAGAGGAGCGATCCGATGAGAATGATTTCAGAAAACGAATATGTCCCGATTTCGTTCTCCAAGTCGTGCAAGGTGGTTGTCGAGCGTGGCTGGGGCATGTACTTCCACTGCACACACACTCTCTCTCCGGAAGGCACGAAAGTCGAACCGTTCCCTGGTTTCACGCCCGAAGTCAAGGCGATGCTGACCAAGGCGAGTGACTACGGCATTGTGCAATTGACCCTGGACGGAAAAAGCGTTGGCAAGCCGATTGACTGTTATGATCCGCGCGTGACCAACACCGACGAGATCTCACTCGGCGCGCACCAGATAGAATCAGGCAAACATACACTGAAGGCAACGGTCATCGGCAGCAATCCGCGAGCCACTAACTACGCGAAGGTCGGCACCTGCGTTTTTGGCATCGATTATCTCCGACTAAAGACGCGGTCGAGCGATTGAGAATTTGAAACTGAAGTCCATCAGAGACTAAAAGAATGACAACGAAGATTCCTGCGACTTTTATCACGCTGCTATTGATCTACTCGACGACGTGGGCTGACGTCCGTGTTCCGAGAGTCTTTGGCGACAACATCGTGCTACAGCAGCAGGCGAAGAATGTAATCTGGGGATGGGCTGAATCGGGTGAAACGGTGAAAGTCTCCGCCAGTTGGGGAGCAACTGCTTCGGTGAAAGCTGACTCGGGCGGGCGATGGAAGCTATTTATCGAGACGCCTGCTCGTGGGACGGGGCACTCGTTGACCGTCGCTGGCAACAACACTATCAGAATCCGAAACGTTGCGATCGGCGAAGTCTGGTTGTGCGCCGGCCAGTCCAATATGGGCTGGTCAATGGGCAACTCGTTCGAGTCGGAGAAGGAAGCCGAAGTCAACCTGCCGAACTTCCGCATCTTCAAATCGCAGCGAGAGCACTGGCACGAGCCGCTGGAAGAATCCCGCGATCGGCTGCAGCAATGGAAGCTCTGCAATCCCGAATCCGCGGCCGAAACATCGGCTGTGTCGTACTACTTTGGAAAGACGCTCCATCAGCAACTGGACGTGCCCGTGGGCATCATTGTCCAGGCCTATGCGGGAACGCCGATCGAAGGCTGG
This sequence comes from uncultured Pirellulaceae bacterium, assembly GCA_964343305.1. GTDB lineage: Bacteria > Planctomycetota > Planctomycetia > Pirellulales > Pirellulaceae > CAYFJO01. The sequence goes on along the minus strand of CAYFJO010000051.1, from coordinate 3,503 downwards.
ATGCCATGGGACATTCAGAAGGACGACGTTCGTGCAATTGAACACAAGAAGTCGCTGGACCAGAACGCTGAGCGCAGAATTGCTCGGGGCGAAACAGTCGAGAAAGCTCTGGCAGTTTTCGAAAATGAACTCGTGGCATACAACGCGAAAATCGATGCCGGCGAAACCATGAAGAACGCGTTCAGGCCGTTGCAGCCTCCGTTCATCACCAAGCCGGCGTCGCTGGGCCATCAATATCCAACTCACATCTTCAACGCGATGATTCATCCGATTCGACCGTACGGCATCCGCGGCATGATCTGGTATCAGGGCGAACGAAATTCCAAGAACGTCCCTCAGGCGATCCATTACCGTAGTCAGTTGGCAAAGCTGATTCGCTACTACCGTTCTTCGTGGCATGAACCGTCCGCTGCCAATATTGCCGATGACTTTCCGTTTCAGTTCACCCAGCTCCCGAGTTGGAACCCGGCGCAGACAGAACCGGTCGAAGGGCTGGTAGCACCGTGGGCGGCAAATCGGGAATCGATGCGGCAGGTTGAACGGGATGTTGCAGCCACCGGCATGGTGGTTTCGATCGATACTGGCGACGCGGTGGAGCTTCATCCCAAGAACAAGAAACCGCTGGGCATTCGCCACGCCTTGTTGGCACTGCAGCAGACCTATGGCAAAAAAATCGTCGGCAGTGGGCCTCGCTATTCGAAGCATCGCATTCACGACGGCAGCATCGTCCTTCATTTTGATTCCGTCGGTTCGGGACTGACGGCGGCCCGACCGGAACCACTGGACGCGTTCGCTATCGCCGGAGAAGACCGCAAATGGCACTGGGCTGATGCCGAGATCAATGGCGCGACGGTCGTGGTCTCTTCCAAGGATGTTCCGCAGCCAGTCGCTGTTCGATACGCGTGGGCCATGAATCCGTCGCAGCGGAATCTACTCTACAACAAAGAGGGGCTGCCCGCTTCGCCGTTCCGCACGGACGCCTGGCCGCTGTTTGACGCCAGCGATGAGATCGTCGAGGTCCACAAGCCGGAAAAGCCGCAAGGTTATCAGGCTGTTGATTGGGATCGTCCTGTGATGACGCAAGCGGCTGACGTCGCAGAGAATTCGTTCGAATCGAATGGGCTCGCACCGGAAGTCACCGATTTGAATGCGGAAGATGTGTTTTCCGCGCTAGAACACAAGCTTCCGTATCTACCGAAACCACTTATCGATGTGAGTCCAGAGGACAAGAAGGATGAGATCACCGTTGGTGAACTCGGGCCAGACGGCGGCAACAAGGATCTCGTACTCAGTTACGCACGTGAACTTGCCAAGACTGCGAATGATCCCAAGACCGGTAAGACCGACAGCCTGCTGATCAGCTACAAAGGCAAGTTGATTCTTGAGTCTTACTTTCGCCGCGGCCGCATCAACTATCCCCATTATCAGATGTCGATCACCAAGTCCTATACGGCAATGGCACTGGGACGAGCCATTCAATTGGGGCATCTGACGATGGACGACCTCGACAAGCCCGCGATCTCGTTTCTGAAAGACCTCAAGTCGGAAAATCTCGTCGAGGGAGCTGACGGCATCACGCTGCATCAGGCAATGCACATGACATCGGGCATACGACTCGACAAGCAGACAGTGGACCTCTTGCGAAAGAAGCCCGAACGACTGAAAGGGCAGGGCCAAATCCAGGCGTACCTGGAACACAGCGCCCCCATCCCGACGGCTCCGCGTGAATTCAAGTATCAGGCGTCCGATCCCGCCATCACCATGCAGGTTCTTGAGGCCGTTGTACCAGGCAGTGCCGAAGACTTCATCCGCGACGAACTGTGGGGCCGCATGGGCGTCAGCAACTATCACTGGCAGACCGACACCAGCGGGCTACCCAAGTCCGCGGCGGGATCCAGCTTTCGATCCCGCGACATGCTGAAGATGGGCCTGCTGGTTTTGAACAAGGGCAAGTGGCAGGGCAAGCAACTCATCCCCGCAGACTTTGTCGAACGTGCCACCAGCCCGATCAGGCACACTTACGGAAAGTCGTCCTACGGTTACTTCTGGTGGACGGAAGACTATGAGGTTGACGGAAAGAAGTATCACTGCAAACAAGGCCGCGGTGCGGGCGGGCAGTTCATCTTCATGTTCCCCGAACTGGTTCTGATCGCCGTCGTCACAGCCCACAACAAAGGGATGGGCAAGATGCTTCAGACTCTCCCCCAGAAACTCATCCCCGCTTTCGTTAGCGAGTAACAAGCCACTCGCATTTATTGAAATCGATCGTCTACAGGTTGTTGAAAATGACAGACAGAACTTCCACTCTTGGATTTGGCAGAAAGATGAGGGCAGGAAAATGTCTTCGTTCAATCTTCCAGCCCCCATTTTCCTGCCATCTCGTCGTGCTAATGTTTTGCGTGTGCCTGTGTGGGCAGGCGTCGGCCGCCGACAAGCCGAACATCGTCATCATCTTCATCGACGACATGGGCTACGGCGACATCGGCCCATTTGGTTCATCGCGCAAGACTCCGCATCTCGATCGGATGGCCAGAGAAGGCATGAAGTTGACGGACTTCTATGTCAGCTCGTCGGCCTGCACTCCGTCTCGTGCCGCGTTGATGACTGGTTGCTATGCCGATCGAATTGGCATGGGTGCAAGCGTTGTGTTTCCAGCAGACCGGCGCGGGCTTAATCCCACCGAAATCACCATCGCGGAAATACTGAAAGAAGGTGGATATGTGACCGGATGTTTCGGCAAGTGGCACCTGGGCGATCAATCGGAATTCCTGCCGACTCGTCAGGGCTTTGATGAGTACCAGGGTATTCCGTATTCGAATGACATGTGGGTGAAGGGTAATCCGAAACGGAATTACCCGCCGCTGCCGTGGATGAAGCAAGACAAGCCGGTTGCGCACATTCCGGATGAAGCGAGTCAGGCGGCGATCACCGATGCGATCACTGACGCGGCGGTTGACTTCATCAAGCGACACAAGGACGAACCGTTCTTCGCGTATGTGCCGCATTCGGCCGTGCATTATCCGTTCATGGTCACACCGGATCGTTTCGCCGCGGCGGGCGATGACGTGATGACGGCCCTGGTCACCGAAATAGACAACTCGACCGGTCGCATCCTTCAGACGCTTCGGGACCTTGGGATCGCGGAGAATACGTTTGTGCTGTTCACCAATGACAACGGCGGAGCTGGCAAGACTTCGCCCGGTCCGTTGCGAGGTGCGAAGTTTGGTCCCAAGTATGAAGGGCACATGCGAGTGGCGACGCTGGCGTGGTGGCCCGGCAAAATTCCCGCGGGCAGTGTTTCATCGGAAATCATGACGACGATCGACGTGCTGCCGACCGTCGCCAGACTGACCGGGCAAAGTGTGCCGACAGACCACGTCATCGATGGCAAAGACGTTAGTGACATCCTGCTTGGTAAGCCGAACGCAAAGTCTCCGCATGAGACGTTGTACTACGAGAACGACGGCATTCGTCAGGGCAAATGGAAGCTGGTCCACTACAGA
>CAYFJO010000050.1:0-39807 GCA_964343305.1 uncultured Pirellulaceae bacterium | reverse complement strand
CACACTGCCTCAAGCCGAAGACGGCGATATAACGCGAGCCGTGGCAACTCATGAGATCGGTAAGGCGATCGTCAATATCGAAGATGCTCGGCATTGGATTCTCGATCCTCGGCGCAACAGCAAGTTTCGCATCCTTGGTTTTGTCAGCGAGCTTGGGCCAAAGGGGCGAGCGTTTGAATTCAAAGTTGTGGATGCGAGCGAATCGCTCGCCGCACGCAAGAACTTCACTTCCGGGATTGGGTTAATTACGGCTGCTTTTTACGAAGCGGTCAACTCACAACGAAACGCCGAACCCGGCGTTGCACCTGGTGACTCGCGAATGGTTGTAGTTCCGATTCGACGAGGCGTCAGTCCCGGCAAACTGAAAGCCACGATCCAATTGCGATTGGTGTATCGCGATGCACTGAAAACCAGCCGATGACTGCCATTGTTGGGCAAGGCGAAGACAGCAGCACACGGCCAATTTGGCGCGAGTTCACCTGCTGCTGTTTCGGTGTTTTCCCGAGAATCTTCACAAGCTGATAAGATCGTGGAATTTGAAGTTCTCGTTACTATACAGGACCAAATGTAGCCCGTGTTGCACATTCGCTATAACCGAGGCGGTCCCGACGTCGAGATTCGCTACGGGAAATGGTTTCGCCTGGTGAACGAAAACGCAAAACTCGAATTGACAATTCCAAGCGTCAAGGCCACAAGAAACGCTAGTGTCTCATTGAACGGCCGGGAAATTGGGACTGTCGCCAAAGGCCGTTCAGCCATCTTAATTGACTGCACTGGAGACCTAACCTATCGCTTACGAAGTGTAACTTATACGACAAGACCCGAGCATGACTCTAGCTATTTGCAGCCTGGCGAGTCAGAGGTTTTGGCCAAGGCATATCTTCACAATCTTGGAAGATCCGTTGATTGTTTCTTGCACTCCGCTCCAGAAAAAATCTCGGTGGACAAATCTGAGTTGGGCTTGGTAGGTGAAACAGTCAAGAGTGAACTCGTGGAAATTCAATAACTGGTCTCGATATGAAGCATCGGTAGAAGCTTCTCGATTCGACACGGAGCTGTTTCAGAATTGATGCAACCGTTCTGTGTACCAGTGACGTTTGCAGCTTTGGGCAAAAACGGGCCTTTTCATCGACCATTGCTGGTTCAAGTCGAAAGTGAGAGTGGCTGGAAGTCGCTGAAGGCCTCGTCCCGTGAGACCCGGACGAAAAGGTGAAGCTACGGGCTCAGGAACATCGCACCAAGTCCGAGAGGGCTTCTCTGGACGATCGATTTGTCATTTACGACAAATAAGCTCTTAATTCTCTCGCCGATTTCATCTCGCGTCTGGCGTGCCAAACCTTAACGATTCTATAGGTTCGTCATGGTGTCTGAACGCTTTTGTCAACGAATATCTACCACCTCGCAAAGAGGTACGAATCCATAATCTGAAATTTGACGAAAATGATCATAATAGTGTTCTTGCCTCGGCCGTGCGCATTGTCATTTTGCAATTCAGTGTCAAAAGGCTATCCCATTGTGAAAACCGCTAGTCAAATTCAGAGAACGCCTTTTCTAACGTTGGCGTTGACATTACTGGGTGTGCTGATGCTGTCGATTACTCGAGCACATCTGCATGCTCAAGATATCACCTATCAAGCCTATGTGGATGGCGTCTTTCGCAGCGGTTCGCATCGTGAGTTGGGCGAAGCGGATTTATTTGTACCGTTGTTGTACACGGATCGCGAGTTGCTGTTCGCGGATCTGAGAGGCAAGATCGGTGACGATTCAACCTACGAAGGAAACTGGGGCATCGGCTATCGCAAGTGGCTCAGCTCTGATTGGATCGTTGGTATGTATGGCTTCTACGATCTTCGTCACACTGCCAATAACAATAATTTTCAACAGGGAGCATTCGGGGTCGAACTGTTGGACGTAAATTGGGATTTTCGCGTCAATGGCTATGTTCCTGAGCGTGGCTCGAAGGCGGTTGCAGGTGGCGGTGGTGGCGCGCCGACGCCCCCCTTCTTTGCGGGCAACGGGCTCTTTGCCGGAGTGCCTGGAGCGACGGGACAAGAACGCCCCTATTACGGTATGGATTTCGAAGTGGGCCGATTGCTTCATACGTTTGGAGGGCCGTTTGACGGCGAATTGCGTGGCTATTTCGGCGGATTCTATTTTGATAACGACACGGCGGGATTCCCGGAAATCGCCGGACCTCGGGCGCGTAGCGAGTTGCGACTGTTTGATCTGCCGCGATTGGGACTCGATTCACGTGTGGTGTTGGGTGCCGAGTGGCAATGGGATGACGTGCGCAACACACAGGCGATCGCCACCTTGCGAATTCGTGTGCCGTTTGGACCTGGCGGACGCAGCGGTCGACCGTTGACACCATTTCAGCGACGCATGGTCGAACCGGTGATTCGCGACATTGACATCGTCACCAACGAAATCCAAGGACAAGACCAACAGCTTGTGCAACTCACAGATGGCGGCAATCCAATCACTGTCACTCACGTCAACAACGGCACTGGCGGCGCGGGCACAGTTGAAGACCCGTTTAACGCTTTGCCAGCCACGCAAAACACCGACATTCTGTACATTCACTCGAATACGACGTTCAACGGACAAGGATACGCGGGCAACCCCAATCAACGTGTCCTGGGCGAAGGCGATAACAATAACCACTTGGTAAACACCGACCAGTTAGGTGCAGTCAACCTGCCCGTGGTGAACGGCACTGGCAACCCGCGACCCGTCATCAACGGCGGCAATGCCACCTTCGCGTTCGACGCCGCCAACGGAAGTGAGATTTCGAACTTCAACGTCCCAAATGCCACGCGCGGAGTTCGGCTCAACGGACTGGCGGGCAACGTAAACATCAATCGCACGTTGATCAGTGGCGGTGGGACGGGTATCGACATTCTGGGCGGCACGGGCACGTTCACGTTTACGGACGTCAGCGTCGCTGATCCGGCGGGCGCGGGGATTCATGTGGACGGCGGATCGTCGACCGTCAACTTCGGCGGGATGAGCGACCCGGTCAACAGCCTGTTCGGCCCCAGCACGCTCACGCAGAGCGGCGGCGGCTCGGGCATCCAGGTCGAGGGCGGTCACACCGGCACGTTCAATCAGAATCCAAGCAGTCCCGTCTTTGCCGACAGCGGCGATGGCCTGCAATTCGACAATGCCGACGGCATCTACAACTTCAATGGCCCCGTCACGCTCAACGGCGGCGATGCGGGCATCGATATTCTTAGCGGCTCGGGCGGCACGTTCACCTTCAGCAATACGGACATCACCAACCCGACCGGCGAGGGTATCAATGTCGATGGCGGCACCGCCGACGTAACCTTCGGACCGGGAAGCAGTTTGACGCAAGCGAACAACGCGACCGGGATCAACATCCAGGGCGGCCACTCCGGCCAGTTCGACTTCGGCGGGTCGGTCAACGCCACCAATGGAGACGGTCTGCAATTCGACAACGCCAACGGCATTTACAACTTCACCGGCCCCGTCACCCTCAATGGTGGCGATGCGGGCATCGATATCTTGGCCGGTTCGGCCGGCACTTTCACCTTCACTAATACCGACATCACCAGCCCGAGCGGCATCGGTTTGAATGTTGACGGTGGCACGGCCGACGTGACCCTCCAACTCGGAAGCAGCATCACGCAGGGGAACAATGCTGCGGCGGTCAACGTGCAGGGCGGCCATTCGGGCACGGTGACCTTCGATTTGGGAACCAACCTGAACGCGACCAACGGCACCGGTCTGCAATTCATGGACGCCGACGGCACGTACATCTTCAACGGCGGAATTACCCTGGACGGCACGTCCAACTCGGCCGATACGGGCATCGACATCATCAGCGATTCGGGTGGTACGTTTACGTTCTCCGGTACGTTCGCGGATCCGATCGAGATTACTAACGATCAGGGCGTGGCGTTCAATATGGACAGCAGCCCCGGCACAGCCACGCTGGACTTTTTCGACATCAACCAATCGGTGGGGGCCGGGATCCGGGCCAATAATAGCGGCACACTCAATGTTTTCGGCACCGACATCGATAACACGACGGGCGACGGCATCAACAGCACCAATACCAACCTAACCGTCAACCTTGCTGGGATTGGGATCAACGCGGCCATTGGCGACGATGGGATCGAAGTTGTCAACAATGATGGAACCGACCGCACGGCGACGATCACGAGCAACAACATCTTCCCATTGGCTGGGACAGGCATCGCCAATCGCGGTATCTTCATCGACTCCAGCGGCACGGGAACGCTGGAGGCTGACGTGCGGTTCAATTCTATCGTTTCGACCAACCAAACCATTCTGACCACCTCCGGACCGACCGCCAGTTCCCTGATCCTGGATCTGCAGAACAGTACCTTGACCACGGACACTCCCGGAGTGTTTACGGAAGAACATGTCGGCGGCGGCCTCCATTCAACGATCGTCCGCTCGTGGGTGAGCCCGAATCAGGTCATTGGCTCGGTGATTAACGGCACAGGTGGTGGTGGCACTCTGTTCGACCAGGTCACCTTCGACGCCGACGCCAACCCGGGCAACGGCTATCAACAGGTACAGTTCACGGGAACTCTTGATATCGGATCGGTTCCGCCATTAACCATCACACGCGTGACCGGCGATGGCCTGTCGTTTATCAATCCGACCGGCGATTTGAGTATCCAGACGCTGAATATTGCCAACTTTAACGGCACGGGCTTGGAGGTCGACACCAAGGGCCTGGGGACCACGTTCAATCTGGTCACTGGTGGCGGCACGATCAACACCCTGGGCGGCCCAACCATGTTCCTCGATCCGCCCGTCGGTGCCCCGCCGCTAGTGTTAAATCTAAACTTCGACAGCCTCAATTCCGTTGATAGCCCCCAAGCAGGCGTAGTGATTGACAATGTGGCCGGCGACCTCAACGTCACCGGCTCCACGATCATTCTGAATTACGTTGGCACCCCAGTTTTAAAGCAAAATGCCGATGGCTTAAACCTTAACCTGGGTACACTCATCACGAACTGAGTGGGCGCGCTGTTCGGTTGTGGCACGGTACAGCGGTGCAACAGCGAAACACCTTGTTTCAACGATCAATAACGCCGTCGACGTGACCTCAGGTGGCACAGTCCATCGATTTCAGATTGAGGGCGATGTCTGGGTGCACGATTCGATACTGGTCGAGTTTGGAACACGTACCAGTCTTGCAGTGGGTTCCCAGCAGATGGGAGCCAAGTGAGCGGGGTTGATGCCTTTCGAGACCCGGCGTTCAACGGCGTGCTGGTGGAAACTGGGTTTACATTGTAACCAGTTCAATGTGTGTGATCTGCAAAAGCAATCGCTAAACCGTACTCTCCCGCGACTTATTTTGCTTTTCCAATCATGCGGTAGGATCCCCCGAACATATTCCAGCAAACCAAGTAAAACGAGTTCTTCTTCGATTTGATTTGCGTTCGGACTATCGATTCCGTCTGTAAGCTCGTCAATCAACATCTCTGCGAATCGTACGCGGGCGCGGCGGAGTTGCTGTCGCGTCGAGTCGGCGCGGATCGTGCGACCTAGTTGACTCGACAGTTTGGCGGCCAATTCTTCCGAGCTATCGTCTGGATTATCAGCGCGAAAACGCAATAGGGTAAACGCGTTACTGCCGGCGTTAGCTTGCTCATATTCTCCGAGTCTCGCCCAAACATTTTTCAACACAGTTTTCGTCCAAGCGTACTCCCACGGTCCGGATTCCCCGTCAGTCCAATCTTCGCGTGTCGAAACGTCAAAGTCGACACATTTCCGTCGACGTTTCTTATCCCAGTAGTTGCGAACCATATTACGGACCGCAACCTTGAGCAGATCACGAAAACGACCACGGTCTGGGTCCGCGCCTGCAGAATCGCCGCGCAAAAGGCGTACGACGACATCCTGAGCCAGTTCGTCAGTCCTCTTCATTACGGGGCATCGCCCCAATGTAATTTCGGATGGCCGCTGAATAACGCAACACCAAAGCGTTTCGTGTGTCAGCCACCGAATCCGGCGAGGCCGCATGAGCTCGGCGTACCAAACTCCAGCGAGTATTGATCTGATCTAATCGCGATGAAAGGATCGATTCGTCTGCTGACATGTGTGGTCCGGAATAAGTGAGTTGATTTACGATGCTGAGCAATCAACAAGTTGCTTATGAGTTTGACGAAACAAACCTAACGGCTTTGTACGACGTTTTCCTTAGCCCAAGATCATTCTGTTGCCCGCAGTTTTTCCAAGGCGGACTTCAACACTTCAATGACTTGACTCACTTTGTCCCGCGTCGTCGCTTGGTCATCCGTTAGTTGCGTGATTTTGGATGCTGATTCAAACGCATCAAGCGACGCTTGGCAGTGACGGATGGCATTTTCATTTTGGTTGATCGCGCCCTCAAACGATTCAGGCGAGCCTTGGGCGAACAACAGTTTTGCCAATTCGAATTCAGCTTCGGCGATGCCAATCCACTCCTGAAAGCGGTCGCCGCGTTCGGCAGTCAGGGAGCGAGTGATGCTGAGTTGTTGCTCGAGGTAGTGTTTAGCCTTGTCAAACATCTTGAATCGAAGGTACGCACCGCCAAGATGCCCGTGACGCGTCCAAAGTTGACGGCGATTTCCTGCGTGTGATTTATCTTCCTCGACCAGAGTTTCTGCGATCGCAAGCGACTCTCCAAAGTCGCCGATGGCTTGCTCGACGTCACCCGTTTCGATTCGCGCGATTCCTCGCCACTCCAAGGCAATTCCCAAATCGCTTTTTGCCTTGAGATTCTGAGGGTCCGCGTCGCTGATCGCGCGTCGAATTGTAATTCCTCGCTCGTAATCAGCCATTGCGTCGTCGACATCATTCATCTCCAGCAACACGCCGCCACGCGAGAAGAGGGCGACAGACAGCTCGCGTTGGAACAACGTGTTGTCTTCGTTCTTTTTAACCAGCGGCTCGGCCAACTTCACGCAACTTTCAAAATGCTTCATTGCTCCGGACGTGTCGTTCAACAACTCGCAAAGTTTCCCAGCACGGCTATGTGCGAAAACAATTGCCAGCGTCGTCTGGTCGCTTTCCTCGGATTCGCGAGCGAATTGCTGTAGTTGATCAAGGATGGCAAGATGTTCATGTAGCGCTTCATCGAACTTACCTTCTTCCTGCTGCAGGTCGCCGAAGCCTTGCCTGGATTTGATATGCATATTGAAAACGCGCTCGTTCTCCGGATATTTGGTGCGCAGTTGGCCGATTTGCTTGAGCACCTTCTTATAGGCCTGACGCACCTTATCAAGTTCAATACCTAACGAAAGTTGCAGTTTTGCTATGCGCTCTTGGCAATAAATGAGGTTGATCTGACTTTGAACATCATTTGGTTTCTGTATGGCAACTTGCTCGCGCAGACGCAGTGCCATGCGGTAGCTCGCAAGTGCGTCCGTTGCCCTGCCCAAGTTGTATGCGTCCGGGTCGCCCTGAACTTCCGCAACTCTCTCGTATGCCATGGCCACTTCCGCCGCAAGCTTCGAGTCGTCCGATGTCTCCTTCGACATCTTGTCAAGGTGCGTAAGAACTTGTTCGACGAGTTGTTCTCGAGATTCGACGCTGCCACGCAGCTTGCCAATACTGTCGAGATGGTCAAACAAGATCCAACGCGAGAAGTCCTGGCTGTTGCCAAACAATCGATCCGAACGTTCCAGTTCGGATTGAAGACGCGCGTTATAAACCGCACTGCCAATGATAATGACCACCGCGGACACGATGCTCATCAAAAGTAATGAAGCGGCGGCCGGTCTGCGCCAACCCCATTTCGCAATTCGTTCGAGAACGCCGACCGGTCGAGCGACAATCGGTCGCCCTTCGCGAAATCTCCCCAGATCGTCGGCCAACTCGGCGGCCGATGTATATCGTTTTTCAGGCTGCTTTTCCAGACACTTCAAACAAATCGTGTCCAAATCGCGGGGCACATCGGGCTGCAATCGGCGCGGTGGAATTGGGTCTTCGACCAAGACCATTTGAATCGTTTGTATCGTGTCCACGCCACGAAACGGCGCGCGGCCTGTCAACAGTTCGTAGAGGATTGCGCCGAGTGCATAGACATCGACTGGCGGACCAAATCGTTTCGTTACGCCGCTGGCTTGTTCGGGAGCCATATAGCTGGGCGTTCCCATGATTTGGCCGCTCAGCGTCGGCCCGGCATCCTCATCCATGAATTTCGCCAAGCCAAAATCCGTAATCTTCGGACCGCTTTCCGAAAGCAGAACATTGTCGGGTTTCAAGTCACGATGGAGAACACCATGTTGGTGGCAGTGCTGGACAGCGCTAGCAAGCGTTTCCACGATTTTCACAGCTTCGTTGGGCGCTTGTGGCTGGCCATTAATCAACGACGACAGCGTACCCCCATCAACGAACTCCAACGCCAAATACGGACGCTGATTAGCTTCGCCATAGCGATACAACTGTGCCACGTTGGGATGCTGCAGCTTGGCAACGGACTCGGCTTCTTTGTGAAACCGTCGCAACGTTTCCGCAGATGCCAACCGGTTCGTCGCCAACATTTTTAATGCAACCGGCCTGCCGAGCTCCGTCTCTTCACACTTGTAGACAATTCCCATGCCACCTTCACCGAGAATCTCGACAAACTCGAATCCAGGAACTTCGGGAAAGCTGTCCTGCGCGCTTTCTGGTCGCCCGCCCAGATCTTCGGGAAATTGCGCCGTATCGGCGAGCCGATCGATCGATGTATGCGAATGACACACGGGGCAACTGACGATCAAGGAATTCGCCTCGCGTTCACTTTCCGACAACGACCACGTGTGACCTCTGGGGCAAGTTAAATCCATTGGGCTCATCGCGAGCTTAAGGAGTTGAATGACAATTTCTTGTGCTTGTAATATAACTCAGCGCAAAGTGATAGAAACTCAGTCTCTCGTTCATTCAGTAGTTTCGGGGATCGTGCTCTCGTCTAATGAGGGACGCCCCTGGCTACACGATTTCGCCACGCCGCGGCTGCATAACGGGCAAGGCCGTTAAAACTGTCAAAACCGAGCAAAACCGAGCAAAACAAATCTCGCCGACGGACTCCCGTCATTCGGATTGAAGCCATTTCGCCCAAACGCAAACTAGGCTTTCGATAGTCCATCGGTTGGAATTCTCCCAACTCAAAGGTGCAGCCCGTTTTGTTGAAGTGGTTACGAAGTCCGGCCAGGAAGATTTGTGAGTGGCTCGATGTCTCCCATTCGAGCCCTGAGTGTTCTTACGCGCCGGTGCCCACTCGCCACGCATTGGACCTCGCTCAACTCGAAGACCGGGTCATGCTGAGTGCGGCGCCCATGCCCGTTCCGATCGACGGCGGCACGGATCTGAGCCTCAATGAAACGGTCGGCCAACTGGCGTCCGCCAACGACGCAATGACACCCCAAAGCGTCAACATGCCAGTGGACGATCAAAGCGTCGATCAACCGCATGAACAGATTCTCCGACGTGAACTCGTGTTCGTCGACACCGCCGCCGCAGATTACCAGCAGTTGGTCGACGACCTGCTGAACAACAAGGACGTCGATCGAGACATCGAAGTGTATTTGTTGGACGCGACTCAAGACGGCGTGGAGCAAATCACCGATATCCTGTCAACACACACCGATTTGGATGCCGTCCACTTTGTGACCCATGGCACCGACGGCGCGGTGCGGCTGGGCAGCGACTGGTTGCGGATCGAGAACCTTGCCGTGTATTCCCGTCAGATTGTCGGCTGGGACGACTCGCTGGCCAATGATGCCGATTTGTTATTTTACGGCTGCGACCTTGCCGGCAGTGAAAGTGGTCAATTTTTGATTGAGTCGATCAGCGAACTCACCGGCGCGGATGTGACCGCCAGCGTAGACGACACCGGACATGCATTTTTTGGTGGCGATTGGGACTTGGAGTTTTCGACTGGCAATATTGAGACGGATGTCGCCTTCAGCCAGTATCTTCAACGGAACTGGGTGCACTTGTTGAATGTCACTGTCGACGCAACCTCGACCGGCACGACCCCATCGTTCGCAAGCAGCGATACTGTGTCGCACACGACGGCTGGAAGTGATCGATTGATGCTCGTTGGCATTTCCTTTGGACAGGACAAAGGCGATAGTGTCAGCTCTGTCACATACAACGGCACGAGCCTTAGCCTTGTTGGGGCGAGAGATAACAGCATCCCGCTTAGCTCACGAGTGGAAATCTGGTCTCTCGTTGCGCCTGATACCGGCATGCACGACGTTGTTGTGAACTATTCGGGAACGAACCACATCGGTGCGACAATCGGTGTGATGACGTTTAACGGTGTCGATCAGGCGACTGCCCTGAGGAGTTTTTCTTCATCGGAGGGGGACTCCACTGCTCCGTCTACAAACGTTTCATCTGCGACAGACGAAGTGGTGTTTGGCGTTCTGGCGCTAGACCATAACGCCGACATTGATCTCGTCCCTGGTGGTGGGCAGACGGAACACTGGGATCTTTGGCGAGACAAAGCTACAGGTGGTGGCACAACGGAATCAGGTGCGCCCACAGTTGTGACTTCGTGGTCTCTTCCACTCTCCCGTAAATGGGCAGCCGGTGGAGTGTCGATTCAACCGTCGAACACGAATGCAGCGCTCACGACTACTGGCGAATTTCTGGTCAACGGCACGACAGGTGACACTCAGGAAAGCAGTGCCAGGAATCGGGGCAGCCATCGCGCCGTGGCAATGGCTGACATTGGCGACTATGTAGTCGTTTGGTCGAGCGACAACCAGGACGGGTCGCGTTGGGGTGTTTATGGTCAGCGATTTGACAAGAACGGGATCGCTCAAGGTAGCGAGTTTCTAATTAATCAAACCACCAGTGACCAGCAACTCTGGGCGACGGTGGCCACGGACGACAGCGGCAACTTTGTTGCGGTCTGGTCCAGCGAAGGACAGGACGGTGACAATCCAGCCGAAAGCAACGTCTATGCTCGACGTTATGACGCGTTTGGGAGTCCGCTTAGCGGCGAGTTCCTTGTCAACACCACTACGACGAACGGTGATCAATACAATGCCTCGATCGCCATGGACGCCGACGGCGATTTCGTCATCGTCTGGGAAGGAAACGGCGTTGGTGACAGTCACGGAGTCTACGGCCAGCGGTATGACTCCGCCGGGACTCCACTAGGCGGAGAGTTCTTGATCAATAATCTATTCTCGGTCAACAACCAGCGTGACGTTGCCGCGTCAATGGATGACAGCGGGAACTTCGTCGTCACATGGGACGATCTGATCGGCTTCCACGCCCGGCTCTACGACAACACGGGTACGCCACAAGGCAGCCAGTTTACGATTACGGCCAACGCAACCGCCGGAAACGGTTCGGTCGCTATGGATGCCGACGGCGACTTTGTTGCCGTGTGGCGCGAAGACATCATTGGAGAAACCGTCAAAGCTCGGCGGTACGATTCGACGGGAACACCACTCGCACCCGAATTTCTTGCAAACACGACAATTCTGGGCGACCAGACTCATCCGTCCGTTGCGATCGACGACGCCGGCAACTTCATTGTCGTCTGGGAAGGGAACGGACCGGGTGACGGCGACGGAGTGTTTGGCCAGAAGTATGATTCTGCTGGATCAACCATTGGCGGTGAGTTTCTGATCAACCAAACGACGAGCAACAACCAACACATGACGTCTTTGGCGATGCTCGATCTGAACAACTTTGTCGTTGTGTGGAGCGGCGAAGGTCCGGGAGATACAGACGGTGTGTTCGCACGGCAATTTGGGACGGCCAATAATCCACCGACGATCACTTCGTCCATCAATCCGTCGATCGACGAGAATCTGACGGTCATCCAGACGCTTACGGCGACCGATCCGGAAATGGATCCGATTGCTTTTACAATCACTGGTGGCGACGACGGCGGGCTGTTCTCCATCAACGGCTCGGATGAACTGGTTTTTTCGGCCGCGCCCGACTTCGAAACACCCGGCGATTTCGACACGGACAACACTTACGAGGTGGAAGTCACAGCCGACGACGGGAACGGCGGAACTGACGTGCAATTAATCAGCGTGTCAGTCACAGATGTCGTGACTCTGACGACAACCGGCGCGGCCACAGTCAATGACGGCGGTCTGTATACTCTGAACCTGGGCGTCAGCGACCCCGGTCCCGACCCAATCACCAGTTGGACGATCAATTGGGGTGATGGCACAATCGATACGATCGCCGGCAATCCGCCCTCGACAACGCATACCTACAACGGGGCCGGGTTCACGTACAACATTCTGGCATCCGTCACCGACGACCAGGGCGCGACATTCCTGCAAAACGAGCTATTGGTCGCAAGCAGCAAGAACGACAGAATGCTGAGGTACGGCACGGACGGCAGCTTCCTGCAAGAGTTTGCAACAGCCGACGGAATAGACTATCCGGTCGATCCGATCATCGGGCCGGATGGCAACCTCTACGTCAGCGGATGGAACTCGGACGACGTCCTACGCTACGACCCAACGACGGGCGCGTTCATTGACGAGTTCGTGACGGCGGGCAGCGGCGGTCTGGACAAGTCGGCTGGTCTGGCATTTGGTCCTGACGGCAATCTCTACGTGGCCAGTAATAAGACCAGTGAAGTGCTGCGATTCCAGGGACCAGGAGGAGCGTCGCCCGGAGCGTTCATCGACGTGTTCGCCGACGTCAGTCCCATTGCTGCCGGTGTCGAGGAGCCGGAGGGCCTGATCTTCGGCCCGGACGGGGATCTGTATGTCTCCGACTTCAAGCTGAGCGCGGTCTACAAGTTCGACGGGATTACGGGCGCGCCCGTCCTCACGGCTGGCCATCCCTTGGGCGAATTCGTGGCGCCAGGCAGCGGTGGCCTTAACGCCGGCGAGGATCTCGTCTTTGGACCGGATGGCAATTTGTATGTCGCCAACGATAATGGCGATAACGTCCTGCGTTACAACGGAACGACCGGAACGTTCATCGACGAGTTCGTCGTTGCCGGCGACGGCGGCCTGCAGTTCACGCAGGGCCTGAGCTTTGGCCCCGACGGCAACTTCTACGTCGGAAGCTGGGGATCGGACAGTGTCCTTCGTTACCAGGGCCTGGATGGAGCGACGCCCGGGGCCTTCATCGACGCCTATGTCAGCGCGGGCAGCGGTGGATTGGATGAAACCGAGTACTTCGACTTCATCCCCGGCCATCAGGTTACGGTCACCGCCGGCAACGTGGCTCCGACAATTACCTCGTCCATTAGTCCCTACATCGCGGAGAATACGATCACCGTGTTGACGGTCACGGCCACCGATCCCGAATTCGATCCCATCACGTTCTCGCTAACAGGCGGAGCGGATCAGGCGAAGTTCTCGATCAACCCATCCGACCAACTAAAGTTTCAAATCGCCCCGGACTTTGAAGCACCAACAGATGCCGACACGAACAACGTCTACGAAGTCGAAGTCACCGCCGACGATGGTAACGGCGGCACGGATGTGCGGTTGATCAGTGTGACGGTAACAAATGGGGGCGACACGCTGTGGATGTCGACCATTAATAATGTCTCCGGCAGCGGTGCTCCTGGCCTGGATTCTTGGACCCAGTCTGAGGTTTTGAGTTTCGCTGACCCGAATCTGGCTTTTGAATCGCCCACGACCGATGGAACTTTTTCTTCCGTCATTGATATCGGGAGCTTTGGTGGGACGGTTGACGTCGACGCAATACACTACGTCAGCACGAATATCACCGTCGGCAGCGCCAATAGCATCGACCTGTTTGAGGGTGATCTGCTGCTTTCAACCACAACGAATGAATCGCTGACGAGCACCAATTCACTGTCGGTAGACAGTGGCGACGTATTCGTCTTTCGCCCAGACATTACTGGCGATTACACGTCCGGCACGTTTATTCTTCTGCTCGATGATTTTGGCATCAGCGCCGACGCCATTTCTTTGGTCGAAAAAGACACGCTCGTCGGGGACGTCACGTTGCAAGCCGGGACGTTTATTTTCACGCATGGCGGTGCCACCATGCAGAAAGACATCTACCACTTCACCGCGGACGACGTGGGAGACAGCACGACCAGTGGAACGAACACGATACTGATCGATGGCAGTGACATCGACATTGACAGCCCGATTCAAGGACTGGAACTTGTTGAAATTGGCAAGACTGTGGGCGGTGCTTTGCTCGTGACAGGCGAGATCCTCGTGACATTGGGAGCGGACGATAGTTCGGTTGGGGACAACAGCATCGCAACGCTGAAGCATGACGTCTTTGTCCTCAACGTCACGACCACGGGAGAATTGATGACGGCCGCAACGGCAACACTTTTCCTGGACGGCTCCGATGTGGGTCTCAATACTTCTTCGGAAGATCCAGATGCTCTGACATTCTTCGCCGGCAACGAACCGCCGATGATCACGTCAAACCTAACGCCCAACATTGACGAGAACTTGACGATCGCACAGACGCTGACCGCCACTGATCCCGACTTCGATCCCATCACGTTCAATATCACCGGTGGAGCGGACCAAGTGCTGTTTACGATCAACGTCTCCGACGAACTCGTCTTTTTGGCAGCGCCCGACTTCGAAGCGCCTGCCGATGCCGACACGAACAACATATACGAGATAGAAGTCACCGCTGACGATGGCAAAGGCGGTCAGGACATCGAGTTGATCAGCGTCACGGTCAACGGAGTCAATGAGACTCCAACCGCCGATGCCTCGGGCGGCGGGCCTTACTTTATCAACGAAGGCGACTCACTGACACTGGATGGATCAGCATCCAGTGATCCCGAAAGCCTCCCATTGACGTACGAATGGGATCTGGACAACGACCTCATCTTCGGAGAGGTGGGAGAGCCGACAGGTGTTGGACCTGTCGTCGCTTGGACCACGCTGCAGAGCTTCGGCATCAGCGATGACGGGACCTACTTTTTCAACCTGCGCGTCACCGATGACATGGTCCAGACGGATATTGATTCCGTGTCGCTGACGGTCAACAACGTAGTGCCAACGATTACATCGAATTTGACGCCGAGTCTTGACGAGAATCTGACCGTAGTTCAAACACTGACCGCCAACGATCCGGTCGATATGGTTGGATTCAGCATCACGGGTGGAAACGACAGCGGGTTGTTCTTTATCAACGGTTCGAATGAACTGGCCTTTCTCGTCGCACCTGACTTCGAAGCACCCGGCGATTCAGACACCGACAATGTCTATGAAGTCGAAGTCACGGCCGACGATGGAGATGGCGGCATGGACGTCCAATTGGTCGGCGTCACGGTAATGAACATTAACGAGATCCCAACAATCACTTCACCCTCAACGGCCAACGTTGCGGAGAATACGTCGTTTGTGATGACTGTCACCTCGACGGACGTGGACGGCGGGCCGCCAAATTATGCCATTAACGGCGGCGCCGATGGCAGTATGTTCAACATCGTCGGAGCAACAGGTGACTTGTCGTTCAATGCCGCTCCCGATTTCGAATTGCCGACGGACGCCAACTCGGACAATGTGTATGAAGTCGACGTGATGGCCGACGATGGCAATGGCGGGGTGACGGTTCAATCGATCAATGTGACGGTCACCGACAAGAATGAGCCGCCAACCGTCACGCTCACGAACACAACCACTTCGCTGACCGAGAACACCGACACGTCCAGCGCGCTCAAAGTGGCCGACATCCAAGTGACTGACGATGGGCTCGGCATCAACACGCTGACGCTCACCGGTGCGGACGCCGGCCTTTTTGAAATCTCCGGCAGCGAACTAAGAATCAAAGCGGGAACGGTTCTCGATTTCGAAACGAATCCGACGCTGGGTGTCACGGTGAACGTGGACGACGCAGCGATCGCCGGCAATCCCGATGATTCCGGCTCACTTTCGATCACGATCATCAATGTCAACGAACCGCCCACGATCTCCTTGCTCAACACAACGACGACGTTGCCAGAAGATACGAACATCGCAACGCCGCTCAAAGTCGCCGGCATCCAGGTCACGGACGACGGCACTGGCACAAACACTTTGTCACTCCACGGCGCGGACGCCAACTTGTTTGAAATCACCGGAACTGAGTTGCGAATAAAAAGTGGCACTGTTCTCGATTTCGAAACGAATCCAGTGTTGGACGTGACCGTGAACGTGGACGACTCAGGCATTGGCGGCAATCCGGATGATTCGAACTCGCTGTCCATCACGATCACCGACGTCAACGACGCACCAACCGTCTCGTTGCTGAACACGACGAGCATGTTGCCCGAAGACACAAGCACGTCGAGTGCAATCAAAGTTGCCGATGTTCAAGTCGAAGACGACGCGCTCGGCATGAATGTCTTGTCGTTGGCGGGTGCCAACGCCAGCAAGTTTGAAATCGTGGGCGGCGACTTGCGAATCAAAGCGGGCACGGTGCTTGACCACGAAACCAATCCCGTGTTGGACGTGACGGTTCGTGTCGACGACGCAACGATCTCTGGAAATCCGGACGACGCGGAAACCCTGTCGATTGCGATCACCGATGTCAACGAAGTGCCGACCGTCACGTCGATTAGCAATCAAGTTGTCTTGGAAGACGGCACGACGGGACCGCTAATGCTGACAGTTGGCGACTTCGAAACAGCCCCCGGTTTGTTAACCGTGACCGGGGTGTCGGACGATCAAACTCTGGTTCCCGATGCCCATCTGATTCTGGCTGGCTACGGAGCCAATCGTACGATCACCGTGACCCCAACAAACAACGAATTTGGCGGACCAGCGACGATTACCGTCACAGTCAGCGACGGCGGCTTGCAAGCACACATGACGTTCACCGTTGACGTGATACCCGTGAACGATCCGCCCGTGGCGGTCCGCGAAGGTTTTGCGACGCCGTCTGATCAAACGTTGGCCGGCAACGTCTTGAGCAACGACGAAGACGTCGATAATGATCCGCTCAGCGCGATCCTTGTTGCCGATGTCTCCGATGGCACGCTGACGTTCAACGCCGATGGCTCGTTCACGTACACACCTGACAATAACTTCCTTGGCATCGACGCATTCACTTACAAAGCGAACGATGGCACGGTCGATGGAAATGTGACGACGGTTACGATCCACGTCGCCCCGCCTCTGGTTCCGCCTCCGCCACCGGAACGGCCGCCGAGCGAAGGCGAAGAATCGGGTGGCGAAGAACCACCGCCCGAATCACCGCCACCTGTGCCAGAGACAAGTCCGCAGACAAACAACGACCCGCCGCCAACACGAGCGACCAATCGTGAGGCTGCCGAGAATGCCAATGTTGTCATCAATCGCGAACAACCCGTTCAGGAGACTGGATTCGAGTCGCGAGAATCGTTTGTCGACTTTGGTTTCATTGCCAAGGCGGACCAGGTCGAGGTGAGGCTGACGAGTTTGAAGGCGACATCGGATGTCACCGGACAATCCTACGACGTGTCGCTCAACGACGTATCCTATGTGCTCACGACGCAGGCGATGTGGAACGACTTTGATGAGTTGAAACAGATCGTCGACACGAGTGCCGATCTTTCGACCATTGTCGCAGGTAGTACCGTGACTGTGTCATCAATGCTGACGGCAGGCTACGTGTTGTGGACCATCCGCGGCGGGTATTTGCTGAGCAGTCTGCTGGCCAACATTCCCGCATGGCAATTGGTGAATCCGCTGCTGGTATTGGACGAACTGTTCGACGAAGAATCAGACTTCGACGACGATGAAGACGGAGACGAGTCGCAGCAGGAAGCGAAAAAAGTAGAAACGATGTTCGATGAAGAATAGTGGGTGAGAAATGTTTGGAATCACAGCGAAAACAAGAATCACGATTGGGCTAACGCTCTTACTTTTGAGCATCATGATGGGTGCGAACTTTCTGGGCGTTATCCCGGATCGTCGTTCCGCCGTCCTCGAGGGTCGTCGCAAGTTGTGTGAAGCGATTGCGATCAATAGCTCGATTTTGGTTGGCCAGCAAAGACAGCGCGAACTCGAAGCCGTGCTTCGTGCAACGGTCGGCCGCAATGACGATTTGGAATCCGCCGCCGTGCGCGGAATCGATGGCCAGTTGATCATTGAAGTGGGCAACCACGCCGGACATTGGACGGACGTCGCGGAAGGCCGGTCGATCGATACGCAACTTCAAGTGCCGCTGAGAAAGGGGGAACAAAAGTGGGGCTCGGTCGAATTGCGTTTTGCCCCGACGACGCGAGCAGGTTTGGCCGGTGTTTTTCAAGATCCGATGACGCGGCTGATTGCGTTTGTCGGCTCGTGCGGTTTTATCTTCTTTCTGTTGTATCTGCGAAAGATGCTGGCAAATTTGGATCCGTCCAAAGCGGTGCCGAAGCGGGTCCGTTCGGCATTGGATTCATTGGCGGAAGGATTGCTGGTGACGGACACCGAGGAACGCATTTTGCTTGCGAATCAAGCGTTTTCGGATTGGTTTGGTGAGAGTCCAGATCGCTTGACGGGAAGAATTGTTTCCAAACTTCCCTGGGTCACGAAGTTCGATTCGCCGGAAGAATACCCATGGAATCGGGCCATTCGCGAGCGGACGCAAGTGGCCGGTGAATTCATGGAACTGGCCGACAAGAATGGCCAGCAACGGACGCTGATCGTCAACGCATCGCCCGTCGTGGGACAAGGCGGCCAATATCGTGGCGTGATCATCAGCCTGGACGACGTCACACAACTCGAAGAAACAAAGCGAGAATTGAAAGTCGCCAAACAAATGGCCGAAAATGCGAGCCAGGCCAAGAGCGATTTTCTGGCCCGCATGAGCCACGAGATTCGGACTCCGATGAACGCGATCCTCGGTTTCTCCGACGTGTTGCGGCGCGGTTTTGAAGGTGACGAGCATGAGCGCCAAGAACATCTGAACACGATTCACTCCAGCGGACAGCATCTGTTGAACTTGATCAACGACATCCTTGACCTGTCGAAAGTCGAAGCGGGCAAACTAGAGATCGAACGGAAACGCTGCTCGCCGTACGAAGTGATTTACGAAGTCGTCAAAGTGCTGCGCGTCAAAGCCGACGAGAAAGGAATTTCGCTGAACGTGAATCCTCGCGGACAGTTGCCCGAGACCATCATGACAGATGCCGTGCGACTGCGGCAGATCGTCACCAACCTGGTCGGCAACGCAATCAAGTTTACGGATCACGGCGGTGTTCGGATCGACATCCATCTGGGCCACAATTCCAAGTTACATATCGACATCGCCGATTCCGGCATAGGCATGCAACCGGACACGTTGGAGAGAATCTTCGAACCGTTCTCGCAAGCAGACACGTCGATCACCCGGAGATTCGGCGGCACGGGACTTGGCTTGTCAATCAGCAAACGATTTTCCGAAGTGTTGGGCGGCGACATCGTCGTGGAAAGCGTTGCTGGGCGCGGCAGCACGTTCAAGGTGACAATTGACACCGGGTCGTTGGACGGCGTGAAGTTGGTCGACGGTGCGCTGCTGGTAAGCCAGGTGGCCGAGTCACAGGAGGACAAGTCCGACGATTACTGGCTGTCGTCCTGCCGGGTTCTGGTTGCCGATGACAGTGTGGCGAATCGCAAGTTGTTGAATCTGTATCTGAGCCGCGCAGGTGCTCGTGTCACGCAAGCGGAAGACGGCGAAGTGGCCGTCCAGATGGCAACTTCCCGCGAATTCGACGTGATTCTGATGGACATGCAGATGCCCGTGATGGACGGTTTCACGGCGACGGCGCGGTTGCGAGAGATGGGCATGACAACGCCCATCATTGCCTTGACCGCCGACGCCATGAAAGGCGTCGAGATGCGGTGTCGCGAAGCGGGATGTAACGGCTTTTTGACCAAGCCAATCGAGATGGACCGGCTGATCGAGGCAATCGTCGAATTGCTGCCGATCGAGGGTGATGACTCTGGCCAGTTGGAGCCAAACGACTTGCTGGAAGCACGGAGTGAGCCGCAAGGCTTGGGTTTGGATTATGACGAGATCCGTGGCGAGTTCACTCAGTTGTTGGTGCGGCAATTGGAGGAACTGCACACCGCCGTCGAAGCGCATGATTTCGATCAGGTCGAACAAATCGCTCACTCCATTCGTGGCGCGGGCGCTACGTTTGGATTCGACGCGTTGGTCGGTCCAGCCCTGGAAGTAGAATTGCTCACGCAACAGGGAGATGCCAAAAGCTTGTCGGATGCAGCCCGGGAACTGATTGAAATCGCCGAACCGATCATTCGCACAAGCGCCACTGGAGATTCTCGTTTTACGGCCGTGAACAGCGCCCGGTGTGAGAACAAGCATGACACGGACGCGCTGCCCGATGCGTCGCCGTCCAACGAAGCGATCGCGGACAACCCTGATCCGATCGAGTCGAATTTGCCCACGGGCGACCCGGAGTTCGCCGAGATTGTGGTTGAATTCGTCGAACACCTCAATGAAAAACTCGAAGAGATGCAATCGGCCTGGCAATCCGGTGATCTGGATCAACTCGCCAAACTGGCCCATTGGCTCAAAGGCGCGGGTGGCATGACCGGCTTCGACGCCTTTACGGCTCCAGCCCGACAACTGGAGTCTCTTGCGAAAGCGCAACAAACAGACCAAATCTCAGAAGCGATTCAGAAGTTAAGATCGATCACGGACCGCATTGTATTACCAGCGGTGTCCTAACTATTTGTGACCTAAGTTTTGGCATGGGCACTGCAACTCTACCAACACCGCCGGCGAAGACGAAGCTAGCGACTTCAGACACCGTGGCCGTCAATGCCGCAACGTTGAAGCACTCAAGCGTGATGATCGTTGACGACGAGCCGGTGAACGTCAAGATTCTGAAAAAGTATTTGACGGGGGCGGGATACGAGAATTTCATTACGACGAGCGACTCGACCGAGGCTTTGCCGTTGATCGTGGACAGGCAGCCCGACGTTATTCTGCTGGACGTCATGATGCCGGATGTCAACGGACTGGAGATTCTGGAAGCGATCCGGTCTAAGCTGGACATGCAACACACGCCGGTCCTAATTCTGACGGCAGCCAGTGACAAAGACACGAAGATGACGGCTTTGATGCTGGGTGCGACGGACTTTTTGCCCAAGCCGGTTGATCCCTCCGAATTGGCTCTACGCGTCCGCAACGCGTTGATAGTCAAAGCTCACCAAACGCACTTGGAAAACTACTCCACGATGCTGGAAGACCAGGTCCGCCAGCGCACCATCGAGTTGCAAGATTCGCGGCGCGAAGTGATCCATGTGCTGGCTTGTGCCGCCGAGTATCGCGATCACGAAACCGGCAACCACGTCATTCGTGTGGGTCTGTACGCGTCGGCCATCGCCCAACAACTCGGCCTGCCGAGCGATCAAGTCGCTTTGCTCGAACAAGCCGCAGTGCTGCATGACGTCGGTAAGATCGGAATTCCCGATTCCATCTTGCTGAAACCCGCCAAGTTGGACGATGGCGAGAAAGCGATGATGCAGAACCATTGCGACTATGGCTTGAACATCCTGCGCGGCATTCCCGCCAATCGCGATACGGCAATCCCTGGCCAGGAGTCGCCTTATCTTTCCAGCCAATCCCCCATCTTGCAAATGGCTGCCACCATCTCGATCAGCCATCATGAAAAATGGGATGGCACGGGCTATCCCATCGGATTGTCGGAAGACCTCATCCCCATCGAAGGACGAATCACGGCCGTGGCGGACGTGTATGACGCGCTAAGCAGCGACCGGCCTTACAAAAAGGCCTTCTCGTGGGACAAATGTTGCCAGATCCTGGAAGAGGGCCGTGGGACACACTTCGATCCAGCAGTACTCGACGCGTTCTTCATTCGGCAAGACGAAATCCTCAACATCCGCAATGAATATGCGGATGTCGTGGTCGGGTGACAACGTACTGAATGCCCGATTCGCCATCCGATCCCTTTTATTTGACGATTCTAGCGGACACAACAACTGTCCGGTTATCACGGCCTTTCGCCGCAATTGGGCTGAAAAAAAGCTAGGGTTATACAGGCCCACCCCCTTGTTCAAACGTTGAAACCCCATGCTTTTCAGAAAACTGTTGCTAAGTTCGCGCGCGAAGCTTGACGAGACGCTTCAGCGAGTCTGTGACACGCTACGTTCCCGAGAGCAACGCCCCGCTCCGCGCGCTGCACTCGATCTTGCGCAGCTCGAAGATCGTGTCATGCTCAGCGCCGCGCCAATGGCACTAGTTGTGCCGGATGCGGTTGATGAGCCGGTCGATGCGACCTTCGAAAGTGTTGCAGCGGTGCCGCCGCATGTTTCGCCTTCTGCGTCGAATGAAAGTGAATCGGCCAGCCAACACAACCTGGTGCTGCGGCACGAGCTTGTGTTTGTTGACACGCAGGCCGAGGGTTATCAGCAACTGGTCGACGACTTGTTGGCTCAACAAGACGACACGCGACAGTTTGATGTCGTCACAATCGACAGTAATCGCGATGGGCTGCGGCAAATCACCGACGAGCTGTTGAAATACGATTCACTCGACGCGATTCACGTCGTTTCGCACGGTTCGTCGACGGGCGTGCAACTGGGCAACGTTTGGCTGACGCTGGACAACATCGGCGGCTATGCGGGCGATCTGGTCAAGTGGCGCGGGGCGCTGGCGTCAGACGCGGATCTGTTGATTTACGGCTGTGATCTGGCGAGCAGTGACGATGGGCAACAGTTGATTGAATCGCTCGGCGCACTTTGCGAATGCGATGTGGCGGCCAGCATCGATGACACAGGCAATGCGGCACTTGGCGGCGACTGGGATTTGGAATACGAACAGGGTGCAATCGACACGCACGTCGCGTTCACCCAGTTTGTGCAAGCCAATTGGAACGGCATTCTGAGCGCTTCGGCCGCTGGCGGTGAATTTCGAGTCAACTCGACAACGTCCGGCACGCAGACGACTTCGTTCGATGCTCTCTCGGCCGTGGCCAGCGACGCGGACGGCGACTCGGTCGTGGTTTGGGCGAGCGACGGGCAAGATGGTAGCGGTTACGGGGTGTTCGCGCAGCGATACGATTCGTCGGGCGCGACGGTTGGCAGTGAGTTTCAAGTCAACACGACCACTTCGAATGATCAAGAAGACGCCTCCGTGGCGATGGACGACAATGGCAACTTTGTCGTCGTCTGGTCGAGCCGCAATCAAGATGGCAGCGGCGAGGGAATCTATGCGCGGCTGTACAACAATGCGGCCACGCCGCAGACGGGCGAGATCCTCGTCAACACGACGACATCCGGGGATCAAGAATGGCCGGCAGTGGCGATGGATGCAGATGGCGATTTCGTCGTGACCTGGACGGGACTCGATGCAAATCAAACAGGCGTGTTCGCGCAGCGTTTTGATTCGACCGGCACGAAAGTCGGCGGGCAATTCCAAGTCAACACAACCACCAGCAGTTTCCAGGAAAACTCGACGGTCGCAATGGATGACAACGGCAACTTTGTCATCACGTGGTCGAGTTTCGGCCAAGATGCGGGATCGTCGTGGGGCGTTTTTGCTCGACAATATGGAACGGGCGGCGCGACACTGACCGGCGAGTTTCAAGTCAACACAACATCGGGCGGCGATCAATGGTTTTCGCGCGTGGCCAGCGATTCGGATGGCGATTTTGTCATCACATGGGAAAGCGACCAGGGCGGCAACTTCGACGTTTATGCGCAGCGATACAATTCGTCCGCACTTGCCACGGGCATCGAAACGCGCGTCAACACCTACACGACCAACAGTCAGCAAACCTCGGCTGTCGCCATGGACGCGGACGGAAACTATTACGTGACGTGGGAAAGCGCCGGACAGGACGGTAGTGGTTTTGGCATCTACTTCCAAGAGTTCCAAGCAAACGGAACGGCGGTCGGCAGCGAGACGCACGTCAGCACTTCGACCACCAGCGGACAACGACTGCCGTCCGTGTCGAGCGACGACGTGGGTGATTTGTTTATCGTTTGGAGCGGCAACGGCACGCAATCGGGACACACCGACACGGCCGGCGTGTTTGGACAGCGTTACAATTCGTCGACGTTGGTCGTCACCAATACGAACGATTCGGGCCTTGGTTCGTTGCGGGCAGCCATGATCGATTCGAACAGTAGCAGCGGTATGCAGACCATCACGTTCAACATCTCCGGCAGCGGCCCACACACGATTAATCTGGCAACCGACCTGCCCAACATCACCGACACCGTGATCATCGACGGTTCGAGCGAGCCAGACTATGTCGCCGGAACTCCTGTTATCGAAATCAACGGTGGCGGCACGCTCACCGACGGACTATTCCTCGACAGCGGCAGCGCGGGCAGCACCATCCGCGGCTTGATCATCAACCAGTTCACCGACGACGGCATCGACATCGAAAGCGCCAACAACACGATCGTCGGCAACTGGATCGGACTGAACAACACCGGCACCGCCGACCAAGGCAACGGCGACGAAGGCATCGAGATCACCACGTCGGGCAACATCGTCGGTGGCACGACCGTGGCCGAACGCAACGTCATTTCTGGAAACGACCAGCGCGGCGTTTATGTTTCTGGTGCTGGTGCCACGAGCAACAATATTCGGGGCAATTACATCGGCACCAATGCGGCTGGCACAGGCGCGGTCGGCAACAACCAAGGCGTCTTCATTCAAGGCGGCGCCCAGGACAATCGAGTGGGTGGAACCGCCGCAGGCGCCGGCAATGTCATTTCCGGCAACTTGGACGATGGGGTGCGAATCGATGGTTCCAGCACATCCAACAACAAAGTACAAGGCAACATCATCGGCCTTGACATCAATGGCGTCGATCTAGGTAAC
The DNA here is from genome assembly GCA_964343305.1 of uncultured Pirellulaceae bacterium. Classification (GTDB taxonomy): domain Bacteria; phylum Planctomycetota; class Planctomycetia; order Pirellulales; family Pirellulaceae; genus CAYFJO01. The sequence continues at coordinate 15,078 of CAYFJO010000050.1, read as the reverse complement.
GCGGACGACGGCGTGCAAATCCACGACGGTGCGTCGGACAACACGGTCGGTGGCACGACTTCTGCCGCTCGTAATGTCATCTCGGGCAACGACGACGACGGTGTGCAACTTTCCGGCAGCGGCACCAGCGGCAATGTTGTGGAGGGCAATTACATCGGTACCGACGTCGCGGGAACAGCGAATCGGGGGAACAACTCCGACGGTGTGACCATTGAAAGCGGCGCGACGGGAAACACGATCGGGGGGAATTTGGCCGGTGCAGGCAACCTCATCGCTTTCAACGGCGGCGACGGTGTGCGGGCCGTCGATTCTTCCACAACCAACAATGCCATCCTTGCAAACTCGATCCACAGCAATTCCAGTCTTGGCATCGATCTGGACAGCAATGGTGTCGCGGCAAACGACGTGGGCGACGGAGATACGGGTCCGAACAACCTGCAGAACTACCCGGTGCTTTCCGCCGTTCTGACAAACGCATCGAACTTGGTCGCGATCAGCGGTTCGCTCAACAGTGCGGCGAGTTCCACGTTTCGCGTTGAATTCTTTGCAAACTCGACGGCCGATCCATCGGGAAATGGCGAAGGAGAAACGTATCTCGGTTTTGCCAACGTGACGACCGATGCCAGCGGCAATGCGACGTTTACCAAGCTGATTTCGGCCAGCGTCGCGAGCGGACAATTCATCACCGCGACGGCGACCGATTCATCGCGCAACACATCCGAGTTTGCGGCGAACGTCGTTGCGACCTACACGTCGATCACTCCGAACAGCACCAGCAGCAATCACACCAGCACTAGCGGCAGCAACAGCTTGACTTGGTCGCACACGGTCGTAGCCGGCAGCGATCGTGTGATGATCGTCGGCATTTCGATCGAGGATGGCGGAGCAACCGTATCGGGTGTCACTTACGATGGTGTTGCGATGACCTTCCTCGGCCGGCAACTTGGCAACCACTCGGTCGAACTTTGGCAACTGATTGCTCCGAACGTGGGCACCGCGAATGTCGTGGCGAACTTCTCGTCCAGCGTCCAAGCGGTTGGCGGTTCGGCAGCTTTCAACGGCGTTCATCAAACGACACCAACCGGCGCGTTCCAATCAGCGGGCGGCAGCGGCACGACTCCGACGTTGAATGTGACCAGCGCACCTGGCGAGCTTGTCATTGACACCTTGATCGCTAACGACACTCCGACAACGATCGGCACCGGCACCAACCAGCTCACCCAGTGGATCGACGCCACGGGCAGCGGCGGCAGCACCATCGGTGGAGCGGGAAGCATCGAGATCGGAGCCGCGAGCGTTCCGATGACGTGGAATCTCAGTTCGTCCGTCGAATGGGAAATTGCCGCGGTATCCTTGAAGCCCATCGCTGCCGTCGTTACCAACACACTGACCGTCGACACGACGAGTGACGTGATTAACGGCGATACTTCGTCAATCACAGCACTTATTGCAGACAACGGCGGCGACGGGATTTCGCTTCGGGAAGCGATCGCAGCCACCAACAATACGGCGAACGTTGACGCCAGCACACCCGACGAGATTCACTTTAACATTGGCATGGGCGACGCTAGCTATACTGATCCCACGCCTGGCGCACCAGGAAGCGGCGATGAGTATTGGATCATCACGCCGGGATCCTTTCTGGGAGCGTTCACGGACCCGGTTATTCTCGATGCCGCCACTCAGCCTGGATACGACTCTGGAACAGGACGCCCCGTCATCGAGATCGATGGTTCGAGTGCCGCCGGTGCAACAGCGAATCTCGTGCTGCAAACGAGCAACAGTACGATCCGCGGTTTCGCCCTACACGGCTCTGCGGATGAGGGACTGGAAATTGACGGCCAGACTGGCTTTGGCGACAACAACACGATTCAGGGCAACTGGATCGGCCTGGATGCCCAAGGCAATGCTGTCGGTAATACCGAACACGGCATCGCCATCGCCTTCGCGGCCTCGGGCAATATGATTGGTGGTGCGGGACTAAACGAAGCCAACGTGATTGCCGGGAATACGTTTTCTGGGATCTTTCTCCGCGACACCGGCACGAATAAGAACGTTATCCAAGGCAACCTGATTGGCGTTCTCTCGGACGGCAGCACGGCAGCGGGCAACGGACGATACGGCATCGAGCTATCGACGAATGTTGCCGGTACTCTGATCGGCGGAACTGGTGCGGGTGAAGGCAACGTGATCCGCAACAGCACGCTCAGCGGCGTCTCTGTCATCAGTTCGAGTACCGCCAACACGCTCATTGGCAACCAAATTTCGGCAAACACTCAACTTGGCATCGATTTGGGTAACGACGGTGCAACGTACAACGATTCTGACGATGTCGACAACGGCGCCAACGGATTGCTCAACTTTCCAGCACTGACCAACGTTGTGCAGAACGGCGCGAATCTCGACATCGACTTTTCCGTCGATCTGATCGCCGGCCAATATCGCATCGAGTTTTTTGACAACGCAGGCGGTCTCAATGGCAGCGGTTTTGGCGAAGGCCAGTCGTTGATCGGGTTCGCCAACATCACGGCAACCGGTGCGCCGGGTTACGAAATGTTTAGCACCACGTTGACAAGTGTCACACCCAGCAATGTGTTGAACGTCACCACGACTGCCACGCGATCCAACGCGACATTCACCAGTTTCAGCGGCTCGTCCGAGTTCGGCCCACAATTCCTCGGCGCGGGCGTCCTCGTCGTCGACACGACAAGCGACACATCCGACGGCGATACAACGTCCATCGCATCGTTGCTGGGCGATCGCGGCGCGGATGGATTCATATCACTTCGCGAAGCGATCACTGCCACGAACAACACAACCAACATCGGTGGCAACAACGACCAGATTCGATTCAACATCGCCGGCGCGGGGCCGCACACGATTCAACCGACCTCGACACTGCCGATGATCATCGACTCGGTCACGATCGACGGCACGACCGAGCCCGATTTTGCGAGCACACCGGTGACCGTGCTCGATGGTTCGCTGGCGGGCGCCGCCACACGAGGTCTGGACATCAACGCGGCTAGCACGATTCGCGGCCTCGCGATCAACCAGTTCTTCGATGGCATCTACCTCGAAGCCGGTGCCGACAACAGCGTCATCGTCGGCAACCACATCGGCACCAACGCCGCCGGCACGTCGGACCTGGGCAACACGCGCCACGGCATCATCATCTCCAGCGGCTCGACCAACAACACCATCGGCGGCGCAACCGCGGCGGATCGTAACGTCATCTCGGGCAACGACTCCAACGGCATCAACATCCAGGGCACGGCATCTGGCAACGTCATCATCGGCAACTACATCGGCACCAACGCCGCGGGCACCGGCGCGATTGGCAACACAACAGGCGGCATTCAGATTCAAAACAACGCGGTCAATAACACCATCGGCGGCAGCGCGTCAGGCCAACGCAATGTTATCTCAGGGAACTCGGTCGCGGGGATCATCCTGAGCGGCTCGGGCGTCACCGGCACGACCATCCAAGGCAACTACATCGGAGCCAATGCGACAGGCGCGTCGCTGGGCAATGCAAGCGACGGAATTCAAATCGACACCAACGCGTTTGACAATACGATCGGCGGAACTGCGGCCGGCGCCGGCAACTTGATCGCGTACAATACGAACGACGGCGTCTCGCTCCGCAGCGGGACGGGCAACAGCATCCTGCAAAACTCGATTCACTCGAACACCGGCATGGGCATCGACCTTGCGCCCAGCGGCGTGACGCTGAACGATGCCGACGACAGCGACACGGGTGTCAATAACTTGCAAAACTTCCCGGTGCTGACCTCTGCGGTGACCGACGAAGGCACGACGATTACGATCACCGGCACGCTCACCAGTTCCGCATCGAAACAGTTCCGCGTCGAGTTTTTCGTCAGTTCTACGGCCGACGGCACAGGCTATGGCGAAGGCCAGACGTACCTCGGTGCGGCCACGGTCATCACGGCTGGCTCGGGCGTCGGCACGATCAACTCGACTTTCGCGGCCAACGTCACACACAACCAGTTCATCAGTGCCACGGCCACGGTCGACAACGGCGGTACGTACGGCGACACGTCGGAGTTTTCGCTCAGCCTCGAAGCGAACGCCCACCCGGTGACCACTTCTAACGGCGGGGGAGCAGCGGCTGCGATCAACGTCGTCGAAAACACGACCGCCGTTACGACCGTCACCGCGACCGACTCCGACGTCCCGGCCGACACGCTCACGTACAGCATCACGGGCGGCGCGGACATGGCCTTATTCAGCATCGACGGCAGCGGCAACCTGACTTTCAACACCGCGCCCGACTTCGAAAGCCCGGCCGACTCTGGCGCGAACAACGTGTACGACGTCGAAGTGACCGTGACCGACGGCAATGGCGGTAGCGACCTGCAAACGATCGCGGTCACCGTGACCGACGCCAACGAAGCCCCGGTTTTCACTTCGCCCGGCACGGCCAACGTCGCCGAAAACACGACCACGGTAATGACCGTCACCGCAACCGATGAAGATGGCGAGGTCCCCACGTTCTCGCTGACCGGCGGTGTGGACATCGCCCAGTTCTCGATTACCAGCGGCGGCGTACTCACGTTTGACGCCGCTCCCGACTTCGAAAGCCCCGCCGACGTTGGCGCAAACAATGTCTACGATATCGAGGTCACAGCCAGCGACGGAGTCGGCGGCTTGACCGCGCAAACGATCGCCATCACGGTCACCGACACGAACGACAACGTCCCGGTGATCACGCCCGCGCAAACGTTCGCCGTCGACGAAAACGCCACGATCGGCCAGGCGGTCGGCACCGTCCTCGCCACCGACGCGGACACCGTCGGCAGTTTACAAAACTGGCAGATCACGGCGGGCAACACCGACAACATCTTCGGCATCAGCGCCGCGACCGGCGCGATCACCGTCGTCGACGATACGAATCTTGACTACGAATCGACCACCAGCTACGTCCTGACTCTCACGGTCGAAGACGGCACTAACACCTCGGCGGCCGAAACGGTGACAATCAACATCAACGACGTGAATGACAACGCGCCGGTCATCACCGCAAGCCAAAGTTTCAACATCATCGAAAACGCAATCAACGGCACCGCCGTCGGCACTGCACTTGCCACCGACGCTGACACTGTTGGAACATTGCAGAATTGGCAAATCACTGCGGGCAACACCGACAATGTTTTCACCATCAACGCTTTGTCCGGCGCCATCACGATCGCCGACAACACGAACCTCGACTATGAATGGACCACCAGCTACGTCCTGACACTGACCGTCGAAGACGGCGTCAACACATCCGCCGCCGAAACGGTCACGATCAACATCACCGACGTCAACGACAACGCGCCGGTCATCACCACCGCGCAAAGTTTCAGCGTCGCCGAGAACGCAACGAACGGCACCGCCGTCGGCACGGTACTCGCCACCGACGTGGACACGGTTGGCAGTTTGCAGAATTGGCAAATCACCACCGGAAACGCGGACAACATTTTCGGCATCAACGCGTCGACGGGCGAGATCACCATCGCCGACAATACGAATCTCGATTATGAAACAACGACCAGCTACGTTTTGACGCTCACAGTCGAGGATGGCGTCAACACGTCGGCCGCCGAAACAGTGACGATCAACATTCTGAACGTCAACGAGGCGGGTGTCGGGGCGATCAGCGATATCAATCCTGCCGCAGACACCGTCGCCGAGAATGCCACGATTGGCACGACGGTTGGAATCACTGCCTTTGCCACGGACCCGGATGGCGGCGACACGGTAACTTATGCGCTGGACGATACGGCTGGCGGACGGTTCACGATCGGCACAAACTCAGGCATAGTTACGGTCGCAGGCGCGATTGATTACGAGACGGCGACCAGTCACAACATTACCGTCCGCGCGAACAGCACGGATAGCTCATCCACGACGCGCGTGTTCACGATCAGTGTCACCGACGAAAATGATAATGCGCCGGTCATTACGAATGGTCAAAGCTTTGCCGTCCTTGAAAGTGCGACCAACGGAACTGCGGTGGGAACGGCGGCGGCGGCGGACGTCGATACCGTGGGGTCACTGACAAATTGGCAGATTACTGCGGGCAACACCGACAACATCTTTGCCATCAATGGGTCGTCCGGAACGATCACGATCGGGGACAATTCGAATCTCGATTTTGAAACGACAACCAGCTACGTGCTGACGCTGACAGTCGAAGACGGCGTTAACACCTCGGCGGCTGAAACGGTGACGATCAACATCACCGACGTCAACGACAACGCGCCGGTGATCACCGCCAGCCAAAGTTTTGCCATCGCCGAGAGTGCGACCAACGGCACCAGCGTCGGGTCGATTGCCGCCACCGATGTGGATACCGTTGGCAGTCTGCAAAACTGGCAGATCACCGCCGGAAACACCGACAACATCTTTGCCATCAACGCAGCAACTGGCGAGATCACGATCGCCGACAACACGAATCTCGATTACGAAACGGCGACCAGCTACGTGCTAACGCTAACAGTCGAAGACGGCGTCAACACATCCGCCGCCGAAACGGTGACGATCAACATCACCGACGTCAATGACAACGCGCCGGTGATCACCGCTAGCCAAAGTTTCGGTGTTGCCGAGAGCGCGACCAACGGCACCAGCGTCGGGTCGATTGCCGCCACCGATGTAGACACGGTCGGCAGTCTGCAAAACTGGCAGATCACTGCCGGAAACACGGACAACATCTTTGGCATCAATGCGGCAACTGGCGAGATCACGATTGTTGACAACACCAACCTCGACTTTGAAACAACGACCAGCTACGTGCTGACATTAACCGTGGGTGACGGCGTCAACACGTCCGCCGCCGAAACCGTGACGATCAACATCACCGACGTCAATGACAACGCGCCGGTGATCACCGCCAGCCAAAGTTTCGGTGTCGCCGAGAGCGCGACCAACGGCACCAGTGTTGGCACGGTCGCCGCAACGGACGCCGACACGGTGGGAAGTTTGCAAAACTGGCAGATCACGACAGGAAACACGGACAACGTCTTTGGCATCAATGCGGCAACTGGCGAGATCACGGTCACCGACAATACGAATCTCGACTTCGAAACGACAACCAACTATGTGCTGACCTTGACCGTCGACGACGGCGTCAACACACCCGCCGCTGAAACGGTCACCATCAACGTCACCGACGTCAATGACAACGCGCCGGTGATTACCGCGAGCCAGAGTTTTGGCATCGCCGAGAGCGCGGCCAACGGCACTAGCGTCGGGTCGGTTGCCGCCACCGATGTAGACACGGTCGGCAGTCTGCAAAACTGGCAGATCACCGCAGGCAACACCGACAACATCTTGGCCATCAACGGCGCGACTGGCGAAATCACGATCGCCGACAACACGAATCTCGATTACGAAACCACGACCAGTTACATCCTGACACTGACCGTCGACGATGGGGTTAACACCTCGGCGGCTGAAACGGTTACGATCAACGTCACCGATGTCGATGAAGGTGGCGCTGGTCCGATCAGTGACGTTGATCCAGCCATCGATGCAATCAATGAAAATGCTGCGAATGGCACGGCGGTCGGCATCACCGCACTGGCCACGGATCCAGACCTGGCCGACACCGTGACCTACACGTTGGCCAACGACGCGGGCGGACGATTCACGATTGACAACGTTTCCGGCGTCGTCACGGTCAATGGCGCGATCGATTACGAGACCGCGACGAGTCACAACATCACGGTCCGCGCGGACAGCACCGACGGCAGTTTCTCGACGCAGTCCTTTGCCATCAGCGTCGGCGATCAAAACGACAACGCCCCGGTGATCACCGCCAGCCAAAGTTTCGCCATCGCCGAGAGCGCGGCCAATGGCACAAGCTTGGGCAACGTCTTGGGGACAGATGTTGATACGGTCGGTTCGCTTCAGAATTGGAACATCACCAGTGGCAACGCCGACAACATCTTCGCGATCAACGGCGTTACTGGCGAAGTCGTAATCGCAGACAACTCGAACTTGGATTTTGAAACAACCACGACCTACGTCCTGACGCTGACGGTTGGAGATGGCGTGAACACATCATCCACCGAAGTCGTGACGATCAACATCACGGATGTTAACGATAACGCACCCGTGATCAACGTCGGTCAAAACTTCGGCATTGCCGAAAACGCGGCCAACGGTTCGAGCTTGGGCAATGTCCTGGCGACGGATGTGGACACGGTCGGCTCGTTGCAAAATTGGGCGATCGCCGGCGGCAACATGGACAACATCTTTGCGATCAATGCGACGACGGGCGAACTGACGATCGCCGACAATACGAATCTCGATTTCGAATCGATGACCAACTATGTGCTGACCTTGACCGTCGAAGACGGTGTGAGCACGTCGGCCGCGGAAACAGTCGCGATCACAATCACCGACGTGAACGACAATCCGCCCGTCATCACGCCTGGCCTGACTTTCTCGGTCAATGAATCCGTCGCCAGCGGAACCAGCGTTGGCACAGCCACCGCGACCGACGCGGACACCGTCGGCGGCCCGCTGCAGAGTTGGACAATCACTGGCGGCAACGTAGACGGCATCTTCGCGATCAACGGCGCAACGGGCGAAATCACCGTCGTCGACAACACCAACCTCGATTTTGACACGACTGCGAGTTATGCATTGAGCGTCACGGTGTCCGACGGCCTCAATACATCGGCCACAACAACGGTCACGGTCAACATCACCAACACGAATGAATCACCGACCATCAATCCCGCGACGTTTGCCGTTTTGGAGAATGCAGCGAATGGTACAAGCGTTGGCACAGTAACGGCAATCGATCCGGATGCCGGCGATTCGCAAAACTTCACCATCATGGGTGGCAACACCGGCGGCGCGTTCACGATCAACGGGACCACGGGAGAGATCACCGTTGCCAACAGCGCCGCTCTGGACTTTGAAACGACAACCACCTTCAACCTCGCCATCCAAGTCACCGACGGCGGTGCCTTGAGCGATACGGCGACGATCACGATCAATTTGACGGACGTAAACGAAGCTCCGACGGTTGTTGACCAATCTCATTCGGCCAGCGGATCGAGCGACCTGGTCGTCGCGGCTCCGGGAGTGCTGGCGGGATCGACGGATCCGGAAGGCAACGCCTTGAACGCCGTGCTCGTCGCCGGGCCTTCGTCGGGCAGTGTCGTGCTGAACGCGGACGGGTCGTTCGTCTATACACCGACCATCGGATTTAGCGGCACGGTGACCTTCACGTTCATTGCCAACGATGGCGCAAATAACAGCAACGTTGGCACAGTCACAATCGACGTTGCAGCGGCCGTCCTGCCACCCACTCCGCCCGGCGAACCGCCTACGGATCCGCCCACCGAACCTGCCGAAGAAGCCGAGGATTCAACCGAGCCCGAAGATCCCGCAAGCGATGATTCGTCTGACGACTCCTCAACACCCAGCACGGGCGGCCCCGCTGGAGCGGCGGGACAAGGTATCCGTGAAGGCTCAGAATCGGACACAGAATCTCGGGAAATGCTGGCGGCACCCGAAGCCAAACCTCTGGAAGATATTTCGCGAGCGTCTGGCAGTGAATTGCTGAGTTTCAACGCCCGCGCTTCGATCATTGTCAGCCAAGTCACCGACGAGGTTGCCAGGTCGCTGCCAAGTTTGGCCTCCACCATCGTAGACACTTCGATCTTCGAGTCGAAAATCTTGTGGGACCGTCTTGATCTGTTGCGTGAAGAAATCGTGTCCGACTCGCTCTTCCAAACCGCGGCCATCGGCACGGCCACCGTGGTGAGCGCGACGCTGTCTGTCGGATACGTGCTCTGGACGCTACGGGGCGGATACCTCGTCGCGTCGCTTCTCTCGACCTTGCCGGCCTGGAAAATGGTCGATCCGCTACCGGTTTTAGAAACGATGGACGCGGGCAAATTCGATCCCACCGAACCACCAGAAGAAGACGAATCGACCGTCAACAACATGATGCCCGTGGCATGACCGAGCAAGAGTAATGTAGGACGGATTGCCTAATCCGTACCCGCATCGCTTGGACGGATTAGGCAATCCGTCCCACTTGGAAACCAATTCCCGCCGCTCACCAAAGTAGGGTGGGCACGTTGCACCTGGCAGCTAAAATGGCATAACAACGTGCGCCGTGGAGCCCCTACCACGATTCGCGCGCGCCTCCTATTTTTGTTGGTTGAACGGCCTCAGGCTCCCACCTATCCTTTGAATCCCGCCGGAAACACGTGACATCATCTGACGTTCAAAACGAAATCACGGAGTCCTTCGAGGAATTCGAGATTTCGTTTCGCAGGCACCATCCGCTGCTGTGGTGGTCCGCCCTGCTGGGTCCGTTCGTTGTGACCGGCGTCGTGTTACTGGCCATCGCATTGATTCAAAGTCCCGCGTTTGCGGGTGAAATCGTTGGCATGGCGTTCGCGACGTTTTTCCTGTTCGGCCGCTTCATCATTCTGGTCGACGAGTCGTTTGGACTGAGCACCACGATGACAAGTAGCAATTTGTTCATCATGGTCACTTACATGGACATGATGACCGCGGTCTTCGTGGCGTTCAACATTGGCATCTTGTTCGGTCTGCCAAGGGTCGGCCCAAGAATCGCCGGACTGGTCGCCGACGCCCAGTTTATTCTGCGGATGCAACCGTGGATGCGCCGCGCGACATTCATGGGGCTGGTGGTCTTCGTCATCTTTCCGACCTCGACGACAGGCAGCATCGGCGGTTCGATCTTCGGCCGCCTGCTGGGCATGAACCGCCTGCAAACCTTGCTGGCCATCTTCGTCGGTAGCGTTTCGGGCAACGCCTTGATGTTGTTCTTTTCGAAACAGTTGCGCCCGCTAAAACAATTGCTCCAGGACAGCACCGAAGCCAAGGTGATCAGCATCGTCATTCTCATCGTCGTGGTGGTCGCAATCGAACGCTGGTACAGCGCAATGAAGAACCGATACCTGGCCAAGTCGGAGTCAGAATCTAGCGACGAGAGTGACGATTAGGATTCAGCGACTCATCGAAATTACGCCAGCATCCGCGTCTCTGTAAGCTACGCTTTCTTGGACATCTGTTTCTAAGCAGATCCCGTTTACACCGATTACAACTTTTGTCACGAAGATGCGGAGCGTGATGCAATGATGAACATCGTCAAGGCCCATTCCTGGGAACCAACTTTTGATCGAAACACGATGTGGTGGGTTTGTGCATTGGCAATTCTCAGCGTGATTTGTGTGGGAGCAGCCACCGGCGTCGAAGTGGATGGCTTTACCGAGCCGCATCGCACGATCCATGTCGCGTCGAGCGAAACCGGCATTATCAAACAGCTCCAAGTCGAAGAAGGCGACGTGGTCCAGCAGGGGCAAGTGCTCGCCGAGTTGGATGACGAAGTGCATCGTGCCCTATTGGAAATCGCGAAAAAAGCGATGAACGCCACCGGCCGCTTGGAATCCGCGCTGGCCGACGTGGATCTAAAACAGGTGCGATTGCACAAGCTCGAAGACCTGCGAGCCGCCGGCCACGCCCGTCAAGAAGAAGTGGACCGGGCCCGCACTGAGTTGGCGGTCGCGGAAGGGCAACTGAAGGCGGTCCAGGAAGACCTGCTGATCAAGCGGCTGGAACACGCCAAGATCGAAGTGCAACTCCGGCGCCGTTCGATCCGGTCGCCGATTCAAGGAGTGGTTTCGGAAACCCACAAGGACCTCGGCGAATTCGTGGCGCCAAACTCACCTGAAGTCCTCACGATTGTCGAACTCGACCCGCTGTTGGCGACTTTTTCGATACCGAGCCCGCAGGCCGCACGTCTGAAGGTTGGCGGCAAGATGAAAGTCAAATTCCCATCGGCATCGAAACCGGTCGAAGGCGTGATTCAATTCATCGCTCCCACGACCGACGCGGAAAGCGGCACCGTGCGGATGAAAGTGCGGATTGAAAACTCCCGAGGCAAATGCCGCAGCGGCGAACGTTGCGTCGTCAATCTCCCAGAGAAGAAGTAGAACGTATTTCGAACCGTAGCTGCACTCGCCAGAGTGCGGACACAGGTGCTAATGAAACCCGCGTTCTGGCGAACGCAGCTACGACGAATTCGGGATGAACAGTGACCAGCCAACAAGTTGTCGTCGATCACGGTCCGTCGATCTGCCATCACTCTCCGACGGCGACGGATGAACCATCGGACACAGAAAGACGTCTCGCTGAATCCGAACAGCAAGTCCAACTGACCGCCGCGCTGCTCGAACTGATCGCCAAGCTGCACCAATCTGCCGACATCCATCGCGCATGCATCACGATCGTCAATGATCTGGCGGACTTGCTTGGCACGCGACAAGTCGCCATTGGCACACGCCGTCGCGGTAGGGGAGCGTGTCGCTTGCAGGCAATCTCGGGCTTTGGCGATTTTGATCATCGCAGTGAACTGTCGCAGGCCATTCAATCGTCGTTAGACGAAGCAATCTTGAACGACCAGGTGACGGTTTGGTTGCGTGAAGGGATTCAATCCAGGCAAGGCAACATCGCTCTGAAACAAGCCGGCAACATCAACAGCGCTCAAGCAGCCGTCAGTGCACCGCTGCATAACGGCGATGGAAATGCCATCGGCGCGTTGCTTGTTTTCGGTGACGGTCCCGCCGATCAAGTTGTGCACCTCACGCAAGCGCTGCGCGTCGCCGAACGGCCGCTTGCGAGCTGTTTGGCAGTGAATCAAAAGTTGGAAGCGAGTCTTGCGGCGCGGTTGGTTCGAGGCACGATTGGACGATTAGGGACCTGGCCGGGGTTCATTGGCCTGCTGGCGTTCGTCGCGTTTTGTGCCTCGATGGCGATTCCCATGCCGTACAACGTCAATTGTGAGTGCCAGCTCGAGCCGGTGACGCGCCGCTACGTCGTCGCGCCGTTTGAAGGAACGCTGGAAGAATCGCTTGTCAAACCGGGCGACCTTGTCGCGGCAGGCGATGTGCTCGCAAAACTAGACGCCCGCGAGATGCGCTGGGAACGTGCCGGTCTTGTCGCGGATCAACAGCAAGCCGCCAAAAAACGAGACGCCGCGCTCGCGTCGCAACATTATGGCGAAGCGCAAATCGCTCGCCTGGAAATGGATCGTTTGCAAGTACAAATTCAACTGCTCGATCATCGCGCGGAACATCTCGAAATCAGAAGTCCCATCGATGGCATCGTCACGAGCGGCGATTGGGAACGGGCCGAAGGCAAGCCGTTGGAAATCGGCGAGTCGATGTTCGAAGTGGCCCCGCTGGACAAGATGATTGTTGAAATCGCCGTGCCTCAAGACGACATCGCCTACCTCAGCGAAAAACAGTCGGTCGCTGTGCGACTGGACGCCTACGCGGGCGAGACGTTCGACGTCGAGTTGAGAAACATTCATCCTCGCAGCGAAATTCGCGACAATAAAAACGTGTTCATCGGCGAAGCGACACTCGACAACGTCGGCGGCACATTGCAACCTGGGATGAACGGCCGCGCCAAGATCACGACGCCCGATCAACCACTGGGCTGGATCCTGTTCCACAAACCATGGGAGACAGTACAGCGATGGCTGGGGATCTAAATCCAAAACGTGAGCCGAAGGCGCTAGCCTCGGGCAACGGAGGATCTCGACAACCCGCGGCTAGCGCCGTCGACTCAGCAAATCCGGCGATCCAGGAGATCGGAAACGCGCGGCTGACGCTGCGCCCGGATCTCGTCTTTTCGCCGCGCACGACCGATGGCGATCTGCATTACGTAATCGAAGATCCGATCAGCTCAAAGTTTTTCCGTGTCGGCGTGACGGAGTACGCGTTTATGTCGTTGCTCGACGGAACGATCACGCTTCACGATGCTTTGGCGGAACTCTCGTCGGCCATGCCCAACCACGGACTCAGCGAGCAGGACACCATCGCCATTTGCAAATGGCTCGTGGATACCAAGCTTGCCAACACCACAAAATCGGCGGACACCGAGGAGCTGGCAAGTCAAGCCATCGAGGCCGAGCAACGCCGCATGGCCGAACGATTTAACCCGTTGATGATCAAGCTGCCGCTGGGAAACCCGAATCGTTTTTTTGAATGGCTCGCGCCGTTGGTTCGCTGGATTCATGCACCGGTGGTGATGCTGCTGGCCACGGGCTTGATCGCATACGGTGCCTACCTCGTGTTCAGCGACTGGGCGCGATTCGAAGAAGCATCGCACGGTATCTTCGCGCCGTCCAATTGGCTGTGGTTGGCCGCCGGCTGGGCGGCGCTAAAAGTGATACACGAAACCTCGCACGGCATCGCTTGCAAGAAATATGGCGGCGCGGTTCGCGAATGGGGACTGATATTTATCTTGTTCGCCCCGCTGGCCTACGTCGACGTCACGTCGAGCTGGCGTTTTCGCAGCCCATGGCAACGCATCCACGTCGCCGCCGCCGGCATGTATATCGAACTGATTATTGCCGCCGTGGCCGCCATCATCTGGAGCCAGGCGTCACCGGGCATCCTCAGCTATGTGTGCTACAACATCATCATCATGGCTAGCCTCAGCACGATCGTGTTCAACGCCAACCCGCTGATGCGTTTCGACGGCTATTACATCCTGTCCGACGTGCTCGGCATCACCAACTTATACACCAACGGCCAGCAATACTTGCGACACTGGTCACGACGCTGGTTGCTCGCCCTGCCATCGTCGCTTCCCGCTTGGAAGACGGGCACGCGACTGACCATTGCCGGCTATGGCGTGGCCGCGTTTGTCTGGCGGTGGTTCGTGTGTGCTTCGCTGGCAATCGCCGCGATCGCTCTGTTCGACGGAGTGGGCATCATCCTGGCTCTTGTTGCTGTCGTTCTGTGGCTCGGCTTGCCATTGATTCGGTTTGCAAAGTACCTGCTGTTTGGCAAACCGGGCGAACGGCCAAATCGATTTCGCCTTGCTTGGACAACCGGTTCTCTCGCCGCCGCCGCGACCTTGACCTTTGTCTATGTTCCCTGGCCTGGCACGATGCAGGCACCCGCGGTCGTACAGTTCGCGCCGCCAAACGTGATCCGCGCGGCAAGCCCTGGTTTCGTTCAACAGATCCTCGTCCGCGATGGCCAACTGGTCGACGAAAGC